>NZ_OY764864.1:1218688-1523360 GCF_963668515.1 uncultured Ilyobacter sp. | reverse complement strand
GCCGCCGCGCGTGGGCTGCGCGAACGGACGCGGATCTTCGATCGGCGGCCCATATCCGGGCACGGGGGCAGCGACGTCCGCCGTCGTTGTTGCGCGGTCCCGCTCGGCGAGATTGGCGATGAGCACTGTTGGGTCCAGACGCGACATCCACACGCGGCCGTTATCGCCTATGCGTACGACATGGCGGGCTCCATAAGGATAATAGCGTAATTGCCGATCCGGCGCGCCGCCGAATTCCATGCATAGACCGAACAGGCTATTGCCGTAGCCGGCGAGGTGTACGGCGCGCGGAAACCACTCGGTCTGCGCCTTGTGCAGCAGTGCCGGTTCAACGCGCATTCCGCCGTAATGCACGCCGCGAACTCGCTCTCGCGCCGCTGTGTTCATTCGTTCCGCGAGCTGCTCGAGAACGATGGGCGTTGTGAACAGCACTTCCACCGGCTCACGCGTGATGACGTGCAGCGCTTGCTCCAGCAGATGTTCCATGTAGCGCTCGCGTGCCAGGCTATCCGCCGGCAGCTTCCGAAACCACCGCGGATCGAAATCGACGCTGAACGGTTGAGGGCTGCCGAGTGCCGTTGCGCACCACGCCGCCGCCTGGCCGATCACGTGCGGCCCGCTCGGTCCCACCCAGAGCCACGTCGCCCCAAGTGGAAAGCCCGCGTGCTGTGCCGCACGGACGAAGGGGGTGATGAAGGCTTCCTCGAATTCCTCGCGTGCGAAAACCGTTCGCTTGGGAGCCCCGGTCGTGCCGCCCGTCTCGGTTACGATCGCTCCCGCGAGCGCAGCACGGCGGCTGATCGGAATGAAGTCTCTCAGCGGCTGGTCACGCAGGGCGTTCTCGTCGAAAGCTCCCAGGCGCGGCAAGTCGGCCAGTGATTGAATCTCGCTGACGACATCAAAGCCGAGTTCTCGCTGACGCTTGAGCCAATACGGCGCACCGCCATCTGGGTCGAAGTGAATCCGCAGGATGCGGCGTAGATGCTCGTCGTAGTTCAGCGCGGTAGCCACTGGAGAATCTCCTCGACGATGCGACCTTCGTGGCCGCGATAGAAATGCTCGGCCGCCGGCATCACGACGAGTCGCTTGGGGTCGGCGGCCGTGGCGACCCATTGCTCCGTGGTTGTCATCGGCGTTGCGAAGTCGTTGTCCGCGGCGATAACGAGTTTGGAAACGCTGTTGGCGGCGAGCGCACGATAGTCGTGTTGTGCGAACGTTGCCCCGATCAGCACAACGCCGCTGCTCCGTTCGTTCAGCAGGCCGGCCAGCAACGACGCGCCGAAGGAATAGCCGATCAGCAGTATCGGCCCGGTACACACACTAGAGAGCCAGTCCAGTGCCGCCCGCGAATCCACCGCTCGTTGCGGATCGTCGGGGGCGTGTCCGGTGCGCCAGAACTCGGCCATTACATCGGGAGCCGCGCTGGCGTCGTCGAACTCGAAGCGGAGCGTCGCGAACGCACGCTCGGCCAGACCACGCCCAACCTGCCGGACGACATTGTTTTCGAGCCGACCGCCCATCAGCGGATGGGGCCCCACGATCAGCGCGGCACGTTTGGGCCGTCCGATGAGTGGATATGCGAGGACTCCGGTCAACCGAGCGGCTGGGCTCTCGATTTCAACGGTTTCCTCTTCGATGTCCAGTGGCTGCGTGGGAGTGCTCATGTCAGGTTGTTCCGTCTGCATTGATGTTTGTGGTGGATGCCGGCGGGGCGTAAGGATGAGCCCGCACGAATTCTTCCAGCACCATGGCGAACTTCAGCGCGCGTTCGATATCGCCTTCAACCTGTGCATCGCCGGACAAGAACAGCTCCGCTCCACTGATCTCGCCGGCGACGGCTGCTCGAAAACGTAGCACGCTCGTTCGATAGACAACATCGGCCGGTTTGTTCGCGGCCGGCTCGACCGTCACGACCCGGCCATTCGCGAACCGACACCACCAGTGCCCCCCCGTCACCGAGCCAATCTCGAATCGTACGGACAGGTCGGTGTCGCGGATTGCTGCCAGGTGTGGCCCCGCCATTCGCGCCGGCAGGAACTCGAGAAAGTACTTGCCCACCTCCTCAACTTGTGTTTCCGCGTGCCGGGCGGTTCCACTGGCGCGCCAGCCGCCATGCTCGGCGAATGCGATCAGTCGGGCGAGCCGCTCATCCGTCCACGGGGCCGGCGGCTGCTTCACGAATCGATCGACCTGCGTGCGGTCGAAACGGGGCGCATCGAACAGATAGTCCGCTACGGGCTGCGTTACCTCGTCGAAGAGTTGCTGCAACGGCGCGTGTTGTGTCGGCGGTGATTGATCCGTGTCCGTTTTGGCGTCGCCCACGAAGCTGCCACCGGCCAGGTCGTACTCCGCTTCGAGCACGCGTTTTAGCTGCGCGTTCGTGGGCGGCTCCGGATGCGTGACATGATAGACGCCGCCGTGCGCCGCTTTGTCAGCAAAAAGCGTCCCAAACGCGTGGGCCACGTCATCTGAGCAGATCAGATTGGGTTGGCCGGACGCGCGGGCGGGGATATGCAGCGGCAGGGCGTGGCGATCGATGCTCTTCTGTTGCGCGGCAGCGCGTGCCAGCAGCGACGTTGCCCGGAACAGGTAATAAACGCCGGTGAACCGCGTGGCCTGGCCGGTCTCACTGTGTCCCACGACGATTGACGGGCGATAGATCGTCAGTGTCGCCGCGGCTTGCTGTGCCAGCGTGGCCGCTCGCTGTTCGGCTTCCCACTTGCTTTGTTCATACACGTTGCGGAAAGGAGGCGGCGCAGCGTACATTTGCTCGCGTGCGTCCTTTACGGCTCCCGCGACATAGGCCGTGCTCACAAAATGCCAGTCGCGGCAATCCAACGCGTGGGCCAGTTTGAAGACCTGCTCCGTGCCACCGACATTGGTACGCGCCGGTTCTCCATCGGTCGTGGCCGAGAAGCGTACGTTGCCCGCCACGTGAACCACTGATGCGATGCGAGCTCGCAAGCCTGCCTGAAGATCCGCCGGTATCCCCGCCGCAGACGCGTGCAAGTCGCCCCGGATGACCGCGAGCCGTCCGGTCTCGAACAGATGCTCCACGTCGCTGGTCCAGGAGCGCAATACGTTCACGACACGTTCCCGGGCGGTTGTTGGGCTATCGCTGCGCACCAGACAGAGCACACGCTGGTTGCGTGTGATGAGCTCGTGCACCAGCGCCGCTCCAAGAAAGCCGGTGGCGCCGGTGAGAAGGATCCACGGGCGCTCTTTTCTCGCAAACGTTTTCACCGGCGGGCTCCTTGTCTACGATCATCTGAGGCCCCGCGGCTTTCAGCGTGGCTGGGCAAGTACTTTCGATACACAGGGAGTCGCTCGTGTCGGTGTGGTGGATCGCAATCGGGTTCTATGGCGTCGTCGTGGCGGGCTGGTGGGTACGGCATGTGCTGCTGTCGCTCGCCCGGCCACTGGGGCTGTACGTCGCACCCGCGTCCGGTGCCGCACGCGACGGCTGTTTGTCGGTCGTCATTCCTGCCCGGAACGAAAGCGAGCGACTGGCCGAGTGCGTGCGAACCGTGCTCTCGCAAGGGCCTGTCGTTCGCGAACTCATCGTTGTGGATGATCGCTCGGATGATGATACCGCGGCGGTCGCCAGCGCCGCCGCCGAAGGAGACCAGCGGCTCCGCGTTGTGCGTATCGACGCCTTGCCCGCCGGATGGGCTGGCAAGGCGCATGCTTGTCAGCGCGGCGGAGAACTTGCCAGTTCGCCGTGGGTACTCTTTGCCGATGCTGACTGCCGTTTTGATCCCGGCGGGCTCGCGGGGGCCGTCGAACACGCGGAACAGCACAACGCCGATTTGCTGACGTTGTGGATTGCCGCCGATCATCGCTCGTTCTGGGAGCACATGCTCATCCCGCTGTGCGGCGCGTTGATTCTCTACTGGTTTCCGCCGTTTCGAGCAAACCAGGCGTCGTCTTCGCTCGCATACGCCAATGGACAATTCGTTCTTGGACGCCGGGAGCGTTACCTGGCGATGGGGGGGCACGACTGCGCCCGCGACACGGTGATTGAAGATATCCCGTTGGCGCAGCACGCGAAGCGTTTTGGCCTGCGGTTGCGAACAGCACTCGGCCCGGAGATCGTTGCGGTGCGGATGTATACGAACTTCCGCGAGACCTATAACGGCTGGACGCGCATCTTCATCGGCGCCCTGCAACGGCGCTGGAAGTTGCTGGCGAGCATGGTTTCGCTTGCAGGCGGATCGTTGCTGCCGAGCGTCGGCGCGCCGCTCGCGGCACTCCATGTTGTCCGCCATGGCTGGCCGGATGATCGCCTGACGCTGGTGTTCATTGTGTTGCTGTGGCTGCATTTCGTCGCTGTCTATTCGGTCAGCTACCGTGCGTGGGGCTTGTGCCGTTGCGACCGCCGATACTTGTGGCTCTATCCCGTCTCGGTGGTTGTCGTGGGTGCCATCCTGTTGCGGTCGTGGTGGTGGATGCTCACACGCCGGCCGATCGTCTGGCGCGGTACCCGCACAGGTTCGCAGGCGTGAGAGCATCCGGTTGCGTCCTCAAAAATCCGCCGGCAATCGCAGGTTGCGTTCGAGCAATCGCGGATCGTCGTAATCGTAGGCGTCCATGCGGATCTTCATGGTTCCCAACTGACGTGGCTGGCCGGCACTGAGCATCCCGGTCGGCGCTAGCAGCCAGCCTTCACGACGCCCCGCGTCATGCACGAGACCGTCGCTGCCAAACATGCTTGCCACGCCGTCTCCGAGTGGCAAACGCGTCAATTCGTCGTAGGGGCGCAGTTGGTACGTGTATTCGCGTGTGATCTCGCCGGCCAGATCCTCGTCTGTCAGCGGATGGATACGCATCAGCAAATGGTATCCGGCGCTGACATACGCGATCGGCCGGTGCGGCCGCGCCCCGTCATCCGGCACGAGTTCCGGCATGAACAGTTCACGCTTTGTGCCGGTGCGTTGTACGGCGAACTGCTGCGCGGCTGTCGGAGGACCGTACTCCGCCCGCGCTGCTGCTTCCACGAATTCGGCCACCCACAGAGTGTGATAGCAGCCGCAACTCCGCACGAATTCATAGACGGCGGGGCGATGATGTCGATCCAGCGTGAGACGTACAACGACGCCATCGATGTTGCCGGCCGAGGGATCATTGTCAGACATTGCCGGATGGCGCGGGTACCACGCGACGTATACCAACTGGTCGTAGCGTCGCTGCTCGACCTTCGCCACCTGGTGTGACCAGTAGACGACCGGCGCTGTCGTGTCCACATGAACAGCCACGACGTCCGGTGTGCCATCGAGCCACACGCGCCCGACGCGATCATCATCGGGCGGGTAGTCCGCGGCGGGATCCACCTGCTGCACGAAGACGGGGGCGAACCATTGCGCGAGTTGCGCCGGGGCCGCGTTCTCGAGTTCCTCCGCCGTGGGCGGCGCGACGGTACTCGGCGGGTTGTATACCGCGATCTGCGTGAAGTCGGCTGTCACCGCTCGGTCGGTCGCCTCGGCATCCGCGATCTCGGCGCCAATGGCTGCGGGCAGGAAAAGCGGAGCGCCGAGCAATGCCCGCGCGACCTTGCCGCGATCGCCCGGCGGCGGCGCAACCGCATCGCGGATCTCTTGCAGAAAGCGTCTCGCTGCCGAGACAGTCGGCAGCTCCGCCAGGTGCTCCTGGTCGGCTTTCAGCAGCGCAGTGGCCCGCTCGGCATAGGCCGCCTTGAGCGCGGCGCGGCGAGCGTGTGGTTCGACCGGAATCTCCGCGAGTCGATACTGATCCACGAGGTGATCGAGTTCCTTGGGCGGCAACCGGTCGAGTTCGTCGTCGACCGCGCGCGTGGCGATTGCATTAGCCGTCGTGAGTGTGGCCGAGCCAGACTTCTTCATGGCATCGAGGTCGTCGAGACGAAGCACGTCATCGAGTTCCGAGAGCGTTGCATGATCGAAGCGCAAGTGGCCTCGTCGGCTGACGGCGAAGCTGGCGGCGTCGCCCACGCCGGCACGCTCGGCTGCAAGCTGCACGCCCTCGACGTAGCGCCCGGTAGTGCAGCCGGACAAGCCGGCACCGAGCAATGCGAGCAGGGCGCACACAGCGTGCAATCGGCTCGACATCAACACAGCTTTGCTTCCATGTGGGGCGCGCGAATCAGCCACGCAGGTTTCCTCCGCCATACATTCGGTCAAGTGCCTTCCAGAAACTGGCCAGCCAGCGCTGTGAGGCCTCAGTCGTTCCAAGCTCGAGTTCCTCATTCAGGAATTTGCCCCACGAGGCCTGCTTCCAGGCAATGAATTTCGTGACTGCCTTGTCGCCCTCCACGCCCGGCTGCGGTTTGACCTGGCCCAGCGGCGAGTACAGTGCCCGAAGTTGCGCGTTCACGCCCGGGCCGGCACTGATGCAGTGGGCGTAGACGTTGATCTGCTCCTGCTCGTCCCACAGGCACACCATCGCCACGATCAGGCCGTCATTGATGTCCTTGACACTGGTCGGGAACACGGTACGCACGAATCGGTCGTCGATTCGCTTCAGCATGCGCGGCTCCGTCGAGGTCTCGATGCCGCCGCGTCGCACGTAAGCCGCTTCGGCCTTGAAACACTCGCTCGTCACTGTTCGCTTGATGATTTCCTGTTCGTCCATGTTGAATGACTCCTTTCTGTTTTAAGATGCCCGAGTTGGTGCCGATGCACCTGTTGCGGGCTTGACCTTGTTTGCCGAGAAACGTATGCGAAGCGCACTGCGCGCCAGTTCCTTGCTTGCATGGACCATCTGGCTGGGGATTGCCTTTGCCGCCGCGATGGGTTTGCGCCAGTATCGCGTCGATAATCGTCTGGCGGATTGGATTCCCGCCGCGGAAACGCGGGGCAGCTTCGCCTCGTATGTTGTTGTCGGATTCCCGGCATCGCTGGCGACGCCCGAGACAATCAGCGATGCTCTGCGCGCATGCCCGACAATCGCGATGTGCATCGATCCCGCGACGGTTGAAGCTTTCGGCCCACTCCGCGGCATTAGTCCGCAAGACTTTGTCGTTAGCCGCGATGGGGATTTTGTCGGCGTTTTCTGCTTTCCCACCGCCTCCGCCACGGATGAGGCTTTCGTCCAGGATGTGCGTAACACGCTGGCGAAGACGCTCGGACCACGTGCGGCCGAGGTCAGCGTCGGCGGGCCGGCCGTGTTCCATCTTGAACTAAACGCCTGGAGCCAACGCCGTTTGCCGCTGATCGTGGCGAGCCTGACCGTACTTGGTGCTGTCCTGCTGGCCTGGGTAACCGGTCGCGCACGTGCGGCGCTCGCCGCGGTGGCGGGGCTTGTCCTCAGCCAGCTCGTGCTCATTGGTGGGCTCTCTTGGTTGGCGGTCCCCATGGACATGTCGTTGTCCGTTGTACCGCCGATGATGCTATCGTTGGGCTTTTCGTATGCCGCCCATCGTGCGACCCGTCCTGGGATTGTATGGGCGCTCGTGCTGTGTGGCTGGACAACTGCGGCGGGGATTGCTTGTTTTGCCGTGACCGACTTGGCGCCCATCCGAGATTTCGCGATTGCGGGCGTTATCGGCTTAGGTTTGGCGTGGCTGGCAGTTGTCACACTCGTGCCGCCGCCGGACGGCAGGCCGCCTCGACCGGGCGTTCTGACGCGTCTGGGACGCCGGCTGTCGGTGGGGATGGTGGAACACAGGCCTGGCACGATTTGCATTGCTGCCGTGCTGCTGAGCATCGGCGCCATTCCCGCCGCCGCGTTTCTGCGTTTCGAGACTGACCCGCTGCGATACTTTCCGTCCAGCGCGGCCGTCGCTGGCGATTTTCACACGCTTGACGTCCGGCTGACCGGCATGTTGCCATTTCAACTCGTTGTGAGTGGCGATTGCCCGGTCGCGACGATTCTCGGAGATACGCCGGGTATCAGAAAGACGCTGGACATCAGCGAGTTCGTCGATGGCCCTGATCGGGTGTACTGGTGTCTGGCTGCCAACGATTCGCTGCCGGCGCTGATTAGCGCACGACCGGCATGGGAAGCGCGTGCCGCGGAGTGCGGAAGCACGGTCACCTGGACCGGTGTGGCGGCTCAACTTGCGGGCGTTTCTCGAACGGTGAAACGCATCGCCATGTTCTCGTTGCCGCTGATGGTGCTGCTCGCGGCGATCGTCACGGGCCTGCTGACGCGTAGTTGGCTGTTCGCACTGCTCGGTGCCTGGGTGAACGCCTTGCCGATCTTCGCTTTGGTGGTGCTGGCCGTTGTAACAGGCTGGCCGCTTGGGTTGCCTGCCTTGATGATTGGTGCGATCGCGGTGGGGATGGCAATCGACGACACAATTCACATCGCAGCCGGGCTGGCGCACGGTGATTCACTCCGGAGAGTTCTGGTACGCTGCTGGCGCCCGTGCGCAGGAAGCACGTTTGTCGCCGCGAGTTGCCTTCTGTTATTCGGTGCTGCTCCATTCCGGCCGACAGCGCAGTTTGGCCTGCTGCTCAGTTTCGCCGCCGTGGCCGCATTGGTCGCCGATCTACTCGTATTGCCCGCCGCCCAGCGTCTCCTGTTCCACACCACAGGCAGCCGTCCTTGATACAGCGCAGCTTGCATAACTTGCCTGGGATCCGGCAATAGTCCAAGCCAGCGTTCTTGCGGCCAAGCGAACGACAAACCTGGATCCCTGTAACAGTCGGAAAGTCGTGAGCCGGGCCCACTTCGCTCAGCAGTTAACCAAAGATCCGTCGTCTGACGGCCGCCGAGAGCCTCCCAATTTTGAAAGTTGTTTGGAATGGGGAGGCGCCGGTGCTAACGGTCGACACAGGTGGGCGTTCCGGAGAAGATATGGTCCATGCCGAGTTGTTTCTTCGTCTCTGATTTACACGGGCACATTGACCGATACCGGGCGCTCTTCAAGCTTATAGGCGAGGAGCGCCCAGACGCGGTATTCCTGGGGGGAGACTTGCTGCCCTCGGGGCTCTCTACGCGTGAATCACTCGACTTTGATCACGAGGATTTCGTGAATGGTTACCTCGTGCGGCAATTCCAGCGGTTGCAGGAGACGCTTCAGGAGGCCTATCCGCGTGTCTTTGTCATTCTCGGGAATGACGACAGTCGCTCGGAAGAGGCGGCGGTTATTGCAGCAGCGACCACCGGCGTTTGGGAGTATATCCACGACCGCCGCGTGACGTTCGCCGGGTACGACGTTTACGGCTATGCCTGCGTGCCACCTTCGCCGTTCATGCTCAAGGATTGGGAACGCTACGACGTGTCGCGCTACGTCGATCCGGGCTGTGTTCCGCCGGAGGAGGGCTTTCGTTCCGTACCAATGCCCGAGAACCAGATCCTGCATACCACGATCAAGGACGAAATCGCCAGCTTGGTTGGCCCGCGCTCGCTCGACCGCGCGATCTTTCTATTCCACGCTCCGCCGTACGGAACTTGTCTCGATCGGGCGGCCTTGGATGGGAAGATGATTGACTACGCACCGCTTGATGTGCATGTGGGCAGCATCGCTATCCAGCGGCTGATCGAAGAGCAGCAGCCGTTGATTACATTGCACGGCCACATTCACGAAGCCGCCCGTCTTACGGGGCGCTGGTTGCAGCAGATTGGCAACACGCACTGTTTCTCGGCGGCACATGACGGTCCGGAATTAGCGCTGGTGCGTTTCGACCCCGCGGATCCGCAGGCGGTCACGCGAACGCTTATTTAGCAGCGTTGCTCGCCGGGCCGATCGGCAACTCGCGGGCGGCGTCGGTCACGGCACCGATTTTGACGGCGTAACTGGTCCGCTTGGCGATATCTTCGTCAGTGACGATGTGTACGTCGAGCAGGCCGTCCGTTCGATAGCCGGTTCGCAGATAGTTAATCTCGCTGAGCGAGAGGCTCCAGCCTTCGAGCCACTCTTCCAGGTCGCGGCGCTGTTCCTCTGTGCCGACGAAATGGACGAGTAGATCGATGTCGCTGGCCGGGCCGGCGGTGGCGTTCTTGGTACTGCCGAACACGTACAGTGCCTTAACACCAAACCGCTTGGGCTCCAAACGCCGCGCGACGCTTTCAGCCATACGGGCGCGCCACCGCCAGTCGCGTTCCTGGGAAGAGGTTAGTGTTGGCCCGATGTCGTCATCGTGCGCAGTCAGGCCGTCCAGATCGGTTAACACGGCGACTGCTTCGTCCAGTTCTGCATTCATGAGGACGTACAGCACCTGCCCGTCCGCCGATCGCGGAACGTCGATTACGTGTACCACGTCGCGCAGTGCTTCGTATTCCGGCGCCAGTTCCGCGAGCAGGTTGGGCGCACGCGTGAGGAAGGCTTCGTTGAAGGCAATGTCAGGCTCGTCTGGGTAGAGGGGTAAGTACCGAATCTCCGCTTCGGCCAGATCCTGGAAGAAATGCGTGCCGAATGAGACATCGGGGGTGTAGTCGCCACGCTGACGGGCGATTTCGACCAGCATCGCGGTGTTGTTGATGTCCGAATAGGTTACGGGGACGCCGAGCTTGATATCGCCGCGGCTGCCCCAGCGTCCGGGGCCCATCAGGATGAACTGCCGCTTGGGTAGCAGCTTGTTCAGCCGCCCGACAGCGCGGCCCACGGAAATCAGTTCCTCGCGACTGCCGAGTTGGCCGTATTGCTCGGGGTCGACATACACAATGTGCGTGATGTTCGACACCGTGCCATTCGATACATAGCGATTGGCCGAGAAGATCATCCGTGCCTGCGGAATGTCGCGCGGGATTGGTGCGGGTTTGGCGAACTTGGCCGGAGCCTGTGCGCGGCATTGCAGCAGATAGAGATTCTTGCCGTCTGAAGCGAATTCGATATCGGCTGGGTGTTCGAGCTCACGCTGCAGCAGATTGAGCAGTGCCCCGATTTGCTTGACGAATGGCGTGCGAGTGAGCAGGCCGTCGAACGTCACCACGACGTCATCGCGCCCGAAGTCGATGCTACCGATCATCGGTTGCCGCAGGTGTCCGTCGCTGAAGACCGAGACCAGTTGTTCGATCGCGGGCATTGCGTCGCCGGCCTCACGCAGAAACTCGGTGACCTTCTTGGTCTCGAACTTGTTCGTCTCCAGGTTGATGACGTCCATGTAGCGTGGGGAGTAGCGGACCACCTCTTCCGGCGTGGCGTTCGCCCGGAGCCCGGGTTGTTCCGGCGAAACGAGGATTGGGAAATCGTCTCCCAACCGATCGACCGCTCGCGTACCCAATCCAGGTACGAGGCGCACCAGCCCGTCTTCCCGTTTGATCCGCGGCGACCAGCGAAACTCGTTGTAACTGAAGGCCACGCCCGCGAATGCCGGCAAGAAGTAGTTGCCGATCTGTGTGCCGACGACCTCCTGAATGAGGACGCCCATGCCTTCCTGGAAATCGAGCAAATTGCGCGCAGCGCGGTATTGAATCGGATCCGGTCCAAATGTCGATGCGTAGACCTCCGCGATCGCATCCATCAGCGCTTCCATGCGTTCCTGCTTTGTGCCGCGATTCGCCAGAAACAGGCTCTTGTACTTGCCGGAGAATGCGGCGCCGAAGCGGTCTTCCAGCAAACTGGAGCTGCGTACGATGAGCGGTTTGTCGCCCAGGTCATCCAGTGCAAGCGAAAGCCCCTTGAGAATCGCCGCGGAGAACTGCGAATTCTTGAAGACCTGTACGATGTCCGGATATTCCTGCCGGACTTCGTCGATTTCCTTGTACTTCTGGGAGAAGACGTCTTCGAGATGATTGCAGTAGACGAAGTCGTGCATGCCGTCCGAAGTCAGATACCAGGTCTTTGGCGTGCGGATCTCGCCCAGGGCTTCGTTTTCGTCGCGGTGACCTTTGATGATCTGATACGCGAGGAACAGACCGGCGCCTTTGCCGCCAGTCTTTCCATGTCCGCGGGCTGGATAGATCATCCGCTGAATGAGCTGATGAAAATCGGAAATCTCGACGTAACGCTTGGCAACATTGATGTATTCGAGTTGGTCCGAGAGCAGCCGGCGGATCAGTGAGACCAGCAGCCCCTTGCGAGTCGAAGAAGAGAGTTCAACTTCGCCGTGACCGGCGTGTTGGTAGCGTTGGATGGCATCGCTGACTTCCGAGATGGCGGTGTGGTGGTTTTCGAGCGTGTTGACCAGGAAGCTGGCCCGGTCCTGCTTGATCCAGTTATGCACGCAGGAGATGATCTCGTCATCGCTGAGGTGTGCCGCTGCGAGATCGAACACGCGGTCCGCCATAGCAGTGGGTGACGGGGCAGTATCGCGCCCGCGCGGGCGGTTCGATTCGAAATAGACCTCCAAGTCGTCTCCCTCCCGGATGGGATGGAAATCGCGCAGCAGGTCGCGGGCAGCTTTCACTCCGCTCCAACAGAGATGATTGATCATCTTGCGCGATACACGCATTAGCAGGCTCTGGTCGGTACGGCGCAGCAGATCCAGAATGGCCATCCACTCATGCCCCGCGCGCACCGATCGTTCGGGCGCCTGCATGCTCTGCATTGTCTCCAGTAGCCGGCGATGCGTGATACAACTTCCAATGCGCTCGGCGATCGTTTGCAGCAGCTTGCGTTCTTCCTTCAGGAACGGGCCTTCGCTGGCCTGGGGCATCTGTTCAAGATAGGCAACTTCCAGTGTACCGGTGGGTTCCCCGTAGACGCGGATCGTGGCCTTCTGCATCCACGCAGTCTCCCGAAAATCGCCAAATGCGTATTGCTGCTGGTCATACGTAATGCGCGCGACGCACTCGTTGGGGTATTGCCAGCCCGGCGGAATCGCTTCGATCACGCCTTGGAAAACATCCTCGAGGGACAGCTCCTCGGCGTTGATGATTTCCTCGATGCGATAGAGGCAGTTGAGCTCCTTGGCCCGCTCCTGCAACGAACGAAGAATATCGTCTACACGGTTGTGTTGTTCACTCATTTGTCTGCTCCGCCACCGGTGGCTCAGGCGTGGAGGATTACGCCGCGGCCGTGACGGCCGTCAACCCGGATCGTCAGTGGTTCCGGCAATCGCACGTGCCGCAGAAACGGAGTCTCTGACGTCGATGGTTGCCGGTCAAGCCAACTCCAATCGATCCCGTGCGAACTCGTGTGCCGCACGGTGAAGTAGTGCACCCCGAAGCTGATCATGTTGTGGAAAAAATGCGAGCCCTGACTGGCGTCGACATTCATGGTGGGCAGGGTCGATTCGACAATGACACGTGCACCGGAGATCTGTGGCCAAGTCGCCGGAATGCCGAGCCATGGATCACTGCTGCCCCAGCGTCCGAATCCGATCAATACGTACGGCCGGTTTTCCGCTTCGAGTTGGTAATTTAGATCGGCGATTTCGATCGCGATGGCAGCGGTGTGCTTGGCATCGAACGTTGCTGGTTTGACGTACACCACGTCCGTGATGGTACGACTCTCACCGTTGCCGAGTACGGTATCACAGGCTAGCAGGACGTTGGGGGCATGCAGGTCCGTTTCGTTGACGTCAACCTGTTCGCGGGGCACCATCATTGGCCGCACCTGTAAGAAGCCGAAGCGCGCCGGCAGGCCCCGTTGCCGATCGAGTGTCAGCGCGAACTCGATTTCGACGTCGGCCTGCAATGACTCTTTGGCATGCTGCGCGATGTGCTCGATGACGCCGTTGAGCGGCACCTCGCCAAGTTCGAGCAGTCGCCCGAATGTAATCGCACGTGGCCCGGCGATGCCCGTGCCGAGCACGAGTCGATCCGACTGCGCGTCATACGTTGAAGCAGTAAAACGCAGCACGTCGTCCCACTCGGCGACGTCAAGCCCGGCCTGTACCAGACACTCCGCCTCGTTGACCGGATCGTATGCGGCAGGCGTCATGTTGACTGCCCAGAATTGCGTTTGCGTGTTCTTGAGCAATTCACGCGTGGAGCCGTAGGGCGGGCGATGATTCGGATAGCGGGGGCAGTAGGTCCATGTCACACCGCCGTCGACAATGGTCTTGCCCAGCCCGACCGCCAGATTCACAACACCGTCCTCCGGTTCGGCCGGGCCGCTGGCGTAGTAATTGTGCGTGCGGATTACGCCGGAAATAACGGGGTAATAGCGCTCGCCGTAGAGATCACCGACTACTTCCTGAATGACGACCGCCATCCGCTCGTCTTCCAGTGGATGGTTGATGCGGTGCATGTAGCGTTTGGCGTCGCCGAAGAATGTTGATGCCCACACGAACTTCACCGCTTCGCTCAACTTCTTGAAGCGATCGCCAATCGCGGATTCGTTATTGGGAATCATCTTCGTGGCGTACACACCGGCGAAGGGATGTTGTAAAGCGTCTTCGAGCCGGCTCGATGAACGCACCGCCAACGGTGTGTGGACGCCGCCCACCAGAGCACGCAGATCGCCGACGTATGCCGGGGGCAATTCGGCATTGAGGAACGCGTGCGCAATACGTTCATCGGGAAGATCCGCGGTGGCCACATCGTAGAGATTATTGGCCGCCATGAATTGCTCGAACACTTCGGTGCCGAGCACCGTTAAGCGCGGAATGCCAATCTGAACGCTGAGCAGGTTTCCGCCAGGACAGGCCCGTTCGAGCAAATGCTTGGCCGAGGCCAGACCGAGCGCCTTGCCCCCCAGTTCACCGCCGCCGATAACTGTGAATTCCTCGTCCCCGTCGAAGAACCGGCGGTCAAACGGCGGATAGAAGCCTGCATTCGGCGGCTGGCTCATGGTTGCACGCATCCGTTCGGTGACTGGGGTTGCCGGCAAAACACTCAGCGTGCCACTGCTGCATGGCCGGTTGCCGGGCCGCAGTGGCGTAAGGGCGATGCGGCCGCCTGCGATACTGCTCTATGGAGGAGTCAGACCCAGCCGCGATCTTTGCACGCCTGTGCCACGCGCGCGATCGCAATCGTGTACGCCGCGTCGCGCATGTAGAGCTTTCGTTTGCGTGCCATTTCGCTGACGGCGATGAACGCCGCCGTCATCATCGTGTCCAGCTTGCCGAGCACCTCGTCCTTTTCCCAGAAGTAGTTCATGTTGCACTGGACTTGTTCGAGGTAACTGCACGTCACGCCGCCGGCGTTGGCCAGGAAATCCGGAATGACAAAAACGCCACGTTCGCGCAACACGTGGTCGGCGTCCGGTGTGGTGGGGCCGTTGGCGCCCTCGGCGATCAGCTTCACACGCGACGAGATCTTGGTCACGTTGTCACCCGTGATCGAGTTCTCCAGCGCGCAGGGGAAAAGTAGGTCTACTTCTTGTTCGATCCAAGCCTCGCCGGGCAGTTGCTCGTAACCCAGTTCGGCAGCCTTCTTCTTGTCGATCCCGCCAAAGCGATCGGTGATCTTCAGCAGTTCATCGAGGTTGATTCCATCCTTCCTGCGGAAGGTGTATGGCTGCTGATCTTCCTGGTCCCAGCAGGAGACGGCAACCACCGTTCCGCCGAGCTGGTTGTAGAGCGATATCGCGTATTGGGCGACATTGCCGAAGCCCTGGACGGCCGCGATCGTGTCTTGCGGGCGAATGCCCAGTTCTTTGAGGGCCTCGCGCACAGTGAACACGACGCCGTAGCCCGTCGCTTCGGTTCGGCCGAGCGATCCGCCCATGCCGACCGGTTTTCCAGTAATGACACCAGGGTAATGTTCGCCGCGAATCTGCTCGTACTCATCGAGCATCCAAAGCATGTGCTGGCCGGTGGTCATCACGTCCGGCGCGGGCACATCACGTAGCGGGCCGACGTCGCGTGCAATCTGGCGGACGAACGCCCGGCAGATGCGCTCCTGTTCAGCCATGCTTAGGTTGTGTGGTTCACAGATTACGCCGCCTTTTCCGCCACCGAGCGGCAGATTGGCCACGGCACACTTCCAGGTCATCCACATCGACAGGGCGCGTACCGTGTCAATCGTTTCCTGTGGGTGAAAGCGGATGCCGCCCTTGGCCGGGCCGCGGGCATCGTTGTGCTGCACGCGGAAGCCGCGGAAGACTGTGGTAGTGCCATCGTCCATGCGGACCGGCAGGCTGAAGTGATACTCGCGCATCGGTTGGCGCAACAAGTCCTTCGTTCCCTGATCCAGGCCGAGACTATCGGCGACCTTGTCGAACTGGGCTTGCGCCATTGCGAACGCATTAAAGGGCTTTGTGCTCATCTGACGAATACCTCAAGAGGAAGAGGAAAACGGAGCCAACATTGGCAAAACTCGTTGGTAGTCGGTCGAAGGACAAAAGTCGGGGTTCTCCCGATGTCATTGCTGGCCGATGCCTGCTACGTAGTACCGGCGTGCAGGGCGCTAAGAGTTCCAGTGTAGCAGGGCTGGGGGGGCAAGAGAAGCTGGGCGGGAAGTGATTCAGCTGTGATTCGGGCTACATCCATGGGGAGCTGTGTGGCGGGGTTCTGCGGCATCGCGCGGGTTCAAGTAGAGCCGGGCCCAAATGTACGTCGTCTCCCGCGCGCAGGCTCCAGGCCGGGGCCAAGAAGTTGATCGCCTTCCATCTTGCTCGCGGGAGAGTGATGAGGCGTGAGAAGTGGCTGGCCAAAGGCTGCGAAGTGCACGGCGATAACCGTCCCCCGATGGGGCGGGGCATGATACCAGAATGCCGTGCAGTCAAGAGGCCCGAATGGCCGAGACGTGAGTTACTGCAAGCTGCGTCGCAGTGCTAATGACGCTGACAGCCGCTGAGGACAACGTTTCCAGCGTCTGCGCGTCTGGGTGGATGACGATGCGGATGGCGACTTCTCCGACGAGCCGATTAATCTCGAATCCTGGGACATCGACGACGAGTGGTCGGCGGGCTACGTCGGCATCTACCGCGGCGACGACATTTCTTCCACACACGAATGTGATGACCTTGTGTGCGGGATCGATAATAATGGCGATGGCGATTACGACGACGCAGGGGATGACATGCTCGTCTCGGACGACTTCAACTCGAACGCCGCGACGTTGTCGTACGACAACGCGGGCAACCTGACCGCCGATGGGGTGTACCAGTTTGTGTACGACGCGTGGAACCGGCTGGTGGCGGTGCAGTTCGCGGCGGCCAGCGACACGACCACCATCGCCGCGTATGAGTACGATGGCAAAAACCGCCGGCTGACCAAGGCCGTGAGCAACAGAGGCGACCAGAATACGCCCAACGACGGCGGGGACACGACCGTCCACTTCTATTACTGTGGCACCGGTCTCCGACCGATGGGCCGTTGGAACATCTGCGAGACGCGGAACGGCTCGAACCAGACGACGTTCCAGTACCTCTGGGGCACGCGTTACACCGATGAGCTGGTCTCGATCGAGAAGAACGGCGACGTGACCGAAAGCAACGACACGACCCCCGATGAGCAGTCCGGCGAATCGACCGCCGACAGCCGTTACTTCGTACACCAGGATCGCAACTGGAACGTCACGGCGCTCAGCGAGTACGACCCGTCGGGCACGAACAATGCGCGAATCGTCGAGCGGTATGCGTATACGCCGTACGGGACGTTTACTGTGCTGGCCGGCGATTCCGGCAGCGGCGAACTGGGCACGACGGCGCTGACGTCAACGGTCGGCAACCCGTTCGCCCACCAAGGCCTGCCGTTCGACGCGGAGAAGGCCGGCTATCAAAATCGGTGGCGCGAGTATGCGGGTGGATTGCAGCGTTTTGCGCAGCGGGATCCTTTGACGAGCATGAATAATGCTGGAGGTGGCTACCAGGACGGCGCGAGTCTGTATGAGTATGTGCGGAGCATGCCCACGGCTTTCATTGATCCGTCCGGCCGTATATGCTGGGAAGAGTTCTGTTGGTGTCTTCTGAACCCAATATGTTGCGAGACTGGATATGAAGCAAGAGACTTCGTAGTCGATTGGCTTGAAGACCTTTGGGGGGGGTAGCGCTCCAGACGATGGCTGGCAGAATGCAATAGTCCATTGTACTTGGTCATGTGGTATGGCGAGCATTGCTAGCTGCGATTGCAAGGAGACGGCAGACCTCACTGCCATACACGAACACTGTGGTAATCAGAGCCAAATGGACATGGTTAACAACCACAGGGGACGCCAGTGCGCTGGATGCAGTGGCTCCGACGCGGACCAGGGAGGGGGGGAATCGCATACCAGGCTGACGTCATAGGATGCTATGATTGTTGTCTACAGAAGGCATGCAATGGTGAATTAGAATGGATTGACCATAGTGGTGAGGATGAGATGCCATGCGAATGATGTGGCTCTTTCGCTTATTGCCAGAGAGGCTTCTGTGAGGAGAGTACGTGACCCCGCAACCTCGATTTCAGTGGACTGTGACACGCTTGGGATTGACGATCTGTTTCGCGATCCTGCATGCGATGGTTGTTGGTGGACTGGGACTGCTCTATTTCGAGTACTGCGCTGATCATGTTGGCTCTGGGGCAGGCTACGAAGAAGAACTGGGACCGAGTGGATCTACAGTTGCCTTGGCCTGCCTTGTCTATACTGGCCCACTCTTCGGTCCGCTCTGGATGCTCGCCCTCGTACATTTCATGCGGCGATACCGTTCCAAGCCTGGCAGATGTGACTTCTGCGGCTGGAAGCTCCCCGTGCGCGAAAGCACTCCATGTCGTAGTTGCGGCGCGCTACGCGTTCGCTATTGCCAGAAGTGCGGCTACGATCTCACCGGCAACGTGAGCGGCCGCTGCCCGGAATGCGGGCGCGCAGGTTCGAGGCTGGGGTCGCGGTAGGACCGCGCAGGTTCCAGGCCTGGTCCAAAAAGTTGATCGCTCTCCGATTGGTTCACGGAAGAGTGATGGGCGGCGAGAAATGGTTGGCCGAACGCTGCGAAGCGCAGGGCGATAACCGCTCCAGCAATGGGGCGGTGCATGATAGCAAGTTGTCGCACAAAGAGAAGGCCAGAATGGCCAAGACGCGAGTTGCCTCAAGCTGCGTCGCGATAATAATGTCGCAGCAAACCGCCGAGGAACTTGCGGCAACGGATGCAAGTAAGATCATCGGGATCGCCGGAGTCAGATATCTCCGGCGGTCCCGTGGCTGCTTGAGGTAGTATGGGATTATGGAGGCCCATTGGATTTCTGGTGCATGCGATGTTCAGTCTGCGGACGTTTACTGGTCGCGTCCTGTACACCGTCGTGGCCGTGGGTGTGCTGCTCTTCACACTGTGGCCGTTTTGGCCTGCAATGGCAGTGTTTGGTATCCCCACAATGGCAATCATCTGGTGGCCGCATGCTCCGGTATTCTTGAATCATCAATGCCAGCAATGTGGCTACAACCTCACGGGCAACGTGAGCGGCCGCTGCCCGGAATGTGGGACCAAGATCCAAGATGCGGATGGCGTTCAATCGGACATCCCCGCGCGACAAGATTTTCGATAGCAGCGGGGAGTGGAACCCGCTGCTGAAGGGAGAGCGAAACATGCGATACCAGTGCATCCTCAAGACACTGCTTTGTACCGTCCTCTTGGCCCTCACTGCCGAACTCGCCCAAGCCGAGAAGATGTCACTGGGCGTCACGTGTTTGTGAAGTTCATCCTTGATCTGCTGCAGCGCCCCGGCGATACTGCGTGCCATCCTTGGCCTCCTGTGTTGGTATTGACTTGAACACCAACATCTTCACAGGAGGTCCTTTAATGCGCAAGTGATTGTAAGTGCGCTGCTGGCGCAGACTTACGGGCTAACTTGATGGCGTTCTGGACAGTCACCTATTCTTGGCTTGCGAACTTTGTGGCGTTGTCGGGGTACGAGGTAGCATGCCCACGCATACGGCCGCGTGGGCATGAAGCTATGAAGCGAGTCTCCTGTGAGATACGTTCGGGGTCGGCATATGGTCGCCCCAGATCAACACAGGAGACCCACATGTATTCGATCGGCATTGACGTTCACTATAGGTATTCCAACGTGTGCATCCTCGACGCACAAGGCCAACGGGTTAACGAAGTGCGGCTCAAGACGTCGGAGCTGGTGACGTTTCTCCAGCAGCAGCCCGAGCCGCGGCAGATCTGCTACGAAGCGTCGCTGGGCTACGGGACGCTCTACGACAAGCTCAGCCAAGTTGCCCAGCGTGTGCTAGTGGCCCACCCGGGGCATCTTCGACTGATTTTCCGCAGTAAACGCAAGAACGATCGGGTCGATGCGCGCAAGCTGGCGTTGCTGTTGCATCTGGGCGAAGTGCCGACCGTCTACGTTCCCAGCCTCGATTATCGCAACTGGCGCCGACTGATCGAGATGCGTCAGCGTCGCCTGACGGACCGGACACGCACGAAGAACCGGTTGCGAGGACTCTTGCGAGGCCAGGGCGTCGCGGCGCCGCATCGGCTTGGACTGTGGACGAAGAAGGGGCTGGCGTGGCTGCGTGAGTTGACCTTTCCGGCGGCAGAGGCCGAGTTGGATCGCGACCTGCTGCTGGATGATCTGGAACGTCAGCAAGCGACGCTACAGCGTGTCGAGCGTCGGCTCAACGAGATCGGCGCGAAGCACCCTGGCGTGCAGCTGCTGCGAACCATTCCAGGTGTCGGCCCTCGCACGGCCGAAGCAGTCGTGGCGTATATCGGCGACCCGCGGCGGTTCCGTCGCAATCGGTGCGTGGGGAGTTACTTCGGACTGGTTCCCCAGCAGGATCAAAGCGCCGATCGCAATCACCTGGGACACATCACGCGTGAAGGTCCGGCGACGGTTCGGCGTCTGTTGACCGAAGCGACGTGGCAGGGCATTCGTCGCGACCGGCGGGTGCGGGCCTACTTCGAACGTGTTCAGCATGGCGATCCGGGCCGAAAGAAAATCGCGTTGGTGGCGACGGCCCACTACCTGGTGCGGTGCATGCACGCGATGCTGCGCGCCGGCGAAGCTTGGCGTGTATTGAAGGAGACGGCGGCGACCGAGGCGGCCTGAGCCGCCTTGGGGTTGGCGTGAGAAACACCGGCCGTCAGTGGGACGCGGGATTGATGGGTCGAACCTCGCCGTGGTGCCATGACAGGCGGCCCGTATGGGTCGGATCCGTCGCGGGCATGAATGAGGCCGACCGCAAATACTTCATGGCGCGTTCAGCAGGACGACGCCGAATAGATGGTTGGACAATCCCGAAAAACGCCCGCCGACCGCTTGACGGAAACGCGTGCCAGTAAACAACCGGCAGGGGCTCCGCCCCTGAAACCCCGGCTTCAAAACCCCAACCGGAGAGCACCGGAGGGGTTGACAGAGACTCGCTCATAGATGGCACCCGGCACTGTTCGAGGCCCTCAATCACCCAGATGTGCAATGGATCTACCGGCGTTGGATGCAAGATGAGGCGCTGAAAGCCGGGGATCTGGAAGCTCACGCGGCCGCTTATCGTGAGCACATGCAGCAAGGCCTCAGAGAAGGTGCGGCCTACGTTGCGATGGCGTCTGAGTTGTACCTGGCCGGCATCACCGTGGCCAACGAAGGCGCTGATTGGGTGATGACGATCTCGGATATCAGCGAAGGGAAAGCCAATTGGGCGACCGCGTTGGCCTTTCTGCCTTTGGTCAGTCGCGGGACCGTGAAGATCATCGATTCGTCAGGGAGCGTGCTGGGCCGTTTCGATTCGGGTTCAGGAACGTTCCATGCGCTCAGTCGCGAGGGGAAGCGGCTTAGTGAGGCGGCGCAAGGATACCATGCGGTTAAGAATGCCGATATTGCTCGAAGCGTACTCGCAGGCATCGACCCGCAGTACTTTGACGCAGGAGCACGCTTTGGACGAGCGTTCTACTTAGCAGAGAAACCCGGGACGGCCGTGGCTGAGTTAGCGCATCACGGTATCGAGGCCGCGTACGGTATTAGGTATGCGCTCAAAGTTGACGCGATGAAGGTGTTGGATCTGTCTGATGCTGCAACGGCCGCGCGCTGGGGCTACGTAGGTGGGGAAATTACTGACGCAACCATTTCCATTGGTGCTCGAGCCCGTGAGGCCGGCTTCAACGCCATCAGGTTTCCGTCCGTACGCGTGGAAGGGGCAAACCTTGCAATACTCTCCGATTTCGATACGCTTCTTGTTCCGCAAATGGTGAGTCCGGTGACGCGATGAGATTGCCCCTGTACACGTTTAAATGTGCGAACTGCGGGAATGAGAGTACCGCACCGGTATTGTCGGTGTACGGGATGTTCGCTTTGCGAAGCGACAAAGCCGAGCATACCGCGTACTGCAACGCAATTGAAGATTCGGTATTCCAAGAATGTGCAGAATTCGTTAGAGATCTGGTTTCGGAAACAGAGCGTGTTGACGCGACTCAGTACGCATTTGGTGCAACATGTGATCTCGCGCCCGATGGTACACGGTTTCGGATCGGCCGACGCCCAACGTGTCCTTCTTGTGGTTACCGATATACGTCATGGAGACCTGCCGATCCGCCCGCCACTGTAGAGGTTTCATCGGTTACGCACTGTGAATGGTCACAGTTGAGTCTGGCGGAACGCCGTGAACGCATTCGCGAGGATTTGCAGAAACGAGGATCTTCACCCTCTTCCTGACCACTGGGCGGATCCCTGCCCGGGGCCAGAATAGTCGAGATGCGACTCGTCCAAAGCTGCGCAGCGCGCAGCATGCCGCTGAGAAACTCGCGCCAACGAATCCAAGCAAGATCATTGGGGCCGTCGGGATCTAAGTGATTCCGGCGGCCCCGTTTCTTTTGGAACACTTCAGACGGTCGTCAGTATTTTTACGATGAGTTTGATCGGCTGGTAGAGATTCAGACGGTGGGGGACGTGTCGTTGGTGCGTTACGCGTACGACGCGTTGGGTCGTCGGATTGAGGCGGTGTTTGATCCGGACGATCCGAATGATGCCGTCACGGTGCGGTACTACCACGACGGTATGACGGTGATCGAGGAGCGTGACGGGGCGGATGCGCTCACGCGTTATCACGTCAACGGCACGCAGCAGATCGATGAGCCGGTGGCGACGTACACGGTCGGTGCCGCGAAGCGGGGCGGTTCGTTTACGTATCACCTGCCGGGCCAGAACGGGTCGATTATCGGCTCGGGTAGCTCCGACGGGACGGTTACGCGGCTGGATTATGACACCAGCGGATCGTTCACGGAGCCGCCGGGGCCGTCGGGATATCACCACGATGCGGACGCAGATCTGGACGTTGACCTGCATGATCTGATGCGTTTCCAGCATTGCTTCGGGCGGACGGGCGTGAATTGCCGGGCGGTGCATGATTTCGACGCCGCCGGCGTGAGCGACGGGGTGATCGATGCGGACGACTGGGAGGGTGTGGAATACTGCCAGAGCACGGCGGACGAGGAGCCCGACGCGGCGTGCGCGATCACCCGCAGCCGGGCGTCGTCCACGCCGCCAACGGGGACGTTCGCGTTGCACGGTCGTTCGGTGGACGTGCTGAGCGACGGGAAGGTGCTGTACTACTTCCGGGCGCGTTACTACGACCCGGCCCATGCCCGCTGGCTGCAACGCGATCCCAGCGGATATACGGATGGGGCGAATTTGTATGAGGCGTTCGGTTCGAACTCTACGGTGAACCGCGACCCGATGGGCCTTTGGATTATGGAGCGCATAGGGGAAATCTTGCAGGAGAAGGGAGAGGTCAAGGTCGCGGATATCGCGGAAATGAGCTGGGAACTACGGAGAAGCTCACAGAAGCAGATTACTCCGCTTACCGCCGGTGAGTTGGCTCTTCTCAACTGGATCGGTGGGGCGGAATATGGTTCACCTTGGACAGAGGAGACCCTCTCCGCGGGACTGAAAGAACGCGCGGATAACGAGTTCGCGGGTTTAGGGCTACCCTACCGGTATCAGGCCGAAGCCACTTACGCAACGCGACGCCGCATCATGTGGCTCCTACTGTTCAAAGATCCCGCTTTTGCATCGTACATGACTGAGTTGTATCGTTTGACGCGTGACATAAACCCCTTTCACTTTGCGTTTGAACGCGGTTGGCAGATTGGCGGCGGAGAGGAAGCGGTCACGGGTGAAAAGGTAAGTCGGCTAGACGCAAGTTTCGATTTGGCGATATACTTTACGCTCATAAAAGGCGCGCAGGTCGTCCCTGGTGCCGTCACTCGCATGGCGGGTGGCGAAGTGCCGGGTTCTTCGACGCCCGTTGTGCCCGGACGTCCCACAACGGCGACTGAGGACTTGTTGTCTCTGCGCAGCGCCCAAATGAATGAAGCGGGCGTGATTAAGGTCAATCCGGCCGAGTTGAGATGGACGCAGACAAGCGCGGGAGGTAACGGTCGGGCGGCGGCGCTGCGAGCGAGCATGGCGGCCAGGGGCTACGCAGGAGAGCCGATAGACGTAGTTAGGACGGCCGACGGATTGACGACTGTTGACCATACGCGTGCTGCTGTGGCGCTCGAACTAGGTATTAGGGAGATTCCCGCAAGAGTTCACTTACCTTCAGAGCCTTTGCCGCCTAGCATGACTGGACGCTTTGGGCCTGCACGGACATGGGGCGAAGCGGCAGCTTACCGGGCGGCACATCAAAGAACACCTTTGCCGCCGACCGGAACGACTACTCCCCCGACACTTCCCCCCCGTTGAGGTGAAATATCGTGGAAGCCATGAATGCCAAACCAGAGAATCTACCCGGACCCTACCGGTGGGTGGTCGAGAGAGGGCTCGTTGGTTTTGAGCCGTTCACTGCTTTGCAACCTTGGTACTTCTTGAATGAGGAGGACGTTTTCAGTGCCACAGAAAAATGGCCTACGGGACCGAGCACGGTAGCTCTTCTTGCCTTTGCGAGACGTCAAGACTGCGATGATATTGCGTGCTTTGAGCCTAGCAAGGGCGATACCAATGCGGTGACGGTAATACAAGGATGGACCAGCCAAGGCCAGGGTTACGAGATTGTTACACGATGTGCGACCTTCTGGGACTGGATGAAGTCGGTTATCGATGACATTGCAGAGTGGAGTGATCTTCCTCGCAAATTGTAGCAGTGCGGAATGGCCTTTTCCGTGCGATGCATTGAGGTGGTCGTGCGGATACAAGTAGCGTGGTTCCTAAGCGTATGCCGCCTGCTGCTTCGTTCGCGGAAAAATGATGAGCGGTGAGAAGTGGTTGGCCGAACGATGTGAAGCGCACGGCGATGAGCATCCCACGGTACGGCAGTTGCATGATACCAGAATATCGTGCAGTCGATAGGCCAGAATGGCCAAGGCATGAGTAGTTTGAAGCTGCGTCGCGATAGTAATGGCGTAGCAAGCCGCGCAGGTCGCGCGGGTTCAAGTAGAGCAGGTCCAAAACGTTGATCGCCCTCCGATTGGTTTACGGAAGAATGGTGGGCGGCAAGAAATGGTTGGCCGGTCGGTGCAAAGCGCACGACGATGCCCACTCCAGCAGCAGTGGGGCGAGCATGATAGCAAGTTGTCGCGCAAAGAGAAGGCCAGAATGGCCGAGACGTGAGTTGCCTCAAGCTGCGTCGCGATAATAATGGCGCAGCAAGCCGCCGAGGAACTTGCGGCAACGAATGCAAGCAAGATCATCGGGATCGCCGGAGTCAGATATCTCCGGCGGTCCCGTGGCTCGTTGAGGTAGTGTGCGATTATCGAGGCCCTGGTGTGGGCGATAGGTGTTGTGGTAGCGAACGTAGCTACCGACTATGTGATCGAGATGTGAACGGCTGAAGCACAGGAAATGGCTGAGACATTCGCGTTTCACGGAACCGACCCAGGACTCCGCGACTGCGTTCACGTTCGGCGCCTGCACCGGCGTTCTTACGATCCGGACGTCGGCATCGCGAAAGATTCGATCGAACGCCGGGGCGTATTTCACGTCTCGATCGCGGAGGAGGAACCGCGGCTTCGGGGGGGAACAAGAAGTTCACGCTACCTGATATTGCTCCGGTGCATACCGTACCAGGTTCAATATTGGGTTGCAGGGACTGTGGTGCCCACGGCCCTTACGGCACGCCTTATGCGCATCACTCATGTGCGGGGTTTGGGGGAAGTTTGGGTTCCGGGCTCCTCTTGGCACAATCCCCATTCCTGCTATACTGGCGGTTCTATCTGCTCGTACGGAGTGAACTGAGAACCTGAAGGGAGGCCCTTGCATGGCCGCTAAAGATGTTGCCGCTATTCGTAACGTTGCATTCGTGGGGCACACCGGTGCCGGAATGACCTCTATTGGTGAGGCGATTCTTCACAAGGCGGGTGTGACCAATCGGCTCGGCAGCGTCGACGATGGCACGAGCATGCTTAACTATGACGAGGAAGAAAAAGAACGCGCCCAGAGCCTCGAATCGGCGTTCTATCACATCGAGCATAACGGCACCCTGATCAATGCGTTCGATACACCCGGTACGCCCGACTACAGCGGCACGGCGATTGCCTCGCTGGCCGCGGTTGAGACCGCCATCGTGGTCATCGGTGCCAATGGCGGCATTGGCGTGAATACGCGCCGCATGTTCAATCTTGCTGGCGACTACGGCTTGGCGCGGATGATCGTCATCAACCGCATCGACGCCGACAACGTCAACCTCGAAGACATCCTGGGCGGCATTCGCGAGACGTTCGGCGCCCAGTGCCACCCGGTCTTCCTGCCCGCCGACGGCGGCAAGAAGATGATCAACGTGCTCGACAAGGCCGAAGGTGCGGCCGACGTCCTGGACGTGGCCAGTTGCCACACCGGCGTGGTCGAGGCGATCGTCGAGACCGACGACGCCTTGATGGAAGCGTACATGGAAGCCGGCGAAATCTCGCCGGAGAAGCTCAAGCCGGCGATTTCCAAAGCCGTCGCCGCCGGCAGCCTGGTCCCGATCGTTTTCACCAATGCCCGCGGCGAGATCGGCATTGACGAACTGCTCGAAGCGATCGTGTCATGCTGCCCCTCGCCGGCGAACGGCAAGAAGCGCGTCCTGGTCACCGGCGAAGGTGACGACAAGCAGGAGCGCGTGCTTGAGCCCGATGCCAGTGCGGACTTCGTTTGCCAGGTCGTCAAGATCACGACCGATCCGAAGAGCAACATCAAGTACTCGGTCGCTCGCATCCACAGCGGCACGCTCAAGGGCGACGGTTCGATCTTCACGGCGACCGATCGCAAGGGCCAACGCACCGGTCATCCGCTGAAGCTCTGCGGCGATCAGCACGCCGAGATCGAAGGCGCCGGCCCGGGCGACATTATCGCCTTCGCCAAGCTGGACGTGGCCATCGGCGATACCTTGTTCGACAAGGCGTCCGAGGGCGCAATCAAGATGCCCAAGATTCCGTCACCCATGTACGCTTTGGCGATCGAGCCGAAGGCCCGCGGCGACGTGGAGAAGATCAGCGTCGCGCTGCACCGCTTCGCCGAGGAAGACCCGTGCTTCAACTACGAGCGGGATTCCGAGACCAACGAGCTGGTCATGCAGGGCATGGGCGATCTGCACCTGACCGTCCTGCGGGCGAAGATGAAACGCTACTTCAAGATGGAAGTGGACACCAAGCCGCCGAAGATCCCGTACCGCGAGACGATTTCCGGCTCGGTGAAGTACGTCGAATACACGCACAAGAAGCAAAGCGGCGGTGCCGGCCAGTTCGCCCGCGTCTTCATCGACATGGAACCGGCCGAGCGTGGCGAAGGCTACGAGTTCGTCGACAAGATCTTCGGCGGTTCGATCGACCAGCCGTTCCGTCCGAGTGTGGACAAGGGCATTCGGGCCCAGATGGTGAAGGGTGTCATCGCCGGTTGTCCGGTGGTCGACGTCAAGGTCAGCCTGGTGGACGGCAAGACGCACCCGGTCGACAGTAAGGACATCGCGTTCCAGATCGCCGGACGGCAGGTCTTCAAGAAGGCCTTCATGCAGTGCAAGCCGATCCTGCTCGAGCCGATCGTCACGATGGAAGTCATCGCCCCGACCGATTTCATGGGCGACATCACGCGCGACCTCGCCGGCAAGCGCGGCCAGATTCTCGGCCAGGACATTCTCCCCGGCAGCCAGGTCGCCATCCGCGCCAACGTCCCGCTTTCCGAAGTCGCCGCATACGCTTCGCAGCTCAAGAGCGTCACCGGCGGCCAGGGCAGCTACACGATGGAATTCGACCGTTACGACGTCGTCCCGCCGAACGTGCAGCAGCAAATCGTCGCCGCGGTGGAGAAGAAGGACGACGACGAGGAGTAGGACGGCAGGAGCCCACGGTTCTGGGGTTCAAGGGGCCGACTGGTTGCTCGGGGCCCCGGTCTTTGTGCGCGCTGTTTTAACATGGTCGACGTCTTGGATGGGGCCAGGAGATGACGGCCATTTATCAATGGCTGCGGTGGAGACTGTGCGACAAACGCCGCATGCACAGGCGCATTGAGCGTGAGTGGCCCGATTTGGCCTCAAAGCACGCCCAAGCGGCGTATTGCCTGGCGGAGTTCTCCGATCTGGCGTACCTGCTCGTCGAAACGAGCGCCGCCAGACGGGTTGACGAGCCGCATGTCTGCGGGCGAACATTTCGATCGTACGGGCCATTCCGGTATGCCAATGTGCTGATGGAGCACTTCGGACGCGTGGTTTCGTCCGTCGAGTGGATTCAGGATGAAACCGTTGCCACGTTGTCTCGGTCGCTGATCGAACTCTGGTCGCAACTTGGCCGGCGGGAGACGGCGTATCAATTCGAAGAGGGGGTCGGCCTTGCGTGTATTGCGAGCACGTGTCTGTTGCGTGTTTTCGATCCCGCGCGCACCGGCTATGTCGCCTATCCGCATCGGCTTCTGCAAATCGGCGTGATCCAGCCGTATGATCTGCCGGAGGCGAAGGCCAGCATTGCGAATATTCCCGCCCTGATTGAGAACACGAATGCGATGCTGCGGACTCTTCAACGCGACAACCGTTTCGGTGACGATAAGGTTCTCCGTTTGAGGTACAGTTTGCTTCGTCGGGCAGTTGTGAACGTGCTGCGGAGTCCCGATGCGCTTCTGGGGGATCTTGTGGAGGGTCGGGGAAACAAGCGGCCCAAGCTGGTTCCGTTCACATTGGGAGATGTTGCAGACGAATGCGAGCAGTGCGAATCGCGCTGGCTGAGTCCGGTTGTGAACGCAGGAATCTTGGACGCAGGCGTGCCGCCGCGCGTAGACGAAATCGTGGAGATCTTTGCACGTCGTGACAGCGACGCTGCTTTCTGGACCGCTGCGAAGTGGAAATCTGATTCGGACTGGGCGAGGGCCCGCACCATCGCCGGCGAGATTGTGGAGACCTGCGGCTGGAGCGCTTGGGTGACTGTCGTCGCTCCTCCCCATCCTGAGTGATCAGAATCAGTTGTACATCTTGCCGTGAACCGGTAGCAGTCGTTACGGGCCGGCGCAGGCTGACGCCGGCCATCCCGTTGGCTACTCTCCGTCGTCCCCGCTGGCAGTATTGAGCGTTGCCAGTTCCGCCCGGGCCGTGTTGGCTTCGTCCGTATCGGGATATTCATCGATGATGCGCTGATAGAACCGGGCGGCGCCTTCATCGTCGCCGGCGTCTGCGAGATGGCGCGCCATCGTCAGGTACTTCTTCACGTTGCGGGCTGCCCGTTGCTCGTTGGCCTTCTTGGCCGCCGTGTCGAGGATTCGCGCGACGCGATCATCGGAGCGCATCTCGTCGAGTTGCTTCTGTGCTTCGACCGCAACCGGCGTGCCTTCATAGCGCGCGATCATCGCCCGGTACATCGCATCCGCCCGCACCCAGTCCTGCTTCTCGCGATAGGCGTTGGCGCTCTCCAGCATCTTTTGCCCATGTTGCTCCGTCGGACCGTGATTGAGCTTTTCCCCGCCGGCCTTCTTGAGTGCGAATTCGATCAGTTCCTTGAGCCGCGGTCCGGCGACGCGCTCGGCCACTACCACGCCGTCCGCATCAACCAGCACCGCTTGCGGAATCGCACTGACGCCGTACTTCTTAGCCAGCCGCGTGTTCCATTGCCCGCCTTCGGCGATCTGCGGCCATTCCAGCTTCTCGCGTTCGACGAAACGCTTGCAGTCGTCCGCCGTCCGGTCGAGCGAAATGCCGATGATCTCAAGGCCCTTCTCGTGATATTCCTTATAGACTTCCTTGAGATGGGGGAGCGCCCGTCGGCAGGGGCTGCACCACGTGGCCCAGAAGTCGATCAGCACGATCTTGCCGCGATAATCTTCGAGCTTGATGTCCTTGCCGGTCATCAAGTCCTTGGCCGTGAAGGTCGGGAACGGCTTGCCGGCCTCGATCTTCTCAACCTCCGCAACAGCGGTAACGGCCAACAATGCAGCCAGGGTGATGCATAGGGCAGCACGGTTCATCAATTTTGCTCCTCGTGTCCGGTGGCCCGCGAGTTTCTGCGCGACACGCATAGATAAGATCATAGCGTACTCGTCGGCGATCCAAGCAAGCAAACTCAATCTCGGGCCTTTCCTAGGTGGCTAGGGCGGCATCGCCTGATAATTCCGCTCATGAAGTGCCCATTTTCGCGATATGACGCCGATTCGCGAATGCCGTCCGCGCCCACGCGTGTCCGATCGCGACCGATCATCTCGCCGCCGCCGGGGCGCAAAACCGCCGGTTGGTTCGTCCCCTCAAGCCTGTTCGGCGGGCCGTCGATAGCGCGTGTCATTCGGACAGGACATTTCGCCACTTGCTTTGGGAGACACTGCATGCTTTCGCGACGCAACACCATCCTCATTCTTACCGCAGCCATCACGGCAGTGGTTATCGGCGGTTGCCCCCGCCACGACGGATACCACCGACCAGGGCACCGGAGACGATACGTCGGGCACGACACAATCCAGTCGCACCCTCAGCGGCAGCATCGTCGCGCCGGAATCGGCCAAGCGGGCGCCATACTTACAGGCAGCCACCGAGCCGGCGTACCAGGTGCTCGTTCAGTCGGTCGACACGCTCGAAACCTACACCGGTCAGACGGATGGCTCTGGCCAGTTCGAGATCGAGATCCCCGAAGACGAGACCGGCGACACGTTTATGGTTACCGTCGTGATGCCGGAAGGAAAGCCGGGCGGCCCAGTCTTGTTCGGCACTGACGGCGATGAGGGCGTGACCGGACTTGAGCTCGTCGGCGATGCGAACCTGGGCACGATCCAGTTCCCGGATGACACAACGCAGGACGCGATCGAGCCCGGCACCGATGCTGATCTGGGCGAGTCCGCCGCGGATGGCAGCGTCATTGCGCGGCTCAATGAAGACGGCGTGCCGATCGGGGTGCCGACGTTCGGCCGGGGTGATGATGCCGCGGGCACGGCTTCGGACGACGACGCCCAGCAGGCCGACCGCGACCAGGACGGCCCTGATCGACACATTCGACGCCGACGATGACGGCGACGGCACAATCGACGATATGGACGACGATGCCCAGCTCAACCCGGGCGAAGCCGACGGGCTTAACATCAACTTCTTCATGAACCTCAAAATCGACGACCAGCAGGCTACGCCGTACTTCAGTGGCGACACGAACGGAATCGAGACATCGCTCAAATCGGACACCGTCATCACATTTGAAGTCAGTGCCGAGAGCACGCTTACGAAGAATATCACCGGCGTGCGTGTGATTGCGCCGCCGGCCCGGCGCCGGCGTATCTGACAAAGACGACCGTCGGCAACGCGGGCGGCACGCTGTGGTCGGCCAGTTCATACGCGCTCGATCCCGACGGCACCAATCACTATCAGCAGTGGGTTGTGCCGAACGATTTCATGAACACCGGCGACACGTTCACCGTCGAAGTGTCGTTCGACGATGGCACGACCGGCGTCTATTCCCGCATGATCAACTACGTCTTCAAGAGCATTCCGAAGCTGATCAATTGGGGGCCTCCGGGCTCGCTCGCCGCGTTCAACGGTCCAGCGGAGATCGTCTTCGACGGCACCCAGGATCTGGTGCTGGAGTGGGCTCCGCCGGTCGACGACTTTGGTATGCTCATGACTGGCTGGCCGTATCGGCTGGAACTGTTTTACTACGATACCAACGACCAGCAGATCGACAACATCGACGCGTCGACCTGGACAACCGCGATCACCAATTTCAACACGCAAGGCCCGACAATCGAAGTCCCGGCGGCGGACGTGACGACCCTCTCGGCCAGCAACACGTTCAGCTACCAGATTCCCAAAGAGGTGTTCGTCGACCAGGTTCAGACAACGTCCGGCACGGTTGATGTGCAGAGCTACAAGGTCGACATCGCCGCCCAGAACAACGGCAACAACGCGGCGCTGATGATCCGGTTGCGCAAGCATTAAGCGGAACGGGAGGACGGGGGGACGTTGGTGCTGGCGCGAGATTCCGATCTCGTGCCAGCATCATTTTTGCGCGCGAAGCCAGGACGAGGATTCAAGAGGGCAAGGAGCAGGGAAAGGGTTCGAGGATCTGGGGATGAGGATTCAAGGAGCCGAGGATTCAAGGATTCAAGTGGTAGCGGCCGAACTCTGCTCGGTCGTCGAGCGTAGCGGCCGGGCTCCGTACCGGCCGTAGGGTAACAAATCGCCTCAGTACGTAGCGGCCGGGCTCCGTACCGGCCGTAGGGTAACAAATCGCCTCAGTATGTAGCGGCCGGGCTCCGTACCGGCCGTAGGGTGACAAATCGCCTCAATACGTAGCGGCCGGGCTCCGTACCGGCCGTAGGGTGACAATAAGCGCTAGCATGCCAACGTAGGGCTGGCTCTGCCCGCCGCCCGCCACAACCCTACGAACGGCGCCGACCTGCTGCGAGAATCTCCACGCATCGATGTTTATGCCGACACGTACTATTCGCTTTCCCGAACCTCCGCCAGAAACCGCCGCAGCGCGTCCGCAAACACATCCGGCTGTTCCAACGGCGGTAGATGGCCCGCATCGGATACCAGATCCAGCCGGCTGTTCGGAATTGCCGCCTGCATTTGTCGGCCGACTTCCGGCGGCGAGATCACGTCGCGCGTTCCGAACACGAGCAACGTCGGCACATTAATGGTCGCAAGCGTCGGCACAGCGTCGGGCCGTTCGGCCAGGGCCTTCAGTGCTGTGATTACGCCGATGGGATTGGTTGCGGCGATCCGCTCCTGCCAATAGTCACGCAACGTGCGATCGGCGCCGGGGGCAAAGAGCTTCGCGATCATCTGTTCGGCCAAGGGGCCGTTGCCCTCGTCGAGCACGCGCTGGGCCACCGCCCGGCGTTCGTCCCGGCCTTCCGGCGTTTCCGGCGTCGCGCGGCAATCGCACAACACCATGCCACGCACGCGGTGCGGATATCGGCGGTAGAACTCCAGCGTGATCACGCCGCCCATCGACAAGCCGCAGACTACGGCCGGTTGCGTCTCGCCGAGATTGTCGAGCAGATGGGCCAGGTCGTCAGCGTAGGCCCGGATACTGGCTTCGGCGGTGGTATCGCTGCGGCCGTGGCCGCGCAAGTCAGGCAGGACACACCGCCAGCCATCGCCGCAAATCCGTTCGGCTGCCGGCCGCCACATCTCGCCCGCGAGCGGGAAGCCGTGTACGAACAGAATCGGATCGTGTGAATCGTCCCCAACGAGGTCGTAATGCAGGATGACGCTTTCGGTACTGGTTTGCATGACTGTGCCTCCACAGGACGTGTGTGCCACGCCTCCATTGTACCCGGGTTGCCGACGGTGGGGAGGGTTTTCCGGGGGCGGGATTCAGGGTTTAGGGCGTGGCGGTAGCGGGGGAGGATCGGCCGCTACGCACTTGCCCGCTTAGCCCCTTGCCCCCTCGGCCCCGCTCTTCTTACCTTCGCGCTTAATCTGACGATACAGCTTAAACAGCTCTTTGAACGCGCGCAGAATCACCTTCAGATTCGCGCCCGTTTGTTCGCCAGCGGTGCGGGGGTAGTGGTTTACGCCGACCTGGCCGATGGAGAGGTTCAGGTTGCGGGCTTTGGCGAGCATTTCCGTATCGATCAGCGCGCCGGTGCTGTGCAACTCGATCGCGTCGATGAACGACTTGGGATAGAACTTGAAGGCCCCGTCGATGTCCTTCACACCAATGTGAAACAGCATGTTCACCAGCGTGGACCAGGCGAAGGCGTTGGCCTTGCGCATGAACGGGTCTTTGCGATCGAGTCGGTAGCACGAGACGATATCGTACTGCGCCAGCAGCGGCAGCACGCGTGGAATCTCGCCCAGGTCGAACTGCCCGTCGCCGTCGGTGTAGAAGATCCAGTTCTTGGTCGCTTCGCGAAAGCCGCGTTGCAGCGCCCCGCCGTAGCCGCGATTGGGATTGTTGTGCACGGCCCGCACTTCAGGAATCTCTTCGGCGAGCCGGTCGGCGATCTCTTTGGTGCCGTCCTTGCTGCCGTCATTGACGATGAGCACTTCGAGGTCGTCCGCGACCTGCCGGCCGACTTCGACCGCCTTACGCGTCACCTGCTCAACGTTCGCCTCCTCGTTGTAGCACGGGAAGAAGATCGTTAGCGACAGTGGTTTCAGCGGCGGCTTCTCTATCATGACGCTCCCCAACAGCCGGAGTTGGCTCGGTTCCCTGGCTTCCGCGAATAGTCGTGCGCCCGTCAGCGACCCACGGGCGCTGCCGGCACCGCATCGGGCCGCTCAGTTACTACGACCCGAACCGGCCGGCAATGGGGGACGACCGCAGGTAGACCACGCAGATAGACCTGCAACTCCCGCCGACCTACTTCGACTGTAGCGGCCGATAAATCAAGCTGCAAGCTGATCCCGTCGCCGGGGGCCAGGTTGAGGCCGTAGGTCGTCGCGAAAGTCGCGTCGCCCTCGGCGGGGCGGTAGGGCACAGGGTTGCCGTCCAGCCGGATCAGCGGGGAAATGGTCACCATTCTGCCGCCGGTGTTGGTCAGGTGTACGACCGGCGCGTGGCCGGCCAGTGTGGCGAATGTGACGTTGTCAGCGGTGGTGTGTTCCTCGAAGACCAGCGTGTCGCCAGCCTGGAATTCGACCGAAACACGCGACGCCGCCGGCGGGGGGCCGCTGCCGGCGATGGCCCTGACCGAGCCCTTATCCGGGGCATTCAGCCGCAGGCAACATTCCCAGTACTCGCCGCGATCAATTACTTCCTCCAGACGTCCACCCATGCACCAGGGCTTGCAGCTTGGCAGCTTCTTCAACCGCACCCACTGGGCCAGACCGTTGAGGCGATACGGCAGATTGTTTGCGACGTTGACGTTCAGGATGGTCTCAGTGCCGTCGCTGCGTCCCTCACACGTTGAAGACAGATATCCGAGCGGCGTCGAAGGCGGCACCTGACCGGGATCGTCTTGCGGTTCCGGCAATACGACACAGTTGTTGGCGACGTCCACGATGCGGTAATGGCTGGTTCCCGTTGCGCCCTCCCGGGGCGCATGCGACGACTGGTGCGTGCGCAGATAGACCAACGGCCGCGCTTGATCGAGTAAGCCGCGGTATGAATGGTTGTCCCAGTCCGTGTGCCCACCGACGAACCACAGCGCCAGCCGTCCGGCGCGGACGCGATTGCCGAGTACGTTCGCCCGTCGCCAGTATTCCAGCAGATTCGGATAGTCGTTGTGTGAGACGACAAACGTCAGGCCGGCGAAGTTCTGTTGTCCAAGCAGCCCGTCGAGCCAGTGGAGTTGCTCGGCGTCGCGTTCGACCGGGGCCCGCGTATGGTCGTAGAGAACCACGCAGCGATGTTGGCCGATGTTGACGACGCCGACCGGGCTTGGCGCGACGTACTTGCTGTAGAGCGTGATGTCGTCGTGCTCGCCGCACGCCATGAGAATCGGGGCATCGAAGCGCGTGAGGGCGTCCACCAGCGCGCACCAGCCCTGCTCCGGATCGGGATGCAGAGCATCGAGATAGTCGCCGGTCGCAACGATCAGCGTTGGCGCGACGAGATTGATTTCATTGATCAGGTCTTCGTCGAACGCCGGGGCACCGGGATCGCCCAGGTTCATATTCGAGAGATGCACGATTCGTACGGAGTCTCCGACCTTGCCGACCGCGACGCAGTGGCGGCCGCGCAGCACGTGCTGGCCGGCGCGGATTTCCAGGTTGTATGTTCGCTGCGGCACATCGAGCGGAACACGCAGTTCCAACGGCTGGCCCTGTGCAATCGCAGTGGCGCCGCCTTCGGGCGTTTCGAGCGCGTAGCGTTGCTGCCGATCGCGGCTATAGACCAGCGTGCATTGAACGCCGGTCGGCACGGACGGCACATTCGCCGCAACCTGGAATGTTTCGCCGGGCGCCACGAAGACAGGTCGCCCGAGCGTGGGCGAGAAAAGTTGCGGCGGGGCCGTATCCAAATCGGCGTCCGGGGCATCGGCCTCGGTTTGGGCGAGCAGCGGACTTGTACCGGCTGCGAGCAAGGTCAAAACGGCGATGATCGGAAGTACGTTAGCGTGCAGTGTTTGGTGTCTCACGGCGTCCTTTCGAAGAGCGCAGTTCCTGCGCGTGCTTGCCGTGCGGCGTATGCCGCCGGTATCCTCTACATCGTGCGAGAACCAACCACAGATACAGGTAATCTCACTCTGCGACACTGGCTGCGCAATGAGTCCCGGTTGGGCGTGCGGCATTGGCCGCGGGCCGAGGCTGCGGCAGCTCAGCCGGCCGCCGGCGGGGGCGCGAGTGACGACGACGGCCTGTCCGAAGCGGACGCCGCGAAGGCGCTAGAAGAATACGACCAGGCGAACGTGCGTGGCTGTGCCAAATGCGTTTTGCATGAGCAGCGAACGCAGGCGGTTTTCGGCGACGGGTGTGCGCGGCCGGAACTCGTGTTCGTGGGCGAGGGGCCGGGGGCCGACGAGGACAAACAGGGCATCCCCTTCGTCGGGCGCGCGGGCCAGTTGCTGACGAAAATGATCGAGGCGATGTCGCTGACGCGTAAGCAGGTTTATATCTGCAACATCGTGAAGTGCCGTCCGCCGGGCAATCGCACGCCCACCGAAGAGGAAATGAACACGTGCTCGCCGTATCTGTACTGGCAGCTCTCGATTCTGCGGCCGAAGGTGATTGTGACGCTGGGGCGACCGGCGTCGCAGACGCTGCTACAGACGAAGACGCCGATCAGCCGGCTACGCGGCCAGTTCCACGATTTTCCGCCGCCGGGGCTGATGGACGAAGGTTTGCCGGCGGCGAAGCTGATGCCGACGTTCCATCCGGCGTACCTGCTGCGCAGCCCGGGCGAAAAGGTCAAAGCCTGGGAGGATCTGAAGCAGGTGATGGCCTTCCTGGGAATCCCCATCCCGCCGCGGGGCTAGCGGCGGTACGCAGGCGTCCTCGGGCGTCTACCCAGATCAAAATACAGGTGTTTGCCCGGTTGGGCGAATGCCCGAGCATTCTTATCATGACGTGCATTGTATGGCTTGAGTTATCGGGCAAAGGCCTGGTCTCGAGCATTGGCAGGCACGACAGGGGAGGCAAACGTGCCCACGGGGACCGCGCACGTCAGCCACAGCGGGCAGACTTGCCTGATGAGCGACTCTCTTCTCGACCGCGAGGCCTACCGCCTCGTGCTGACAGAGAAACTGCACGTCGAGTTGGGAGCGGTTTGCGGGTTTTCGCCCGTGGCCGTTTGGGAGGCGATGCGGAGCAAACCGCGCGTGCTCGTGCTCGTGGCGGATCGGCCCTCGGCGGCCATTCGCGAGGCGATCGAAATCGTCAGCCGGCTGCGGAAGGACCTCTTCATTCTCGTTGTGAGCGGCTTATCGGATGAACCGATTCTGCGGGATTGGGGCCGCTGCGGAATCCACGGCTATATGCTGAAAGACGGGGGTTACCAGGAGCTGCGCACAGCAATCGCGGCGGCCGGTGCGGGGGATCCATATTACAGTGCTGGTGTTCGCCAGATCATTTCAAAAGGCAGTGGGGGGAAGGACGGGGTCCGCCTGCTCTCCCGGCGCGAGGCCGAGTTGCTGCCGCTGCTGGCGCGGGGCATGACGTTGCGCGACGCCGCCGGAGAACTTGGGATTGCCTACAAGACCGCGGATGCCTATCGCACGAGCCTGCTCAGGAAGCTGCGGCTCAAGGATCGCGTCGAATTGGCCCGCTGGGCGATTCGCGAGGGAATCGTTGAGGCGTGAGCCCGAACGTCGGCAGGCCGGATCGGAAGTCGTGTTGGCTGGGTGGCAGTTTGCGAGCGCTAGCGGGGGATTACCCGAGCCAGTCGCACGCTATTGCTCCTGCTCCGCGAAATATGCTCGCGAACGCAGGTCGAGGGCCCGATCCACCAGATCCGTGCCGGCCGGCGGATCGTCCGCCGTCAACGTATAGGTCGGCAGTTCGTGGTCGTCATGGATCGTCGTGGCGACCAGGCATTCGGAGACCAGGTCGAAGGGCGGGTACTGGTACCAGGGGGCATCAACGCGATGGTGGGTCTTCAGCGTCTGGTAACCGTCTTTGCGCAGGATGATGTCGTAATCGCCGTACCAGAGAAAAGAGAACTTCACGGGGGTGACGCCGACTTCCTCGTCGTTGACGAAGACGCGCGCCCCCTGCGGATCGCTGGTGATCTTCATCGTGCGCTCGACGCAGCCGCCAGCGACGAACAGGGCGGCGGCGGCGATCAGGATTCCATAACGGCGAACCAGGCTGGTGCTCATTAACGAGCCTCCCTGCGGGTGGCGATTCCGTGCGTCCGGGCACTTCGAGCGGGCCGCCGGCTTTTCCCCAGCCTGCGACCGTCACGGCGATTCTAAACCGTCATGGGCGAGTCGTCACGTCCGCGCGCGGCTGCAACTCCGCCCAGAACCTCCGACCGCAAGCAGCGATTATCAGATTCGCCGGCGTCACGGATGACGCTGCGACAGAAAAAACCTGTGAAAGAAGCGGCGCATGCCACCCCTTCGTTTATGAGCCTTTGCCCGCCGTGATCGACGAGGGGAGAAATCGGAGGCCCGATACATGCTGGTGCATGCCCGGCGCGCGTATCTTGCGCCATTGATTTCGGGACTTGCCCGGCTGGTCCCATAGCCGCTTGAGCCCGTCACGGCCATCTCTCGAAGCATGTTCATTTCCTCAACTTGCGTCCATTAAGCCGCAGCCCGCGCGGACCGACATGTGCCTTGGGTACGAGCAGAATATGAGGGGGCCATTATGGCTTGCCGAACTCTGTTGAGAAGAAGAGCACAACTCAAGCTGATCGAAGGCATGTGCGAGACGCACGCCGCGGCGACGATCGCCGTACGACGGCGGGTTGGTACGACGGGCGAAGCACGGTTCGAGGCGTTGGCCAAGGACCGGCTGGTGCTGAGTTGGGATGGTGCCCGCAACGTCGATGCCGAAATCGAGGGCCAGCCGCTCGAGATTCACTTTGAAGAAGAGGGCGAGCGTTACGTCTGCTTCGTTACCAGTCGCGGACTGGAAAGGTGTGAAGACGAGAATGGCCAGCGACGGTCACAACTGGTCACGAGTGTGCCGCTGCGTGTCGAAACGGCCCGCGAGCGGGACCACCTGCGGCTCGAATTCGATAACGAGCAGGCGATTGTCGGAACATTCACGCACGTAGTGGACACGCGGCGGCAGTTTCAGGCCCGCGTCACGGACGTATCCAGTGGTGGCCTTGGCGTGGTCACCGTCTCGCCGCGCATAAACGAGCTCTACACGGGCGATCTGTTCTGGGTCGATCTCGAGTTGCCGGGCGAGCAGCACCGGTCGGAGTTCATCGTGCGTTTGGTCCATCTGCGGCCTTTGAAGCATTCGGACCAGTTGGCGATGGGCTGGGCGTTTCAGGCGGGAGACGACCCGATCATGCATCGCAACAGCCTGCGCCGCTTGCAGCGGATCGCAGGGCGGATGCAGCCGGGGAATCGCAATACCAAGGGAGAGCAGTAAATGCAGTTGGCAATTGACCTGACGGCGCGACAGGCGGCCCGCGTGGTGGAACAGGCGGTGCGCGCCCAGCCGGAAATCGAGCTTGAACCGCGCAACCTGCCCGAGGACGAACCGCTGCGCGGAAAGTTGATCGGTCGCGAAGGCGAGATGTTGGCGGTCGAGCTGGCGAGCATGCGTGCTGCCACGCCGCTGGCCGTACTGATGGGGGCGTTCTGCGAAATCCGCGTGCAGCTATCGGGCGAGATGTACCTCTTCACGACGCACGTGCTCGACGCCGCCGAGGATGGTAAGCAGCAGCGCATCATGATTGCTCAACCCGACATGGTGCAGGTGCTCAATCGGCGCGGTTTTGAACGCACCAATGCCACGGTTGCGTCGCAGGTGCGCGTACGTGTGCCGAGCCAGCCGTCGCCGGCGATTGGCCTGTTGGCCAACGTTAGTCCGGACGGGCTCGCCTGCAACCTGCCCGGCACCGCGCTCGATCACGCGTTGGCACTGGGGGACGAATTGCGTGTCAGCTTCGAGCTGGCCGGCTTTGACGAGATCTTTGAACTGCCGTGCGTCCTGCGAAACAAAGACATCATGCGCGACAAGCAGCAGTTGTTCCTCGGACTGGAGTTCAACGTTCGCACCGGCGACAAGGCCGACGAACTGGGGCTGCAACGCTTGCGGGCAGCGCTTTACGAACTGATGACTGATATGACCAATCTGGATGGAGAGTCATGAAACCACGCCGCATCCTCACGGGCCAAGAGACCTCGGAGATGCTGACCGAGGCGGTGAGCCAGAATGCACTGGCCGTTCTCAACGTCCACGAAGACGGACAATGGAAGACCTTCAAGAGCCGCTTCCTTGAACGTGACCCGAACCGCCGATTCATTGTGCTCGACTATCAGGAGACGCACGGCACCAAGCCGCCGGACCTGATCGTCGGTCAGTACGTGGGGCTGAGCTTCCGTTACCGCAGTCGCAAGGTCATGTTTGCGACCGTGGTCGAGGCGCGCGGCCGCTACATGCTCGACGGCAAGAACAGCGTCACAGCGATTCGCTATCGTTGGCCGGAAAGCATGACCGAACTGCAACGCCGAGCGTATTACCGCACGGAAGTGCCGGACGGCGTGCGTGTGCTGGCCAATGTCTGGCCGGGCGGAATCGATGCGCGCAACGACGCGCAGAACGATTCGCTCTCGATCATCACCGGACAGGCGCAGGATCTGTCCTGTGGTGGCACGTTGGTCCGCATTAACCAGCTTGATGCCCCGCCATGGCAGGATAACCAGACGTTGGGCGTCGAACTGCATTTACCCGATGGGCAACCCCCGCTGCTGGTGGACGCGTACTATCGCGGGACGCGACACGACAGCGACAACCAGATGTGTGCGGCAGTTCAGTTTGTGGGCCTTGAACTGTCGCTTCAGGGACGCGGCATCCTCCAGCGTCTCGCACGTTGTGTACAAAAGTTCCACCGAACTGCGCTCTCCAACAATCTCAAGGACGGACGGGCGCGGTTCAAGGGCTGATCTTTCTAGCCGCAGTGGGGTCCGAGGCGACCGGCGGATGGTGCGGGTGGGCACTGCCGCCGGTCGTTCTATTTTGCGCTGTTGGTTTTGCAGAGGTGCCCCGCAATCTTCTCGACGACGGTGTGCCACTGCTTCAAGCAGTGCTTCGCTAGGTAGCAGCGAGCCACACTGCTTGAAGCAGTGGCACACGGGGACACTTCTGAAATGCGGGTCAGATCTTCTCGATTGCTCCGACGGGGAGCCAGCCGGTGTTACCGTCGGCCAGCCTTGTTTCGACCCAGCCGCCGCGCTCCCGCAGGATACGCAGCTCGACGCCGGGGCCGAGCTGCTGCGTGAGGGCTGGGTCGTAGCCTTCGCCGCGGCCGAGACGCAGCACGTGGCTGCCGTCCACGACGACGGCGTGCGGATGCGTGGCGTGGTCGTGTAATTGCCACGTGACCGAGCCGGCATTCGCCCCGCCCAGCAGAATTGCAATGATGCCCAGCACCAGCACGGGCCGCTGCCGCCAACGCAGCCAGGCGATCAATCCCAGCCAGCCCGCGATTGACGCGAACGCCGCAATCCAGAACCGGCGCTGCACCGAAACCTTCCGCGTCCAGAACTGAAGCCGGGCGAGCAGCTTTTCGGTTCCGCCGGCGGAGATGAACGGCTCGACGCGATTGCGCGCATATTCAAGATTGGCGTGGATTTGCGTATCGGTCGGGTCGAGTTGCTCGGCTCGGCGGTAATGCGCGATCGCCCGTCCGAGTTCACCCAACCGGAAGTATGTGTTGCCCAGGTTGTATTCGAGGCCGGCGCTGCGTACGCCCGTGGCGGCGAGGAGTTCAAACGCGCTGGCGGCCTGGCGGTAGAGCGCGTGCGCCTGTCGCGGATCATCCTTCGCCACGGCGACCGCTTCATCAAACGCATTGAGCCCCTTGTGCAGCAGTTCGCGCTGTCGCTCGGGCGCGGCGCTGTCCTGGGCACTCGCCACAACGGCAAGCAGCAGCGCGATGGCAATCGTAGTGGTGCAGGTTCTCATAGTTGCTCCTGCTCCAGATCGTGCAAACATTGCCGTGCGAGATTGGTCAAGGTTGCATCCGCAGCGGTGGTGCCTGCGTACGCGGCTTCTTCGCTGCGACGCTGCACTTCGGCGTAGCGTTGCACCAACTCGGGCGATACGCGCTGCGCCGTTAGATACTCGACGCCGGCCGAGCCGCGAAAACGTTGCGGTGGCTCGTCGAGCCGGTCGGCCAGGTAGCCCGCCAATGCGGCTTCGATGTCGCTCGACGGACGATTGGATGTTTCCACGTCGCGCAGCCGCTGTTCGGCGGTTTTCAGTGCCGCACGCCGGCGGCGGGCAGAACGCTCGTTCCCACGTCGCGAAATCGCCAGCAGGCACCAGAACGCGGCAAATGCCAGCGGTCCGGCACACGTGACCGCAACAATCTGCGTCGTGGTTACCGGGGCTATCGATTGCAGCAACTGCACCTCGTCGCTGACGTTGCCACGCAGGCCGTCACGTACGGCGACCTGCGAGGCCGGATCCTGGGGCGTATCCATGGCGATATCGAGATCGGTCGCATCGAGGCTGTCCGAAGCGCTGACCAGAATCGGAATCGGGTCGGTCTTCTCGACCACATACTCGCCGACCTCGGGATCGAAATAGCAGAACTCGATTGGCGGGATTGTGGTCACATCGGCGCGCGTGGCGCGAATGACCTGCGTGAAACGCTTGAAACGCTCGCCCAGCGATTCATGGATCGTTCCGGCGAGTTCTTCAACCGGCACGCGAAAGTCGGCGTTGAGTGCTTCATTCGCTGCCAGATCGGGACCGGGCAGTGTATCCAGCGGATCGCCGTAAACATCGATCACGAACTGAATCGGATCGCCGACGCGTACGTTCGACGGGACCGCCATTGCAGTCAGGCGATATTGCCCGATGGCGCCTTCAAAGCTTGGGGGGCGGTTCTCGGTCGGCAGCGGCAGCACTTCGGGCACGTCCACAACTGGTAGCCGCGGCGGCACGGGCAGTGATTTCGTAATCACATTGTCGAAGAACTGTCGCTCAATCCGTAGCGGATACTTGGGAATCTGCACGCGCACGCCGTCGAAGATGAGCGGGCCCGGTGCGTCCAGCGTGACGCTGTTGCTGGATTCGTAAACGTAGTAGAGTTCAGTTTCGCCGGAAGCTGCGCGCCGGCGAACCTGGCGAACGTGCGTCTCACTGTTTGCAAACGGGCCATACGAGGCCCGAATACAACTGAACATCGAGTGTTCGTCGAGCAGTTGTCCGTTGATGCGGGGCGGTTTCACCCAGATTGAAAGCGTGAAGACAGCCTGTTGCCCGACGTAGAGGTGCTGGCTTTCGGAAGTGATCTCGACCATCAGCAGGTCCGCGGTCGGATCACTGCTGTCGGCATTGCTGGCGTCAGGGACGGCGCTCGTCGGTGTTTCGCGGACGATGAGATCCTGTTCCTGCGTACGGAAACGCTGGCCATCGGCTTCGATTGTTATGGACGGAATGTGCAGCGGCCCGGGCTTGCGCGGCGTGATGTAGATCGGGTATGCGACCGATCTTCGCACGCTCGCCTTCTGGCCGTTCACCGACGAATAGAATGTGCTGGTGTTGGCGCGCCCGACTTTCACACCACAATCGGCGATGTCTGGAATCTGGGGCTCGCCCACGCCCTTCGAAAAGTCAACGCTGAGCGTGAGAACTAGGGGTTCGCCGACGTATGGCTGCCGCGTGTTGAGCGTTATGTCGACCGATGGTTGAGCGAGCACCGCCGGCAAACCGACCAGCAGCGCGCAAAGCACCGGTACGCAATGGCTGCGTCGAACCGGGGAACACATTGTCCTGTCAATCTCACGGCACATGTGGCGCATGATACAGATACGACTCTATTCGTGAAGCAATCCCGTCGTAATCTCGTCCGCAGCCCGAATCGGCCCGCGCCGTCTGGCGAGCGATAGATTATCATACGCAGCCGGTCCAACGAGGGTTCATATGAGCGGGCATCCATCCATCGCAACGCCGTCCGTGGTTTCGCTGCTGGTCTGTGATCAGGTGATCGACGATAAGCTGACCAACAAGAAAAGCGCGATCGGGCTGTTCAATACGGTCGTGGTGCCCAAGGTGCCGACGCGGATTCACCAGTTGGCGATCATGGCCACGTTGACGGAAATTACCGGCAAAACGCCGCTGCAAGTGCGACTGATACGCGACAGTGACAATACTATCCTGATGCAGACCAACGGCCACGTCGATGCGCCCGATCCGCTGGCGATGGTGGATCTGCTCTTCGCGATGCAGGGCGTGCCGATTGCTGAGGTCGGGCAATACGCCTTTGAACTGGTCAGTGGCGGGGAACTGCTTGGGCGGCGGCGGTTTCATGTGCTGATTGGCCAGCAACGCAAACCGCCGGGTGCGGAGGGTGGGCGTCCATCCAGCCCCGTCAATCCGCCCGCCCCGGATATTCCGCCGGACGAAACGGAATAGCTGCGCTCGCGTGTGCCACTGCTTCAAGCAGTGGCACACAGCGGCATTGGCATCTCTGATGGTGCATCTAGTTTGGCCGGCGCAGCGGCTTGTTACGCCGGGCCGCGCAGAAGCGCGCCCCGAGCGTCCGCCGGGGCGGCTTGACGCCGCGGGCTTCGAGTTCGGCGTTGGGATACAGCAGTTGGTTCAGCCGCCCGCGCCGATCTTCCGTCGGCGCCTTGCGCGGAGCGGGAGCGGGGGCCGGGGCTGGAGTTGGCGACTTTTCACTCTCACGCCGCGACGAACTCTGCTGGTTCGCACGCGGCGGCGGGGCCGCGTCAAGATCGATCGTAATCTCGGTGAGCTTCACGCCGGTACGTTCTTCGATTTCCGGCAGCATCTTCATCTCGTCCGGCTCGACCAAGGCCACCGCGCAACCGTTCTTGCGCAGCCGGGCCGCCGTCTCCAGCCGGTGCATATACGTGTCCACGTCTTCGGGTAGGTCGTAATGCACCAGATGCGTGGCCGGAATCGTCGAGAGACGCGACGATGCCGGATCGGCGGCGATGATTAACTCAGCCTGTTGACGCGGCTTGCGGCCGCCGCGATCGCCGCGCGGACCACGTTGCCGGCGGTCGGTTTCCCAGCGGCAACTGATGCGGGCTCGGCTAAGCTGGCCGACCAGTTCACGGCCGCGCTCTTCGTCCGTCGTGAAGAGCAGCGCCAGCTTGGGCGTCTCCCGCTTGCACCACGCCAGCAGGGTGTCGAACTTCGCCTCCGCCTTTATATATGTCTGTTGTGCGGAGAGCGCTCGCGGCGGCGGCGGTTCGGCCTCGAACTCGACCGGCTCGCAGAGATATTCTTCGGCCTGTTCACGCAGGTCGCCTTCAAAGTGACCAGTGATCAGAATGGTCTGCGTGTCTTCGCCCATGGCTTCGTCGACCCGCTCCAGGTGCCGCGCGCCGCGATCGTCGATAATCGCGTCGAATTCGTCGATCACCAGCAGCGGGAGCTCGGTCCAGTCGAAGCCGTCCAGCCGCACCAGGTCGGCCGCCCCGCGCGGCGTAGCAATGATCAGGTCCGGGTCGTTATCGAATGGGTTGTCGTGCCCACGCGAATCACGCCCGCCGAGCGCCAAAGCAATTTCCGGTTCGCATTCGGGTGCGAATCGCCGAATATTGCGTTGCAGCCGCATGGCCAGTGAACGGGTGGGCTGAATAATCAGAGCATGTAGCCCGGTGCTGGATTGCGTGCGCTGCAAGATGGGCAGGAGGTAGACGTTCGTTTTGCCGACACCGGTGGTGGCGCAGGCCAGGCAGTCCTTGCCGTCAAGTATGGCTGGGATCAGTGCCTTCTGAATATCGGTCGGTGCGTCGAGGTCCAGCCGGTCCAGGGCGTCGGTGAGAGGGGGGGTGAGGCCGAGCGGTCCAAAGGACTCGCCGGCGTTAGAGTGCGCGGTTTCGGTCGTGTTACTCATGGTTTCCCGATTGCGTCAGAGTCGCCGTTTGGGCCGAGGGGCGTCAATTGCCGATAAAGGTCACTTTCCAGGATCCTGCCTGCATGGCATAATTTAGCCAAGTTACGTGGAATCACAAGCTTGTGGCGGGCCCCGATCTGTCGAGGCGGGGCCGGTCGGTCGGGAGGCGAGGCACAGGAGGTGCCGCGGGACCGGTTCGGAAGCGGGTTGCCGGATGCATCCCGTCGCCAGCCAACATGTATATACTGTCAGCACACTTAGACGCCGGGCAGCGGCTGTGGCCGTCCCGAGTGACGAGAGTTCTAAAGGATGCCGACCTTTAATTATCGAGCACGCGACGCAGGCGGAGCCGAGGTGACGGGCACATTGGTGGCCGACACACCGGCCGCCGCCGCACGCATGCTCGATGAGCGCACCCTGCTGCCAGTTGAGGTGGCCGAGGTCAAAACGAGCGAGAAATCGTTTCTGACCGGCGGCGCGCGGAAGATCAGCGGGGCTAAGGTCAGCGTCTTTTATGAGCAGCTGGCCGACCTGCTGCGGGCCGGCGTGCCGGTTCTGCGGGCGCTGAAGGTGCTCAGCGAGCAGGCGGCCGCCCCGGCGCTGTCGCGCGTGCTGCGCGAAGTGCATGACGATGTGGCTGGTGGCGATACGCTGGCCGACGCGATGGACCATCATCCGCACGCTTTCAGTCCGTTGCACGTATCGATGATTCGTGCTGGTGAAAAAGGTGGCTTTCTCGAAGAAGTATTGGCACGTGTTTCCGATTTCATTCGCCGCCAGGACGACCTGAAGTCCAAGTTCGTCGGCGCGATGATCTATCCCTGCATTTTGGCCACCGTTGGCCTGGGGGCGATTATCTTCGTGATGAGCTTTGTCGTGCCGCGTATTCGCGACCTGTTGAGTGAGCAGGATCTGCCGTTGCCGACCAAGATCGTGTTCGCCTTGAGCGATATATTGTCGCTGCACTACATGGAAGTCGGCGGCGTTCTGCTGGTCTTGATTATCGCGATTGTGAGCTTCTTCCAGACGCAGGTCGGTAAGGGCTTCTGGGCCCACATGCAACTGCGGATGTGGGGAATTGGACCGATCTACACGATGGTGGCGTTGTGCCGCTTTTGCCGCATCTTCGGTACGCTGTTGGCCAACGGCATTCAGATCCTGCACGCGCTGCGGATCGCGAAGGATTCTGCCGGCAACCAGATTCTGTCGGATGCGATCGAAAAAGCCGCGAGTAGTGTGGGACAGGGGGAGTCGCTCACGCCGCCGCTGGCCAAGAGCAAAGTGTTTCCGCCGGCAATGTTGGACATGATCGCAGTGGCGGAGGAAAGTAATACGCTCGACCGCGTACTGGTCGAAATTGCGGATACGCAGGAGATGCGGACCGCGCGTCAGCTTGATATGTTTGTGCGGCTGCTGGAGCCGCTGATGCTCCTCTTCATGGGAGCAATGTTGCTGTTTATCGCGATCGCACTGCTGGTGCCTATCTTGCAGATGGCGACCACGGGGTTGCGATGACGCGCACTCGAGTCAATGAGGAATTTGCACAATCGGGTTTTGGGAGTTTGAACATGAAACGCAATGGACAAAGAGTAGCACGCCGTCGGGCCTTCACCCTGCTGGAAGTTCTGATGGTCGTGGTCATCATCGGCATCTTGGCAGCTCTGGTGGTGCCGAATCTATTCGGCACGTTGGAAGGTGCCAGGATCGACACGGCCCAGTCCACGATCACGAGCGGCTTCAACGGCGCGCTCGACCTGTACCGCTTGCACATGGGCCACTATCCGACCTCGGATGAGGGGCTCACTGCGTTGGTCGAGAAGCCGGATGATGATGAGGAAGCCGAGCTGTGGCGTGGCCCGTATCTGAAGCAGGGCACGAAGCTCGCCGATCCGTGGAACAACCCGTTCATCTATGAGTCGCCGGGCGAGTACAACGAAGAGACCTACGATCTCTCGAGCGCCGGGCCGAATGGCCAGGAAGGCGACGACGACGACATCACGAATTGGGAAAAATCCTAGCCGTCGTCATAACGAGACTCTGGGGAATCGACAGGGACGTTCGACCGGTGCCCCAGGGCTCGGGTCGAGCGTCCGTGTTGTGAATGGATGCCTTCACAGCGGACGGCAGGAAGATTGGGCGGAGCACATAGATGGGCCGACGCGGTTTTACACTGCTCGAAGTGATCATCGTTATTGCGCTGATGGGCGTAGTGGCGGCGATTGTATGGCCCAATTTCTACGGTGCGCAACGGGCGGAACAGCTTGACGAGTCTGCCCGCCGCATGAGTTCGCTGGTGCAGATGTGCCGGGCGCGCGCGATGAATGAATCGCGCACCTACCGAATTGTGTTTCGGCAGGACGGCACGATCCTGCTCACCCGCCAACGCGATCCGATTTTGGCTCCGAACCAATATTTGCGGTTTCGCGAGCCGTGGTGCGACATGAAGTTCGTGCTCGATGAAGTCTGGGTCGAGTCACTCCTGCCACTGCCCGACGGTCCGGCTCCAATCGACGTCGAGGATGATTTGATCGAGTTCGAGGAATACGACGAGGAAGAGCCGTATCTCGTAACCGAACTCGATATGGATTACGTGCTCGACTTTCGTCCCGATGGCCGCTGCGGTTCGCTGCGCTGGACATTGCGCGACGCGCTCGGTCGCGGACTGGAACTGACGCTGGATGGGCGCTTGGGACGGGTAATCATGGAACCGGTCGATCGTATCGAGGATGGCGGCGCAGAACGCCCGGATGCGATCGAGATCGATGACGATCTGATCTTCGAGGAAGACGCCGAGGAACTCGAAGAGTGGAGGCCGGAATCATGAGCAACACGCACACGCGCGTCTGCCACCCGCCAGTACGCCACGCCGCACTGCTGCTCGAAGTCGTCGTCGCCCTGACCGTGATGGTTACGTCGATGGGCTTCATCGGCGCGCAGATGGTCGCCGGAATCAATATGGTAATGGAGGCCGAAGAGCAAACGCGCGCTTCGCAAATGGCCGATCGCATGATGGCCCTGCTCGAACTCGACCCGAACACCATCACGCGTTTCGTGATGCAGCGCGAAGTGGACGGCGACTTCGGCGAGGAGAACCCGGGTTGGTTCTGGCGGGCCTACGCCGATGAACCGGAAGACCAGTTTCAGGACGAACCCTTCAATTTCGTCACGCTTCAGATTCTGCACGCTCCCAACAGCCTGGATAACGAGACGGTCGAGTCCGCGCGCGTGGTGCGCGAGCTGCACATGATCAAGGCCGTGCCCGCCACGATCGATCTGGTGCGCGATTTCGGCATGACCAGCGAAGACGCCGAGGGACTATTGGCGAACCTGCCGCCGGAAGTGCTGACCGAAAGCGGTGAGATCGATTTCACCAAGCTGGTGCAATATCTGAATCCCGAAGACCTGTTCAGCATGCTGCCCATGGTCATGGGCATGATGCAGCAGACCGGGGCTTTGTCGGGTATCACCGGTTCGGACGCCAGCGGGCTCAGCGAGCTGCTGCAAGGCGGCGGCGTGTCGCCGAATCAGCTTGAAGACCTGCTCGGCGGCAGCGGCGGGCTCTCGGCCGACAACCCGCTGGTCGAATTGATCCGCTCACAGTTGCAGGGACAAATCTCAGACGAGGAACTCAACGGCCTGATCAACACGATTAACCAGGCCGGCGGTGGCGGCAATCGCGGCAACAACGGCGGGCAGGGGATCGGCGATCTCGACCAGCAGCGTGACGAGGCGAACAAGGACTGGAGGTCGCGTTGATGAATGCATGTCGATCGCCCCGAGTTTGCCGCGCTTTGACGCTGCTGGAAGTGATCATAGCGATCGTGCTGATCACGATGTTGATGGGTTCGATGTTCACGTTCTTCTGGCAAGTGATTCAGGTGCGCGATACGGCGGCGGCACAGGCCGACCGCATCCAGATTGCCCGCCTGGTGCTCGACCAGATCGCCAACGAACTGCGCGCTTGCGTCGGAGCCGAGGATCTGGGCTTCCCGATCGAGCAGCCGCTTATCGAAGAACAGTTGCTCGAAGGCGAACTTGTGGGCGGCGGCTACGCAGAAGAATACGTCGACACGGAAAGCAACGAAGTCCTGGACGCACTTGCGGAAGCCGGGCTCGAAGGCCTGGAGGGTCTCGAAGGGCTTACCGGCGGCTCGACGGGCAGCGACAGCGGAACCGTACCGCTCCTGATTGGTGACCGGCGCAACATCACGTTCCTCACCGCGCGCCTGCCGAGCGATCATCAATACGACTTCTGGGAGGACACGGCCGATCAACCGCCGGCGCAGCACGACCTGACGCAGGTCAGCTATTGGCTGTGGGTCAATCCGGAAGAACAGGACGACGACGGCGAGCCGATCATCGGCGGCATTGTGCGCACCGAGAAGCGCACGCTCAATCAGTTCACGGTCGAGCTCGACGAACCGTTAGACGTTCGCAACGATATCTGGTCGCACGAACTGGGCTATCTCGAATTTCGTTACTTCGACGGCGTGGAGTGGGCCGCCTCTTGGAACGTGACCGAGGGAAACTCGTTGCCGCAGTTGGTGCAGATCACGGTCGGTTTTGAATCCGCCACGTCGGACGAGCTCGACAACCGCGATCTTGAGGAATACCCGATTGAAGAGCCGGAATACCAACTGGGCGACGGCCAGTACCATCCCGATCGGTACAGCATCATCGTGCGGATTCCCGCCGCCGACCGCTTCTATTCCAGCCGCATGCAGCGCATGGGTGAAGAGATGACCGAGCAGTTCGGCGTGGAGGGGTTGGAATGAGCATGCTCAGCCGCCGGGCGGTCATCCTGCCGGTCGTGCTCATCATGATCGCGTTGCTCTCGCTGACGATGGCGGGCTTCATCTTCTTCGTGCGCGCCGAGACGCAGGGCATCATGGCGTTCACCGACGGGCACCAGGCACGCCTCGCCGCGGAGTCCGGATTCCAGGAGCTGGTCTCGCTGCTGCGCGAGGATCGCGACAGCGCCGCACTGTGGTACGACAATCCCGATCGATTTCGTCACGCCCTCGTCTGGGGCCGCGGTTTCAATCGCGATTCCGATCCGCTGGAGGAGTTGGCTTCCCGCCGCGAGTTCTTCGAACGTTATCCGGCTCCGGCCCCGGCGTGGCGCTATAGTATTGTCGCGCCGCGTTACGACGGCGTACGCAACACGATGCGTTTTGGCATTACGCCCGAATCGGCCAAGCTGAATCTGAACCACGCCTCGGACGAGCAAATCGAGCAACTTGTTACGCCGCTGCTGGTCGCGCTGGAAATTGAAAACGCGCCGGAGTTGGTGGCGGCGATTCTCGATTGGCGCGACACGGACGACGAGACACGCGAGGGGGGAGCAGAGAACGACTATTACAACGCCCTCAATCCCGGCCCGCCCTACAACGCCAAGAACGGCCCATTCGACACGGTCGAGGAGTTGCTGCTGGTCAGAGGCATCACCGCCGCGATCCTCTACGGCGAAGACGTCAATCGCAACGGCATTCTGGACGAGAACGAAGACGACGGCGCCGATTCGTTTCCGTACTACGACAACGCCGACGGAATTCTGCAATACGGCATCGCACCGTTTCTGACCGTGGTCTCGCGCGAGATCGACGCTTCGCTCGATAATCGCGCGCGGTTGAATCTCAATGCCGATAGCGCCACCTTGCAGGCGCAAATCGCCGCCTATGCAGCGGAGGACGAACTCCGCGCCAGCGAGGGTGAGGAAGAAGACGTCTACGAAGAGCCGCTGTCCGACGAGTCGTTGGCGTTTATTCTCAGCATCGCTGGTAACCAGAACGTCGTCGGGCAGATGCGCAGCCCGGCGGACTTCTACGTCGGCGCCGAAGAGCTGGATCCAAACGAAGCACTGCCGGCCGAACTGACCAGCAGTCCCGTCCAACTCGAAGAGCTGCCGTACATCTTGGATCACTTCAGCACGCGGGCGGTGGGGGCCGCCCAGCAGGCCATCTACGGATTGATCAACATTAACGCGGCCTCATCCAACGTGCTGATGACGATCCCGAACATGACCGAGGATGCCGCGGCGGCGATCGTCTCCGGGCGCGACGAGTTGCTGGCGTCAAACCCGATGCTGCTGCGAACGACGGCCTGGCCGCTGGCGGCGGAGTACGTCGACGCGGGCACTTTCCGCGCGATCGCCCCGTATATCACGACCAAAGCGTACCAGTTTCACGTGGAGATTATCGGATATGCCGATCATCGTAAGATCGCCCGGCGTTTGGAGTGGATCATCGAGATGGTCGGCCCATTGGCACAAATCAAGTATCATCGCGACCTCACCGGCCTGGGCCTGGCCTGGCCGATCGACGAAGAGCAGGTGACTGTAGTTACCGATTAGCAGCCGCGGCTCAGACGCGGAAAGGAACCGCCGTGATCAAAGGATCTCGCAAAGCACTCTGCCTCGACTGGGATAAGCGTACGCTGCGCATCGTCGTGGCACGCTTCAGCGGCGGCGAGATGACGCTGGAGGATGCGCACAGTCATCGCCTCCCCAGTGCCGTCAACGCCGACGAGCCCGAAGCGATGGGCGCGTTCATCGCCGAGCAGTTGCAGCGCCACGGAATCAAGTACAACCGCGTCATCGTCGACGTCGCGCGTGACAAGGCGGTGATCAATCGCATGACGGTGCCGCCCACGCCGATCAACGAACTGGCCGCCGCCGTTCGGTTTCAGGCGATGCGCGAATTGCCGTTCTCGGTGGACGATGCGGCAATCGACTTCGTCGTTACCGAACGCGACGACAACGGCATGGGCGTCGAGGTGCTGCTGGCCGCCGTGCGAAAGGAAGTGCTCACACGGTTGCGTGACACGTGTACGGCGGCGGGGCTTGCGCCGGCGCGCATTGGCCTGCGGCCCTATGCGAACGTCGTAGCGTTGACGCACATTCCGGCGATGGTTGACCGCAATGTCCTGTTCGTCGACGTCGGGCCGACGACGACCGAAATCGACGTGGTCTCGGCCAAGACGCTGGCTTTCTCACGGGCCGCGAACGTAAACGTGCCGATGGTCGGCGGCGAGGTCGATACCGAAGACAGCGCCGTGCGCGTGTTGCGTGAAGAAGGCGAAACCACTCTGACCGATGCGGTTTGTGCCAACGCGGTCAGCGAGCTGATGGTCGAGATCTCGCGCACGCTGCAGGCGTATCGCGCGACCGATGCGGCGGTCGAACTCGAACAGATCGTTATCGCCGGCGGCACCGGCATTGAAATGGCGCTCTCGGGCGCCACGGACGAGCGGTTCGACTTGCCGGTTACGCTGTTTGATCCGACCGGGGCGCTTGGCGTCGAAGACAATGAAGCGATGAAACTGCGGGCTTTCTCGTCCACGCTTGGCTTGGCGTGGGGCATGGAAGGCGAAGGCCTGCTCGAACTCGACTTCTTGAATCCCAAACGCACGATCTCGCGGCAGGAAGTGCTGCAAAAGCGGATGCGCGTCGCGGGTATCGCCGCCGCAGTTGTTGTCGCGACTGCCCTGGGTCTGGTGGTCTGGGATCGCGTCAGTCTGAACAGCGAACTGAAAGGCCTGAAGAAACAGAGTGCTGATCTGGTCAAGCAGGCCAAAGAAGATGCCCAACTGCTGTTCAAGACCTATGAGGCCGACGAGTGGGAATCGGAAGCCCAGGTCGCCGTCTGGCTTGACCATTTGCTGCGGCTGACGCGTTCGGCGGTCGAGCCGGGCAAGAAGATGCTGGTGACCGACATCAATTTCAACTTCAAGAACGCCGGCATCACGATGAAGCTGATATGCACCGACTGGAAGGTGGCCAGCGAATTCGTCAAGCAGCTCAACGAGCTGACCGGTCCGGACGGCAAGCCGATGTACCAGGCCGAGCAGGGGGCTTGGCAGAGTGTGAAGACGCAGTACCCGCAGTTCAAGGGCAAGGTGGACGTATCGATTACGTTGCTCGACCTGGAGCAGCGCAAGACGATCAAGGAACGTGAAAAAGAGTACCGCAAGCTCGTGCGCGAGCTTGGCTGAAAATAGCCCCGGAGCGTCGCAATGAACCAACGCGAACGAGTCCTTTCTTCTGTGGTGGTGGCGGTGATCGTCGGTTACGGCGGTTACGTGCTCGTGAAGACGCAGCTCTACGATCCGCGCGAGGTGTTGAAGGAATCGATCAGAGCCGAGCGACAGAATATTGAGAAGCTCGAACTGCGTCTGGGTGGTGCGGACGAGCGCGTAGACGAGTGGCGGGAGCGCACGCGCGCCACGCTTGGCACGGATGTGACCGCAGCCCACGCCGCGTTCCGCGAGGACGTGGCCTTGCTGCTCGACCGCAACAAGCTGACGCAGGGACGGCGCATTGCCCAACGCAAGGAATCGCGCGAGAAGAAGGGGCCGCGCGAGGACTTCGTCGAGCTGCCGCTGGCCGTCAATGTCGAGGGCACACTGGCCGACCTGGACAACTTCCTCGAAGACCTTGCGCAGCGCCCGTACTTCGTGCGCGTCGACAAGCTGGAGCTGCGCGCGGAACACCGCAAGGCATCCGGCGGGCGGCGCGGGCGCGATGCGTCGGCCGACACCGAACCGCAGTTGGCGATCAGCCTGACGCTCTCGACGTTGCTCTTGCCGGAGACGAAGAATGTTGCACATCCGACTATGGATCTGGAAGCGCTCAACAGCCCGGCCGACCCGCAGACCGGCGAACCTGTGCTGGCGTACGCCGAGCGGTTGCAGGAACCCGACCTGACGGCGTACGACGAGGTCGCGAAAGTGAACCTCTTCAAGCTGTTCGTCGAGCCGAAGAAGGTGGTTGTGAAGACGCCGGATCCGCCGAAGGAAGACAAGAAGGATCCGCCCCCGGTCGTGAAGAACACGGCGCCGCCGCCTGACCCGCGCCGCAATGCGCACAAGTTTGTACTCGAAGGTGTCGGCGTGTTGGATGATGGCCCCATTGCATACGTAATCAACACCGACGAGCCGACGTCATTCCCGGATACCTACCGGTTGAATGACGAAGTTGACGATGGACGACTCGTGTTGATTGTTCCCGACGGCATCGTGGTGCGCGTCGCGGCGAGCGCGGGGCGTCATCGCGAGCCCGCGAAAAACTATTTTTATAAGCTCGGCGACACCTTCAAGCAGCGCGTCGAGGTTAATCCAAGCGAACATGCCGAGATCGCTAAAGAATTAAGCCTTGTTCTTCGAAAGTAGGTCACTCTTCCGCTGGCCGGCGCGGCGCGCCGGCCAGCGCAGGCCTTACCCGCCTCGCCAGCACTTCGCCGCCGCAGCCTTTGGTCCGGGAAAATTCCAATAGCCCCGTAGCGGCCGCCGGGATGCAAAAAGCGCAACACTTGCCGGGAAATCCGCCTTGGCGGGGCAAAAAACGGCCCTGGAAGTTGCAAATCATGTCTCTTCGGGGCGTTACCTTTCGTCTGAATCCGGGTATAACACTGCGGTTGGAGCGGTCAGCCGGGTTTCCGGGGCCGCACCCATGCCAGAGCCCCCGATCGATTGCGATCGGCTGAGGCCGGCGGCGATAAGCTCCAAAGTGTGACGGAGCCGATAATTACAGGGTAGCCAACCAACTCCGCACGGAAGTGGCGGATGAAGATAACCAACAAAGTCAGTACGGATCGGGCCCCCGGCGACGGCGGCTCGCGAAACGTCGCATGCATCCTCGAAGGTGGTAGCATGGTGTCTCGAACGATTCTGCGCGGAATCATCATTCCGCTGTTGATCGCGGTGTTCTCGTTCAGTGGTGTTGCTTCGGCAACCGCACAAACCAGCCAACCGGCAAACGAGAAGGATAAACAACCTTCCGTCTCTCCCAAGAAGCCCACGCAACCGGCGCCGCGCATCAGTCCGCGCACGCGCGATCGGGCGCGTTCGGGTGGGGCGCGCGGAAGATCGTCGTCGCAACCGACGTCGACGCCGGCGACCTATCCTGCCACACAAGAAGCGCAGGATCGACTCAGCAAGTTCCAGGACTTGCAGGAGGTCGCCGAAGAGAACGGCAAGCATCTCGAAACCAGCCAGCCGGCGCATGACGATCCGAACACCGAGGCCGCCAAGCCCGACGAGACCGAACGCGATCGCCAGGTACGCGAGGCACGCATGGAAGCACGCCGCCGCGCGCTCGAGGAGGCCGGTCGCCTCGACGCCGCCCGCGAACTGGCCCGTCGCCAACACGAGATGGAAGAGCGCGAAGAGGAAGCGACCACGCCGCGCGAATCGCAGCCGCCGTACGGCTCGACGCCGATTGCCGTTCCGCCTGCGGCCGGCATCATCAAGCCCGAAGCCAAACCCGGCCGCCATGTGACGCCGGTCAAGCTTCCCGGTGAAGACGAACCGGTCGCCGCGGACGAAGGTGCCGAAGAGGAAAGCGAAGGCGAAGTTGAGCCGCCGCCGAGCAAAGACGGCCGCGACTACTTCATCTCGTTCTACGAGACGCCGTGGGAAGACGTGGTGAACCACTACGCCAAGCTGATCGGCAAACCGATCATGGGCGACATGGCGGTCTTTGGCGAACTGACCTACGAGACCGACCGCCGCTTCACGCGGGAAGAGATGCTCGACGAACTCAACTTCCTTCTGATCGAGCAGGGCTCGTTTATTGTCGAGCATGAAGATTACATCTACGTCGTACCGGTCAGCGAACTTTCAAAGCAGCTTGAACTCGACGCACGCTACGGGAGCCGCGCGGCATTCGAGGCTGCCAAGCTGCGCGACTACCAGATCTGCGAAGTGTTGATCCGGATCAAGGATCGGCCCGCCGAGGAACTCCGCGACATGCTCAGTCCGTCGATGCCCGACCGCGCTCTGCCGGTCGTCGTCGGCGATACGAACTGCATCAAGATCACCGGTCTGGCAACCGACGTCCGCCGTTTCCTCGGGTTGCTCGATACGGTTGATGCCGGCGACTACGACCCGCGCACGACAAAGTTCATCAAGGTTGAGACCAACGTCAGTCAGATCGAGGCGATGGTGCGCGAGCGGTTCGACATCGGCCAGGCGCAGCGGCGTTACAATCGCGAGACGCGCCAGTTCGAGACGGTCGACGGCGGCGATTCCGACGTTGTGTTGATTGCCGACGAGCGCACCAAGAACCTGATCGTGCGCGCGACGCCGCACAAGCTGGAGCAGATCGAAGAGTTCATCAAGCAGATCGACAACGCCCCCGACCTGGGCGAATTCAAGACCACCGTCATCGCGATCAAGTACGGCAGCGCGACGGACATCTCGCGACTGCTGAACCAGATCCTGCAACAGGAGCAGGGGCAGACCAGCCGGGCGCCCACGCGACCGACGCGGACCTCGCGCAACACGCGCGGCCGCTCGAATAGCCGACGGCCAAACCAGCAGCAAACGCAGACGCCGAATCCGGAAGACATCATTGTCGAGGACATCTACGAGCGGGCCAAAAAGACCGTCCGCATCGTGGCCGATGAACGCACGAATAACCTTGTCGTCTACGCCAACGACGACGGCTTGCAGCGCGTGCAGGAGATTCTCGACCAGATCGACCAGCGGGTGCCCAGCAATTACAAGCTGATCAAACTCGAATTCGCCGACGCGCAGCAGATTCAGCCGACCGTCGAGCAGATCGCCCGCGGGTTATCCAGCAGTGGCGGTCGTGGTCGCGGCGGTCCGAACATTGTCGCCGACAGCAACATGAACGCGTTGCACGTCATGGCCGAGCGCGAGGAGATGGGCAAGATCGAAGAGATCATTGCCGAACTCGACGTCGAAGGCATCGAAGACCAGTGGCACTTTGTCGAGTTGCAGAAGCTCAAGCCCAGCGAAGCGGTGCGCTACGCCCAGCCGTTCCTCTCGAGCGGCGGTGCCGTGCAGTCACGCGGCGGCCGGCGTGTGCGCAGCACGGGGGCTTCGCCCACGGCGCAGCTCATCCCGCTCGATAGTGCCAACACGCTGATCGTGATCTGCTCCGACGAGGAATGGGAGAAAGTCGAGAAGGTCTTGACGCTGGCTGATGAGAAGGCCATCAGCGACAAGCCGGAGATTCGCTTCTTTGCCATCGAGAATGGTAGCCCGGAGGCCATCGCCGATACGGTCACGCAACTTTACGGCAACTACACGCACCCGGTCCTCGGCCGCAGCCGTTCGTTTGTCGATACGCTCGGCAACGAGATCGTCGTGCAGGCCGTCGGGCCGGCGCTCGAAGAAATCGAGTCACTGATCAAGTCGCTCGATCGCAAGATTGAGGGCAAGCCGCTGGTGGTCGTGCCGCTTGTTCACGCGGACGCGACCGACGTAGCCCAGATTGCCCAAGGGCTTCTGCCGGCGGATTCGCGCGGCCGCCGTGGACGCGGAAGCAGCACCACGGCCAGCGTGCAGCCCGACCCGGTCACCAATTCGCTGATCATCCAGGCCGACCAGATCACGGTCGATCGCATAAAGGAGTTCGTCACCGAACGCGAGGAGCAGGTCCAGGCCCAGCAGCCCGAGCGGCGTTACTACAGTCTTAGACACGCCAGCTCGCGTGACGTCGTCACGGCGATCTCGCAACTCTTCGGCGGCATGACCAGCAGTCGTCGCGGGCGGGTTCCGACCGGTACGCAGATCAAGACGGTCATCGTCGGCAACCAGGTGGTAGTCGATGCCCCGGCCGAGAAGCAGATCGAGATCGCGGCGCTCGTCGCGCAGCTCGATGAGCTGAGCGACAAGGGCGTCACGACGCGCTTGCTCAAGCTGCCTGGTGCGGACGTCCGTTCGATCGCCGGCCGGCTGACGAATGCGTTTCGCGATCGCGTGCGAACGCAGGGCGTGGTGGCTCGTTTCGAGGCCGATACGCTGACCGAGTCGATCCTGATGTCCGTGTCGAGCGACGTGCAGGAAGACGCCGAGAAGCTGCTGGCCGAGTACAAGGAACTGACCAGCGAGCACGTGTGGCAGATTGAGAAGTACCAACTCAAGCACGCCAACGCGGCGGAAGCGTCCCGCTGGTTGCGCGAGCAGCTCATCAGTCTGGTCTCGCAGCAGATGTCGTCGCAGGTTGTACGCCAGATCAAGGTCACGGCGGACGTGCGTACCAACCGCATCTTCATCAATGCGCCGGAGGTTGCCGCGAAGCAGGGCCTGTTGTTGCTGGAACAATACGATACGCCGGTCGAGCAGGCCCCCGAGCCGCCGATGGATGTGTGGACGGTCGAATTGCCGGGCCTCGACGTACGCAACCTCGCGTCGCAGTTGCAGCGCTCGCTGAACGAACTGACCCGGCAGCGGCCGGACCGCCTGCGGGCCAGCGTCAATGCCGATCAGCTTACCAACACGCTGATCTTTAGTGCCCCGAGCGACATGAGGACTAAGATCGACGAACTCGTGGCGGACTTCTCGAAACAGACCGAGGACATGACGCCGGTCCAGAAGTTCATCGAGATCAAGAACGCCGACGCGACCTATATCGCGAATCAGGTCCGCAGCATTCTGGGCGACCTGATCAGCAAGAAGCGTGGCCGCAGTGCTGCCCAGCAGGTCAGCATCCAACCCGACACGCGACTTAACACGATTGTGCTCAGCGCGCCGAAGTTCGCGGTTGAGATGGCCGAAAGCCTGATCGCGCAGCTCGATCGCGAGCCGATCGATGCCAACCAGATTCAGACGATCGCGTTGAACAACGCCGACGCTAACCAGGTTGTGAGCATTCTGCGGACTATCTTCAACGAGAAGATTCGCGCCAAGACGATGCAGATCAGCGTCGAGCCGCTCACCAACTCACTGATCGTTGGTGCCAACAAGGAAGACTTCACCGAGATCGAGAAGTGGGTCAGCGATCTGGACGAGAGTGCGGCGACGATGGTTACTGAACCGGTCATCATCGAGCTGAAGAATGCCAATCCGTGGGAGGTCAACACGGTCCTGCAGCAGACGTTCGTGCAGCAGGGACGCGGGCGACGCGTGCAGCCGGGCAAGGAAATCAAGATCTCGATTGTCGCCGGCCGCAGCCTGGTGGTGCAGGCTCCGCCGGAGAAGTTGGAAGAGATTAAGCAGTTGGCCGCGAAGCTGGACGAGATCGGCCAGGACCAGATGGTCGTGCGTCGCTTTGAGGTGCCAGGCTTCGGTACGCAGCTCAATCAGCTTGCCCGCCAGATCCAGGATGCCGTCAATCGGAAGATTACGGGCCGCGAGCAGCGCATCAGCGTTACTTCCGTGCCGCAGGCCGACACGTTGATTGTCACGGCCACCGAAAAGTACCTGCCCGACGTCGAAGCGGCGATGGAGCAGTTCAAGGATCTGTACAAGCCGCTTTCGATGAAGACCATCCGGTTGTTGGCTGCTGATGCGAACATGATCTACAACGCGCTGAATCAGTTGCTGCGTGACGACATTCGTGCCGGCAAGCTGCAACTCGGCGTCGAGGGCATGACCAACTCGATCATCGTCAGGGCCAACGAAACGGACATGGCGGAGATCGTCACGCGGATTGAAGAGTTTGATTCAGCTGCGGAAGAGGCCGTCGTTCCACCGCGAATCTTCGAACTCAAGAATGCGAACCCGTGGGAAGTCCGCACCGTTTTGCACGCAACATTCCTGCAATCCGGCTCGGCGCGTCGTCGGGGTGGTATGGAGATTCGCTTCGACGTAGTGGGGGGCCGCAGCATCGTGGCCAAGGCGCCGGCGAACCAAATGAAACAGATCGAGGCCCTCATTGCGGAACTGGATGAAATGGTCTCGAACAAGGCGGAAATGCGCACGTATGTGATGGCCGGGATGGGGAACCGGCTAAACGACTTTGCGCGGCAATTGCAGAATGCGATGAACCAGCAGCAGCAGGCGCGTGACCGACGCGTCTCTGTAACGACCTATACGCCGGCGGAAGCGTTGATCGTGACGGCCCAAACGGATCAGTTCGAGCAGGTCGAGAAGCTGATGGAGGAACTGAAGCCGTTGATGGCCATTACCAAGGCCAAGATGCAGTTCTTCTCGCTCGAATATGTTGACGGGAATCAGATTGTCAATACGGTTCGCGATCTCGTACAGAAACGCAGCATGGCCGAGGGGCGCCGCGGATCACAGGATTTCTCCGTTTCGGCCGACGCACGCACCAATCGCCTGATTGTCTTTGCCCCCGAAGGGATCATGCCCGAAGTGCAGCAAGTCGTGACCGAACTCGACATCCCGGTCGAAGAGGACGACGTCTTCACGATCGAGCTCAAGTACGCCGATCCGTGGGAAGTCCGCAACATGATCAACGACGTGTTCGGCTACCGTGGCAGTCGTCGAGGTCAGGCGCAAAGCGAGCAGGTGTACGTCACGGTCAGCAACAGCACGCTGATCGTGAAAGCCCCGCCGAAGAAGCTGGAGCAGATTCAGGCGCTGCTGGCCAAGATCGACGTCGAGGATATGGGCGGGCTCCAGATTAAGACGTACCAGCTCAAGGTGCTCAACGCCCAGACCGTTGCCAGCCAGGTGCAGATGTTCCTGCGCAGTATGGGCAGCGTCAGTCGTCGCGGCCAGATGCAGCCGGGCGCCTTTGCCGAACCGACGACGAACACGCTGGTGGTCATTGCCCCGCCGGAGAAGCTGCCCTTTATCGAGGCCCTCATCACGCAGATCGAGGCGATGGGCGAGGGCGATCAGGCCACGACCGAGGCGTATGTGCTCAAGAACGCCCGGGCCGACCAGGTGCAGCGACACGTCGATCAGATGCTCAAGGCCAAGGTCGCCGAGCGCGAAGGCGCCACCCGCGGCCGTTCGGTGCAGCAGAAGACGGCCGTCATGGCCGATACCGAGACGAATCGCCTGTTCGTATTCGCCCCCGGCGAGTACCAGGAACTGGCGGGCGAGATGATTCGCATGATCGATGAAGAGATCGATACCGGCGAGATCGTCCACATTATTCAGTTGGAAAATGGTGACTGCAACGCCGTGGCCCAGACCATCAACCAGATGATGCAGGGAACTGGTCGCGGCCGCAGCGCCGTGCCGCAGAAGGTCAAGGTCGTCTCGGATGCCAGCAGCAATTCGATCCTGCTCTCCGGCTTGCCGAAGGACGTGGCGGAGATCGAAAGCCTGGTCAAGGAGCTGGAAACCGCCAGCGATTCCATCCCGGAGATTCGCTACTTCACGCTTGAATACGCGCTGCCGTTTGAGGTGGCGGACGTCGTGAGCAGCATGTTCCCGTCTGGCCGTTCCGCGGCCGAGGCCGTCTCCGTGAGTGAGGACGACTACTACAACCGCGTCCTGATCACCGCCAACAAACGCAAGATGCGTCAGATTGAGAAGGTAATCGAGCAGCTCGATATGCCGCCGGAGGAATCGGAAGACAGCGGACTCCTGGCCGGTGGCAAGGAACTGCACTTCATCGAGATCTACCGCGGCGACGCGTGGGAAATCGCCTACGACGTGGCCGATTTCTTCCCGCCGGAGGATCGCGGCGGACCGCGGATCGAGTCCGACTGGTTCGGCGAATACATCACCGTGATTTGCCGTCCGGGCGAAATCGACAAGATCGAGAAGATGATTCGCCAGTTCGAGAAACGGGCCAAGCCCGAGATCGTCATGCGGGCGATCGAGTTCAAGGGCGAAGCCGACAAGCTGTTTGAATACCTCGACGCACGCCAGCTTGAATACGAACTCGATCGTGCGACCAAGAAACGGGACGAGGACGAATCGATCATCATCGACCTGCATCCCGAGCAGGCCGACGAGAACAAGAAACCGGCCAAGGAGAACGTTCGCCGGGAGAAACGCGAAGAAGAGAGTAAGCAGGTCAGCCAGGGGGGCGCCTCGCCGCAATTGTTCGGCGGCGTGGTCCTGACGGCGCTGTTTGACGATGCCCAGCAGGAGCCGGAGGCCGATGAGGCCGCCCGCAGCGCGCAAGGTTGAAACGCCGGAGCCGGACGAGCCCTCGCGTGAGGTTCAGGCCACCGTTGACGAATTCCTCGGAACGCGTCAGGACGGCGAGCAGCCGCTGAAGCGTGAACGTGCCACCGTGCAGGTCATGCCGGACGGCAAGATCATGCTGCACGGACCGCGTGACGAAGTTGAGGAGATCGAAGACGCGATCGACCTGTTCTCCGAAGATCTCAGCCGCGGCGAAGTCATCCGCATCTTCCGCTTCCGCAATGGCGACGTGAACGCCGCCTCTCGCATCCTGGACATGATGTTCAATGACAGTTCACGGGTGGCGGCCCTCTCGCGGCAGCAGCAGTTGCAGGCTGCGGCCCAGGCTCAGCAGCGTGGCCAGCGTGGTCAGCGCGGCGGCGAAGATGGCGAGAAGGGCGGTCAGGCCGGCGGCGGCCTGATGCAACAGATACAGCAGATGATGGGCGGTGGCGGCCGGTCGGGCGGTAGTAGCGCTGCCAGCAAGGGCGTCCGCATCGCCACCGATGCCGCTCACAATTACTTGATCGTTAAGTGTGACGAAGCACTTCTGCCGGACATCATCGAATTGCTGCGTGAACTCGACATCGATCCCGCCAAGGTCGACGTCCGCGTCTTCCAACTCAAGAACATCGACGCCGGCGAAACCGCCGAGAATATCAAGGCCGTGCTCGGCATCGGCAAGAGCACGCAGAGTTCATCCCGGCGGCAGCCCAAGCGTGGCGGAAACCCCCAGCAGCAGATCCTCGAGATGCTGCAACAGCAGATGGTTTCCGTTAGCGGCGGTGAGGGCAGTGCCCGGATCGAGATGGTCGAAATCGTCTCGAATGCCATCACGAACTCGTTGCTCGTTTCGGCTCCGCCGGACGTGATGACGCTGATCGAAGAGGTCATCGGCAAGCTGGAAGGGCTCGAAGGCGGCAACATCACCGTCATCAAGCACGTGCCGCTGCAAAACGCCAAGGTCGAAGACGTCCTCCCGTTGCTTGAAGAAATCTTCGGCTCGGCGGGCAGTGGCGCCAATCGCAGAGGCGGCGGTTCGGGCGGTCGTGGCGGCGGAAGTTCCCCGGCCGATCTCGGTTCGGTAACCGTCTCCGGCGATCCGCGCAACAACACCATTATCTTCGTGGCCCAGGCCAAGGACATTGACACGGTCATCGAGCAGATTCAGAAGCTCGATATCACCGGCGCCATCGCTGAGGTCGAGATGTACGTCTGCAAGTTCGGTGATGCGAGCCGTATTGCCGAAGCTGTCAGCGCGATGCACCAGTCGACCAGCGGTAGTAGTAACCGCCGCGGCCCGCGTGGCGGCGGGACGTCCAGTTCGAGCAATCTCGACATCCGCATCACGGCCGAAACCGCAACGAACACGATTCTGGTCTTCGCGCCGGAAGAGAAACGCGACGAAATCCTTGAGCAGATCGAGAAGCTTGATCTGCAAAACCGTTTCGACGTGCGCGAGATCCCTGTGGTCTACGCCCGTCCCGAGAACGTGGCCGACACGCTGTTGCAAATCTTCGGCGGCGCCGGCGGATCGTCTTCGAGTAGCGGCCGGGGCGGTCGCAACTCGCGGCGGCAGGTCTCACAGACCGAAGGCCGCATCGTCGTCGTGCCGGACGAGAATGCCAAGAAGCTCCTCGTTCGCGCTCCGGACGAGGTCTTCGTGCAGATGCAGGATCTGGTCGCGGTGCTTGATAAGCCCAGCGAGCAGTTGCAGATTCGCACGTTCGCACTCAAGCACGCTGACGCGACGGTCGTGGTCGAGTCGGTGAAGGGGGCAATGGCCGAGTTCATGCAGCTTCAGCAGCGTCTCGGCCAGGGCGACCTCGACATGGACGCCTTCACGGCGATTGCCGACACACGCACCAACAGCGTCGTCGTCGTCGGCTCGACCGAGACGTTCCTCTTTGTCGACCAGGTAATCCAGGCGGTCGACGGCGATACGCCGCCCGACCAGCAGAAACAATTCCGTACGTTCGTCCTCGACCGTAGCGACGCATCCACGGTCGCCGAGGCCATCAACGCGTTTGCCAGCGGCACCAGTGCCAGCAGCGGCGGCGGTCGTCGTGGCGGTGGACGCGGTTCCTCGGCTATGGGCACCGGTGCGATCCTCGACGTCCAGGCCGTGGCCGAAACGGGCACGAATGCCGTCATGGTCTACGGTCGGCCGGAGGATATCGATCTGGTCGAGCAGATGGTGATTTCCGAACTCGAAGGCGCGCTCAGCTCGCACCTCCAGTTTGCCACCATCCCGGTGCAGCATGCGATGCCGACGCAGCTCATCGCCTACATCCAGCCGTTCCTCGATGAGACGGCCGGCCTCGCGTCGGACAGCGGCCGCAGCCGTAAGGGCGGCAGCAGTTCCTCACGCCAGGGCCCGCGGCTGATCGGCAACGACAACGCCCGCACGATCATCGTTTACGGCTCGAAGCAGGAAATCACGGAAGTGGAAACACTGATCGCCCGCTTCGACAACAAGGATACGATGCTGCACCAGCACGAAATCATCCCGGTTCCGTGGGGCCAGGATGCGTTCGCACTGGCCGATACCGTGCAAAGCGTCGTCAACGAAAGCGAGCAGGAAAACGCCGATCGGACCGGTCGCCAGGCGCGCCTGGTCACCATCGAAGCCGATGAACACAGCAACTCGATCATCGCTTTTGGCGACCCGGCCCAGCTTGCCGTGGTGAAGACCGTCGTCCAACAACTTCAGTCGATTCGACCCGAAAAGCCGGTCACACGTGTGATCGAGCTGGTCAATCTCTCGGCTGAAGAAGCTGAACAACTCATTGGCGACATGCAGGAACGCCGTTCCAGCGGCGGCAGTAGTTCCATTCGTCGCAGTTCACCTTCGCGTTCCTCGGGCTCGTCACGGCGAAGCAGCGGCTCCTCATCACGTCGCTCGCCGACCCGCCGGGGGCGCAGCTCGAACTGGAACCCGTCACACAATGCCCCGCGTTTGTCGCTTGGCCCGGCCGGCTTTGGTTCGCCGGTCGTGGGCACGCTTTGCTGCATGCCGACGACGGTGCTGTTTCTCCAGGCCACCGACGGCGACCAGCCGCCGCAGCCGGCCGCTGGCGACGCCCCAAAGTCTCAACTCCCCGAGCGTTTGCAGGGTGAGATTGCCAAGCTTTCGAGCATTTCCGGCCAACTTCGCGGCGACGTGGTTGCTACACCGCTCGACAGCAAACGTATCATCGTCACCGGTGATGCCGACGACGTTGAATTCATCGTCCAGATGCTGGCACTGATGGAGCGTTCGACGCCGCAGCCGGTCATCCAGGTCTTTGAACTGGAGAATGCCAAGGCCGCAGCCATAGCCCCCCTGATTGATGACACCTTACAGGCGTTGATCGAGCAGCGCGGTGGCGGCGGTGATCGCATCGACAGTATCAGCATTATCGCCGAAGCCCGCGGCAACACGATTATCGCCTCGGCTTCCGAGCCGAACATGGAGATGATCGCAGAAATTATCTCCAAGTTGGATCTGGCGACTGGACTTGATACGAAGACGGAGTTGATTCCGCTGAAGCACGTTCGTGCGTCCGAAGCCTTCGATTTGCTGGAAGACGCGATCAAACGCTTGAATGAAATGCGCGAAGTGCCGTCTGAAGCCCAGGCTTCCATTCAGGCCATCGAGCGTTCAAATGCGATTCTCGTGGTCGGCACAAAGTCGGACATCAGCGAAATCCAGGCCATGATCGAAGGCATCGACGTCGAGCTGCCGCCGGAAGACGACTTCAGCACGGCGAATATCACGATCGTCGATCTCAAGAACACGCAGGCCGAAGACCTCGCCGAAACGCTCACTGATCTGATCGGGATGGAGCAGGCCCGCAGCCGCGGCGGCGGAAGCAGTTCGAGCGATATGCCGCTGCTGCGCAAGCTTGTCATGAGCACGGCCGACGGCCAGGAATTGCCGCCGATCAACCTCGACAAGCCGATGGTCATCATGCCGGAAAAGGCCAAGAACTCGCTGATCATCTTCGCCAGCGAATCCAATACGCAAAGCCTGCTGGCGATTGTTGAGCTGTTTGATTCGCTCCCGGTCGGGGCCGAGGTCGAGGTCAAGTCGATCATCTTGCATCACGCCGCCGCCGAAGAAGTGGCCGACCTGATCGAAGAGGTCTTCGACGAAGCCAAGACGGCGTTGAAGCGCCCGTCCGAAGGCGACAGCGGCGGACTGGAGCAGGGCGTTATGCCCCCCGTGCCGCCGGGCATCGCGGCCCGCGGGCTGCCGTATAACCTGGTCGTCAGCCACGACACCCGTACCAACACGGTCATCATCGTCGGCCGCAAGGACGCGGTGCTGCTGGCGGCGGGCCTCGTGACGGAGCTCGACACGCCCAGCGCCGATCTCAACATGAAGTCCTACGTGATCCGGTTGCAGAACCTCCAGGCCGCGAACATCCAGGAGAAACTGGAAGACCTGCTGGACAAGCGGCTCGATGCGATTGGTGTTTCAGAGAATGAAGCTCGCGATAGTGCCATCATCGAGGCGGATGATCGATCGAACAGCCTGATCGTCATTGCCAGTCCCGAAGTCCATGACATCATTGTGAAGCTCACGGCCGAGCTCGACGCGGCTGAGCCGTACAGTGTGGTTGACAGCGAGTTTCGTCGGCTCAATTACGCGGACGCTGCCAAACTGGCCGGCCTGCTGCAAGAGTTGTTCGACAAGAAGAAAGATGCCGACCAGGACGTAACCGAAAGCGGTCAGGAAAACGTGCTCTTCGTCTTCGCCGATGCACGCAGCAACGCATTGATGATGGCCGGCACGCGTGACTACCTGAACGAGGCGAACACGTTCATCGACAAGCTCGATCAGGCTTTCGATCCCACGGTCCAGTTTGCCGTCCGGCCCGTGCGGCTCAACAGTGCCGCGAACATTGCCCAGCTTCTGCGCGACATGATCGACGAGTCCCGCAGCGAGCAGGACAGCCAGATGCAGGGCACGCCGATTCACGTTGCCGCCGATCCATATTCCAACAACTTGCTTCTGGCGGCGTCGGCCGAAGATATGGTCATGCTCGAACGCTGGATCCAGGTGCTCGACCGGCCGGCCGAGCCCGGCCGCGTCGTTCGCATCATTCCGCTTACGCGGGGCAGTGCCCAGGATCTCGCGCAAAGTGCCGAGGATCTCTTCGCTACCAGTGTGAGCGGGGCGGATGACGATCTCACGATTACGCATGACGAAGCCACGAATTCGGTCATTGCCATCGGCCCGCCGGTCGTGGTGAAGGATATCGAGCAGTTTGTTAACCAGATCAACCAGGCCGAAGGTGCTGGGGCCGTCGTGCGCATCTTCAAGCTGGGACAAGCCGATGCCGCCGACGCGGGCGAACTGCTTCGCAGTGTGCTCGAAGGCAAGGCCGGCAGCGTCGGCAACGGCTCAAGCAGCGGCAGCAGTAGCGACGAACTGCACCAGGTCATGCTGTATTACCAGCGTGAACATCCCGAGATGGGAGTGGAGACGCTGAAGGCGCTTCGTACGGAGATCGTCGTTATTGACGATCTGCGGACCAATTCGCTGATCATCACCGCTCCGCCCGAGTCGATTCCGCTGATGGAATCACTGGTCGCCGCAGTGGACATTCCGCCGGATTCGGCCAACGTCCGCGTTTTCCGGCTGCGGAACTCCGATGCGGAAGAAATGGTCGATATGCTCGATGAGCTCTTCAGCAGTGACAGCAGCGTGACCACGCAGAGCGGCCAAGATACGCAAGAGCTCCAGTTGACCTTTGGCGACAGTGCCGTCGGCGGGCGCCAGCAGCTTTCGTTCACGGTCGACACGCGTACCAATGCGGTCATCGCCGCCGGTACGGACGGCTATCTCGATCTGGTCGAAGAGCTGATCGTCGAACTCGACAGTCAGCCAATCGACGATCGCAAGGTGTTGGTCTACGAACCGGGCAACAACGACGCGCTCGCCATCCAGCAAGCCGTCAAGGAATACAGCGACGCCGAACAGCAACGGCTCGACGAGTTGCAGGATGAAATTTCTGTCTCCCGCAGGCAGGAAGCCGAAATCGTCGCGATCGCCAGTGAAGATACCGGCCGCATCATTCTCGGTTTCGATCCGCGGCGTGAATCGGAAGTAATGGAACTGGTGCACGATCTCGACCAGCCGCCGCCGCAGGTGATGATTCAGGTGCTGATCGTGGAGGTCACGCTCGACAACTCGCTCGAACTGGGCGTCGAGTTTGCCTTCCAGGACCTGCAATACACCAAGGCCGGCCCGACCGACACGAACACGTTCGACTTCGTCGGCGGAACCGACATCGGTGCCGCGGGCTCCGGTCTGGGCGGTTTTACCTTCACGATCACCGGTGCCGACTTCAACTTCCTGATTCGCACCCTGCAAAACGAGGGCAATCTTCAGGTGCTCTCGCGGCCACAGATTGTGGCGATGGACAACCAGGAAGCCTACATCAAGGTGACCAACGACGTGCCGTATCCTTCGGGCACCTCGGTGACCGGCACGGGCATCGTGCAGACCAGCGTCAGCCGCCGCGAAGTCGGCATCGAGCTGACGGTGACGCCGCACATCAACCCGGATGGCTACGTGCGGCTGGAGATCAATCAGACAGTTTCGGACATCACCAGTTCGACGGTGGATCTCGGCAATGGCCTGACGTCGCCGATCTTCCTCGACCGCGAAGCCGAAACGATGGTCACGGTCAAGGACAACGAGACGGTCGTGCTGGGCGGTTTGATCACCACCAGCGACGAGACCCGCGAGCAGAAGATTCCGGTCGTTGGTGACATACCGGGCCTGGGTTGGCTGTTCCGCAACGAGACGACGGATACCAGCCGCAACGAGCTGCTGGTGATTCTCACGCCGCGTGTCATTCGCAGCATTGAGGATTATCGCGAACTCTCAGCTCAGGAACGCGACCGCACTGGCTACATCCCGCCGGAGATTCTCTCGCATCCGCTCATGAACCAATTGCGGGTCAAGGCGGACCAGCTCAAGGTCGAATCGGAAGACGATATGCTCGGGCCGTTCCCGGCCGAGCCGGTCCAGTCGGAGGACGTTGAAGAGGACTACGACGAAGAGGTCTACGGGCCGGTTCGTTCGTCCAACGCCTCGCGTCAAATTCAGGCCGAGCGTCACGACGCCGTCGATCCAGATTCGTATGAAATCCCAATGTCCTGCGCCGGCGGCTCCGAGCGTTGGGCCGAGCGAACGCAGGCGAGGTAGCCATGCAGCTATGGACCAAACAGGTGGGACGGACCGGGGCCGTCGCGGCGGCCACGCTGCTGGTCCTCTGGTGCGCCGGGTGTACCGCGGCCGATCGCAAGAACAATCCGGAGATCGATGCCAACCGCATTCCGGAGCGTGACGACATCGTCCAGATCATCCAGTACTGGCCGCAGGATCCGTGGCTGTACAATGGTCCGCGCGTGGTCGGCTTCAAAGCTCCGGTCTATTTCGTTTCCGGTCAGACGCAGAAGGGCGCGTTCGTGCCCGGTACCATCTTCGTCTGGGTCTATCGACTTCACAGAACGCAGCCGCACCAGCCGCCCGAGCGTGAACTGGCCCACGTTTGGCAATTCAACAAGCGCGAGGCCAGCAATTTCCGCGTCACGAAGCGGGCCATTGGCGGCTACTACTACGGTTTTCCGCTGCGCTGGCCCGATGACCTGCGGCTCGAAGGGCAGCGGATTGAGTTGCAGATTGGTTACGAACGGCTGGACAAGGTCGTGATTCTGGGGACCGCCCGGCAGTTCAAGGTTCCCGAACCGTATAACCCCTACTAGGAGCGACGAAAGGCGGCGACTGCATGGCCTGGGGCGGTTTTGCCATCGCGCTGTTCTTCACCTACCTGCTTCAGGTGGGGGTAGTGTCCATTCTGGATTTTCCCGCTGTCGATTTATTCCTGGCGTTTGCACTCCTATGTTCGCTCTTCGCGCCGACACACGATGCCCGCATTGCGGCGTTCTTGATCGGCCTTGCCCAGGACCTGGGCAGCGCCGACGCCCTGGGCATTCACGCTTTCACACTGGGTCTGACTGCGGTTCTGCTGACGTACATTCGCGAACTCGGCAACATGCACGTGTGGTGGGTGCGCGGCCTGGCGGCCGTGCTGGCCGCCTGGCCCGGGCAACTGCTCTATTTGCTGCACCTGTACTACTGGGCCGGCACCGGCGTGATCTCCATCCGTGGTGCAGTCTATGCCGCCGGCGTCACGGCGATCGTCGTCGCTGTGCTAATCATGTTTGTTCCCAGTTTGCCCGGCGTAATTCACCGCGGCAGCCGGCGCCGCTACCGCGCATCAAGTGCCTGATTTCCACAGGCCATTGACGCCGCCTGATCCATGCCCATACTGCGTCTTTTCGAGTTCTGGGCCAGGGAACACATCCGTGCCGAGACGACGTACTCCACGAAACACCAGCCCGTTGCATGCCGCTGCTGCTCAGCAGTGTTTCTCGCGTTCTGCGACTTATTCACGCGTACTGCGCGTTTTCGCCGCCGCAACGCTCCTGGCTCTCGCTATCGTCGCCCCAGGCTGCCGCACGCCCACCGCGAGCGAAGCACGCTATCGCCGTGGCGTCGTGTTCGTACTGCCCGGCATCGAGGGCCGCAGCATCTGGAACCGCAACATCGTTCGCGGGCTCGATGACGGCGGCGTTTCATCCGCGATTGAAATCTACGACTGGACTTCCGTGATTCCGGGCAATCTGCTCGTCAATCTCACCGATCTTCAGCGCAATCGCGAGCAGGCCCGCCTGCTCGCCGAGCGAATCGTCGAATATCACCAACACAATCCCGGCCGGCCGGTCCATCTGGTGGGGCATTCCGGCGGCGGGGGAGTCGCGGTGCTCGCGCTGGAGCAGCTTCCTCCGGGCGAATCGGTCGACATGGCGATCCTGCTTGCTCCGGCCCTATCCCCTGAATACGATCTGACAACCGCGTTGTGTCGGGCGCGCTACGGAATCTGCAATTTCTATTCGGACTACGACGTAAGCTTTTTGAAAGTCGGAACGTCGCTCTTCGGGCCGATCGATCGGGAACACGGCGTATCAGCGGGGGCCGTCGGCTTTCGCCTGCCCGAAGATCTCAGCGATTGGGCGCAAGAGCTCTACGACGCCCGCTTGCGCCAGATGGCCTGGGACGAGCAGCTCAAACGGGCCGGGGCCGATGGCACGCACCTGGGCTGGGCCTCACGCAGATTCGCCGCGTCGTACCTGGCACCGTTGATCAAGCAGCACGAGGCTGCGCGGCCGCTGCCGGCCGATTTCTTCGAACGGCAGGGCCTTCCAATGCCCGAAGGGAGATGATCGCAATGCCGAGCGTCAAGGACATTTTGACCAAGAAGGGCCACGACGTTGTCAGTGTGGACTGGGATACCAACGTAGCCGAGGCCGCCCGCCTCATGAACGACCGCCACATCGGCGCCGTGGTCGTGACGCGCGACGCCACGGTGGTAGGCATCTTCACCGAACGTGACGTCCTCTGCCGAATCGTGGCCGCCACGCGCGATCCCGAAAAGACGCTCGTACGCGAAGTGATGACGTCGCCGGTCGCCTGCTGCGACCTGGATACCAATCGCGACGAATGCCGCGCAGTCATGCGCAACCGTCGCATTCGCCACTTGCCGGTCGTCGACGCGGACGAGCGTCTGGCCGGCATCATCTCCATCGGCGACATCGTGGCCGACGAAGGCGAAGAGAAGCAGGAAACGATTCACTATCTCTACGAAATGATGAGCGTGAACTGGAAGGCGGAGAAGTAGCGCCGTCCGTTCCCGTGTGCCACGGCTTCAAGCAGTGCGATTGCCTCAGCAACGTAGCGTCGCACTGCTTGAAGCAGTGGCACACGCTGATGGAATGAATAGTTAAGTCCTGGGCGGGGGCTTGTTGGGCCCATCACGTGAGCCCTGGCGTCTATCGCTCGTTGACGTTCATCTGTCGGGTGGGGCCGCCCGCGGTCGTGTCTACCAGCGTCATGACGCGAATGCGTACCGGGCGTAGCGGTTCGCCCTTCTTGTTGGTGGGCAGTTCGGCCAGCTTCTGCAAGGTCCGCACGCTTTCCTCATCGCGGGTCTGCCCAATCACTGTGTAATCGGTATCGAGTTCCGGATTACGAGCCAGGCTGATGAAGAACTGGCAACTGGCCGAATCGGGATCGCTCGGCTTGCGGGCCATCGCCAGCGTGCCCACTTCAAATGGCGCGTCGTGAAACTCGCCGGGCACCAGCTTGCCATCCGGCCGCAGGCCCTTGTTGGTCCCGTCGGACGACCCGCCCTGAAGGATGAACCCGGGAATGATGCGGTGGAACGTCTTGCGGTCGTAAAACCGGTCGCGCACCAGTTCCAGGAAGTTCTCGACGTTTCGCGGGGCCTCGTCGTACATCAGCGTGAACGTCATGTTCCCGAAGTCGGTCACCATGACGACGTCTTTGCGTGATTCGATCCGCAGATCCAGCGTCACTTCCGGAACGTGAGCGTGCAGCGGTTGCCACGTCAGGCGGTACTCACCGCTGTAACGCAGGCCGCGTTGCAGGGCCGCCAGGTCGAGCGCCCGACCCACCGCCGTGTGTGCTTCAAGCCGCAGTGCGCCGGTCTTGCCGTCGTCCGTTTCAAGCGAACTCGTCCCAAACGGAATCGCCCGCTCGTCCTCGTATGCCAGCCACAGCGACGGTTCGGCCGAGGTTCCGGTAATCAGCCGCAGCGGCAACGTAACGGCGTCGCCGACGTCTGTTCCCGGCGGCAAGGGCACGTCGATCGCTTCGTCAGTCGGATTAAACAGCGTAAAGCGGACGTTCAGCGGCTGCCCGGGGTAGTAGACCTCGCGTTCAACCGTCAGCTCCGCTTTGAGGCTGGCCAGCGGATCGGCCGAAGCCGCCGGCTCCTGCGCGCCGACCGCCGAAAACGTCACGAGAACCACGAGGATCGCTGCGAGCCGTGTGAACATATCCGCGTCTATTCCTGTCTTGATGAAGGTCGTGTTCAGTCTTGTACTGCCGAGCGCCCGGAAGGTTGCTTGGGCAGGCCAATTCGCCGGCCCGTCCGTCAAATCAGGGCTCGAAGCTCCAAGTGTAGCACACCGCGAAGCTCGCGAATAGCGTCCAGCGCGTCGGTGCTGGGGCGTTCGTCGAGGGCGATTAGGCACCATGCGGCCCGGGCCCCCGTGAAGACCCGGCTGACCATCTCTTCGATGTTGATCCCATCGGCTCGAATATGGTCCAGAATCGAGGCCAGCACGCCCACCGTGTCCTCGAGCCGCAGCACAAGCTGCCACGTGGCTGGGCTGTGTTCGACCAGATTGATGCAGTTTACCAGTTCACCCGTGACCAGGAAGCTGCGCACAATTCGCACGACTTCCATCGCCGTGGCCTCGACCGCCTGCTGTGTGCGGTCACCCAGGTGGTTGGTGCCGATTGCGTTCTGCAACGCCTGCAACCGCGACTGAAACCGCCCGGCGTTGCTGGTGGGAATCTGCGGCGTAAACAAGTCATACGCCACACGCAGTTCTCGCTCCTGGGCCACTTCAATGAGCGCATCCTGGTCGAGCGCCACCGGCGAACCGGTGTACACCAGATAGGCCCCCTTGCGCAGATCTCGCAGAAACACTTCGTCGACGAGAATCTCATCCCGGTCGTGTTCCGGAGCGTAGATGCTCACCATGTCGCTGCGGCGGGCCACTTCACGCGGCCAGGCTCCGAATTCCATCCCGGCCTCTGCCGCGGCTTCCGGCGTCAACGTCGGCGACCAGGCGATGGTCTTCATTCCAAATGCGCGGGCGCGTTTTGCCAATGCCAATTCGACCGGTCCGAAACCCAGCATCCCCAGTGTTCGCCCGGCGAGTCCCGTCGCATCTTCTGCCAGCGCTTCAGCAAGCGTGCCGCCACGCATTGCGGCCGATGCTTCAAGTAATCGCCGATCGAGCGCGATCAGCATGCCGAATACCATTTCGGCAATCGCGATCGCATCCTTGTGCGGGCAATTCGCCACGAACACGCCCGCGTCCGATGCTTCCGGAATCGCAATGTTGGTCGTATTGGTTCCCGCCCGAATGATCATCTGAAGCGATTTCGCGCCGGAGATTGCTTCCGGCGTTACGCGATTGCGCCCGACGACCAGGATCCCGGTGTCCAGGATCTCTTTCTCAAGATCTTTGGGAGCCAGCCCCGGCTTGTACACGACGTTTTCGCTGAGCGTCCGCAGTTCGGCCAAAGCCGGTTCGGGAAACTCGCATCCGATCAGGATTTTCATAAACGCCAACCCGCATCAATTGCATCTGACAATGAGCCTGAACTCCACAGCGCCCATTAAAGCAGATCGGGAGCGGTTCTCAATTCCGGTATGCCGGATTCAGCGGGAATTTTTGTGATGATTGTCGAGGTGGCCGCGCGTCGCCGTCACTTCGCCGTGCGCTTGGCGATGTTCAGACTGCGCTCGATGAACCCCGTGTCGACATCGCCGCGTACAAAATCGGGGTGCGACAGGATCTGCTCGTGCAGCGGAATCGTCGTGGGAATGGGGCCAATCTGGAATTCCGCCAGCGCCCGCCTCAACACGGCGATCGTCTCCTCACGCGTGGGGCGATGAACCAGCAGCTTGGCGATCATCGAGTCGTAGTACGGGCTGACCATGTAGCCCGCATGCGCATGGGTATCTACACGTACACCGGGCCCGCCCGGCAGCACAAAGGATTCAATCCGGCCCGGCGACGGGCGGAAATTGTGCTCGGGGCTCTCGGCGTTGATGCGGCATTCCATCGCCACGCCGCGCTGCTTGATCGCGTCCTGGCGGATGTTCAGCGTTTCGCCGGCGGCAATGCGAATTTGCCACTGCACCAGATCCAGCCCGGTCACCAGCTCGGTCACCGGATGCTCGACCTGAATACGCGCATTGAGCTCCATGAAGTAGAAGTTTTCCTTCTCGTCCACCAGGAACTCAATCGTACCGGCCGAGTGATAGCCGGCTACCTTTGCCAATCGCACCGCCGCGGCGCATAGCTTCCGTCGCGTGCGCGGCGTGATGTGCGGCGAGGGCGATTCTTCGAGGAGCTTCTGGTTGCGCCTCTGGAGCGAGCAGTCACGCTCCCACAGATGCACGACGTTGCCGCGCGTATCGCCGAGCAGTTGCACTTCGACATGCCGCGGCCGTTCGATCAGCTTCTCCATATAGAGCGTGCCGTCTTTGAACGCGGCATCGGCCTCGGCCCGCGCGTTGCGAAAACTGCTGAGCAGGGCCGCCTTGTTGTGTACCGGGCGAATTCCGCGTCCGCCGCCGCCGGCCGAAGCCTTGATCATGATCGGATAGCCGATCTTCGCGGCGATCTCGAGCGCGGCCTCCTCGTCCTCGACGGCGCCGTCGCTGCCGGGCACGGTAGGGACGCGGGCTTTCTTTGCCAGTTGCCGCGCGGCGACTTTGTTGCCGAGCAAATCCATGGCCTCGACGGTCGGACCGATGAACTCGATCTTCGCTTCGCGGCACATCTGTGCAAATGTCGAGTTTTCCGCCAAAAAGCCGTAGCCGGGATGAATCGCCTCGACGTCGGTAATCTCCGCCGCCGACATGATCGCCGCCGGATTGAGATACGACGCGGCGGCCGCGGCGGGGCCGATGCACACGGCGTCGTGGGCCAGTTGCAGATAGGGGGCGTCACGATCGGCCTGGCTATAGACCGCAATCGCTTCGATACCCATATCGCGACAGGCGCGGATTACCCGCAGTGCGATTTCACCCCGATTGGCGACGAGAATGCGACTGAACATAGAGGCCTCGCGACAGCGATCCGATCAGGCAGGGGCCACAGCAAACAGGGGCTGATCAAACTCAACCGCCTGCCCGTTGCTGACGAGAACCTTCGTGAGGCGTCCGCTGACTTCGGCCTTGATTTCGTTGAAGACCTTCATCGCTTCGACCAGACACACGACCGTCTCCGTGTTGACTTCGTCGCCGACATTGACGAACGGAGCCGAATCCGGATCGGGAGCGGCGTAGAACGTTCCGACCATCGGCGAACGAATCACCGTGTCGTTGCTTTCCGCCGGTGCTGGTGCAGCCGGTGCGGCTTCGCCAACCGGGGCCGCCACGGGAGCGACGACGGCCGGAGCCGCGGCCTGCACGACCGGCGGCTTGCCGCGCCGCAAGACTATCTGCGTTTCGCCTTCTTTGACCTCGAGGTCGCTGAGGTCATTCTCGGTCATCAGCGCGATGAGGTTCTTGATGTGCTTAATATCCATCGATTCTCTCGTGCTCATACTGACCGGGTGGCAGTTACAGCGGCAGTTCCGACAACACCTGGGAACCGGTTTCGGTCACGAGGATGTCGTCTTCGAGCCTTACGCCGCCCTTACCCGGCAGGTAAATCCCCGGCTCGATCGTAATGACCATTCCGGGTTCGAGCTTCACATTCGTACCCTTGCCGACGCGCGGGGCTTCGTGAACGTCGAGCCCCATTCCGTGGCCGGTCGCGTGGTTAAAACACGACCCGTAGCCGGCTTTCGTGATTATCTTACGCGCAATCGCGTCGATTTCGTGCGCGGTGACGCCCGGCTTGATCGCCGCGATCGCTGCATCGTGTGCCTCGGTGACAATCTTGTTCACCTTGGCAAGTTCGCGCGGGATGCTACCGGGCCATATCATGCGGGTCAAGTCGCTGACGTACCAGTCAACTTCCGCACCCCAGTCGATCAGGATCGGCGAATTCTTCGTGACTTTGCGATCGCCGGTCTCGTAGTGCGGCAACGCGCCGTTCGGCCCCACCGCGACGATCGTCGGGAAGGAAACATCCTTCGCGCCAAGCCGCTGCATCTCGTAGGCCAGCTTGGCCGCAATGTCTGACTCGGTCATGCCGACCTTGATCCACTTGGCGGTCTTCTTGAACGCCTTCTCCGATACGCGGATTGCCTTGACGATCGCGTCAACTTCACCCTTGTCCTTGCACTGCCGCATGCCGAGCACCAGCCCGCTGGCGGCGATGAGCTGAACCGGCCGGGCGGCCTTGCGCGTACCCGTAAAGTCCGCTACGGTGAAATGGTCGGGATCGAAGCCGACACGCTTCAGCCGGCGAGCTTTCAATTCCTTGGCCGTCCGCTCCGGCGTGCGCTGCTCACGCAGCACTTTGACCGCCCAGGGAGCCTGGATGTTCGCCGCTTCGTCGAATCGCCCGTCGGTCAGCAGGGCGACTTCCTTCTTGGTGACCAGCACGTAGCCGTCTTCGCCCGTGAAACCCGTCAGCCAATACTGATCCTTGCGGTCCTGGACCAGGTAGCCGTCGAGCTTCTTCGCTTCCATTTCGGCCCGCACGCGCTTGATGCGATCCGCATACAACGCGGGGCACGCTTTGCTCTTTCGTTTGGCAGCCACGGTGTTTGTCCTCGAAACGTCTTGCGTGATCGTATGAATGGTCGTCGCCGGGGCCGTGCCGCGGCGTCGCTACGAAATGTACCACGCCAGTCGGCGGCGCACCAGCGCCGCCGGCCGGGCCATCGGCCGCGTTCTAGCGGTTCAGACGCTTCATCTGCGGGCGCTGACGAATGCGCATCGGCGCCTTGTCGGAACAATCCGCGCGCCACAGTCGTGCGAAAGCCTTCATCGCCAACGTCAACTCAGGATTACTCTCGGCTACGTCGTTCTGCTCGCCGGGATCGTCGTCCAGGTTGTACAACTCCAGCGTGCCCGGCTCACGGTGCCAGATCCCTTTCCACGGACCGTAGAAGGCCACCACGCTCACGTGTCCGCGGGCGCGCTGTGCCGGCGTAATCAGCTTGCGCGGGTTCATGCGAATCGTCGTGACCATGAAGTCATCCGCGCCGGGCAGTTCCTGCCCCTTGACCAGCGGCATCAGATCGCGGCCGCGCACGTTGTAATTCGCGGTCGCACCTTTCAGCTTCAACGCCGCATTCAGCGTTGGCAGAAGATCCGTCTGGCAAACTGTCTCGCTGACGCGTTTGCCCGCGAACTTGGATTGCGGGAATCGAATGATCAACGGCACGTGGATCAACTCGTCATACGGGCCGTCGCCGCGATACCACTCCCCATGTTCGCCCAGCCCGAAGCCGTGGTCGGAGGTCAGCACGACCAGCGTGTTGTCCCATTCGCCCTGTTCCTTGAGGGCAGCGATGATCGAAGCGACGTGGTCATCCACGAGACGCACCGAACTGTCGTACAACTCAACGCACTCGGCGGCTATGTCTTCCAGGCCGGTTGCGGGCGTCTTGTCGTCACTCTCGTCACTTCTTCCGCCGGCTTTTTTCTTTGGGGCAAGCTGCGCCAGCCGTGCGGCCAACTCGTCGCGCACGGCCTGCGGGACGTCCTTGAAACCGGCGGTGTGCTCCGGAGCCGACAGGTGCGGAACCGATGTTTCGGTCTTGTGAATCATCAGCAGGAAGGGACGCTGCGCCTGCTTCGTGAGCACGTCGTCGACACTCTGGCCGTTGATCGGTGCTCCGACCACCGTCTCCTTGAAAGCCCGGCCGATCGGCGGAACCGCGTACGAATAAACGCTCGACGTCAGCAGCAGCGGATTCAACCCCGCCTCGTGGTAACGCTGCGTGATCGGGAATCTTGCCCGCGCGAGCTGCGACTTGGCGTTTAACATCCCGTGCTCACAACTCCAGGTGGACGTCAGCAGCGACGTCAGGGCTGGAATCGGGTTCGCCGCCGCCATGTAGGCTCGCTCGAACACGACGCCTTCTTTGGCCAAAGCGTCAATCGCCGGGCTGGTGGGGCGGTCGTAGCCGTACGTGCCGAGGTGGTCAGCCCGCAGGCCGTCCACCACAATCAGCAGCAGATTGGTATCGTGAATCTTCTCGCGTTTGACGCGGGGCACCTCGGGCAGATCAGGCGTGGTATCCTCGTCAATAAACTCCTGGGCCGACGCGGTTGGCGTGGCCAGTAGCCCTGTCCCCAAGAAAGCCCAGCAGAGGATGCCGGCGACCGAAGCTTTCACCAGATTCCAGTTTCGCATGCTCATCCGTGATGTCCCTATCCCAAACGGTGTATTGGCAGAGTTACGGTGCGTCCACACAGAGTACGAACGCGGATTATACACGCAAACGCCGCGATCGGTGACGATTGCCCCGCGAGAGTAGGTCCTATATTCAGCCGGCAAAGGGGATAGCAACGCCTCCCGGCTGGATTGACCGTCTGGGACAAGCGCGGTACACTCCAATGTTCTATCGCCGCTCCGGACAGCGGGGCGGGAACTCGGACGAGAGTAGACGTTTAGCCAAGAGGTTTATCTGATGGCTCGCAAGTGTCCTTATACCGGCAAGCAGACAATCTTCGGGCGTTCGATCGCGCGGCGCGGTAAAGCCAAGTACCTCGGCGGTGTCGGCCGCAAGGTCACCGGCATCACCAAACGCCGCTTCAAACCCAATATCCAGAAGGTCCGCGCCATCATCGACGGCAAGGTCTGCCGCATCCGCGTCAGCGCCAAGGCCATTCGCATGGGCCTGATCACCAAGCCGCCCAAGCGCACCTGGCGTCCCGAGCAGCAGGAAGCTCCGGCGGGCGAATAGCCCTCAGCCGCGTTCGGCAATGCCCGCTGCGATGGACGAGTCCGAGGTCCGCCGGATTGCCGACTTGGCGCGCTTGAAGCTCCGCGACGATGAAGTCGCTGCTTTGCGTCACGAGCTTGCACGGATCATCGATTACTTTGACCAGCTTGGATCTGTCGATACCGAGGGCGTTGCGCCCTGCGCATCGGCTGTCGCGATGATCGATATGCTGCGCGCCGAGGAGCCGCGTCCTGGTCTGACGGTGCGACAAGCTCTCGCGAATTCGCCCGACGTGCGGGACAACTGTTTCCGCGTGCCGCCCGTGCTCGACGCCGGCTCCGGTGTCTGACCTTCCCCGCTTGCACCACCTGGGCCGACCGGCCACACTGCCCCTGAGAGTTCTGCGCTGATTCTCGCTTCGTATCGAGGCCATCGTGGGCAAACCGTGCACTGCTATTGAAACTGCACAGGCCGTTCGAAGCGGCGAATTGAAGGCTGCGCACGCCCTTGGCGAAGCGTTGCAGCGCTGCGAATTGCTCGACGCGCCCCGTGGCGCCTTCATCGAAATCACCGCCGAGCACGCCCAGCGGCATGCCGAGCGCATCGATCGCGACATCGCCGCCGGTGAAGCCGTCGGCCCGCTTGCCGGCGTGCCGATCGCGATCAAGGACAACATCGCCACACTTGCCGGGCGCACGACCTGCGGCTCGCAGATGCTCCGCAACTATCATTCGCCATACGATGCGACCGTCATCCGCCGCATCGAAGGAGCAGGGGGGCTCATTCTCGGCAAGACCAACCTCGACGAGTTCGCGATGGGCTCCTCGACTGAGAACAGCGCCCTGCGAACGACGCGTAACCCATGGAATCCTGAGCACGTTGCCGGCGGATCGTCGGGCGGCTCCGCGGTGGCCGTCGCCGCCGGCATGTCTCCGCTCGCCCTCGGCTCCGACACCGGCGGCTCCATCCGTCAGCCGGCGTCATTCTGCGGCGTCGTCGGTCTCAAGCCAACCTACGGCCGCGTCTCACGCTATGGCCTGGTCGCATACGCATCGAGCCTGGATCAGATCGGCCCGATGGCGCGGAATGTCACCGACTGCGCTCTGTTGCTGAGCGTCGTCGCCGGCCACGATCCCCACGACGCCACCAGCGCCGATGAACCTCTCGCGGACTACGTTGCTGCGCTGCACGAAGAGAAGCTCGCCGCCTTGGCTCCAAAATTGCGCATCGGGCATCCGGTCGAATACGCCGACGAAGCTCTCGATAACGACGTTCGTCAAGCGGTCGCCGCGGCGTTGGCGGTTTATCGCGGCCTGGGCGCGCAGATTGTCGAGATTTCGCTTCCACACACGCCGTACTGCGTCGCGACGTACTACTTGCTCGCAACCGCCGAGGCGTCCAGCAATCTCGCCCGCTTCGATGGTGTGCATTACGGCGAGCGTGCTCCGAACGCGAACGACATCCACGAACTCTACGCAGCCTCGCGTGCGGCCGGCTTCGGGGCCGAGGTCAAACGCCGCATCATGCTCGGCACATTCGCCCTCTCGGCGGGCTATTACGACGCGTACTACGACAAGGCCCGCCGCGTCCGCGAACTGATCCGCCAGGATTTCGAGCAGGCCTTCGGGCAGGTCGACCTCATCGCCAGCCCGACCGCACCCACGCCGGCCTTCCGCCGCGGCGAGAAACTGGCCGACCCACTACAGATGTACCTCGCCGACATCTACACCCTCAGCGCCAACCTCGCCGGCATCCCCGCCATCTCAATCCCCTGCGGCTTTTCGCCGAACGGCTTGCCTATTGGCCTGCAACTAATGGCCCCGGCGCTTGCGGAAGCACGCCTCCTGCAAGCCGCGCGGATCTATGAACGCGAGGCGGATTGGACGGAGCCCTGGCCCCCGGGAGTTGTGGAGATGCCGGTGTGAGATGGCAGCAGGATCCGTTCCACTCTATTGCGAGCAACTCGAGTTGCGTGTGTTTGTAACCGCTGTAATAATCATTGGTTACGGCTTGTCCGTTCGGGCCGTTTTTCCCTCCGGGAAATCGCTCTCCAGGTATTCCCTTGCCGAGCCGAAAACAGAAACATAGACTGTAGGTGGATCTGAACCTCGGGCAGTCCGAGTAGTAAGATCCCCCAGGGCCCCCGTCGGGGCCCCATTTTTTGCGCCCATTCAGAGCCGCACAATACCCGAAGGATTCTTGTAACTGGCGTACCGGCACAGTACGGGATCAAGCCTCCGAAAGTAAGCCGATCCACCATGCCTTCGCATGTAGCTGCACGGTTGGATACTCTGTTTCAGCAGAAACGCTACGCAATCAGCGACTTGAATGAAGAAGGAACCGCGTGAGTCTCGCAACATCGGATCTTCAATGATTACTTTGATTGGCTCGTCTTTGTAATAGAACGCACCGTGGGGCTGGCGCACTTTCAACGGATTTCGCATCCGCATTTCGTTCAAATACCTGCTCAGTTTTCCGCCATCAGTTTGATCGGGGAAGATGATCCCGCGATCATCCGTGTTTTTGGGTCCGGGGAAATTCTGATTTCGAATCGTGTTCTCGAATCTCTGAAATAGCGTATACCACGCACGGCGAAACACCTCCTCTGCACTCGGCACACCGCCCTGTTTGTCGACCACGACGTTAAGCAGGCGAACGTTCGACAGCCGGGCGATCTGGTCCGCGAAGTGCCTGACAATCGCGAGGCGTTCGTGCTTCTTGAGACGCTGAAGTGACGGTGCGACGCGCGATGGTTTATTGATCATGTCCGCGGCATGTAGTTCATCATCGAGGTATACGCTGTACGTCGATTTGAGCCAGTGCCGAAAACTCAACAGATCTGCCAGCGTGTCCTTCCACCGCAATTCATGAACCACAACACCGGACAGACAGAAGTAGCGCGACGGTGAATTGGTCATTCCGCTGTCGCCGCTTTCGTCGACGTACATCAAGTACATTCCAAGCCCCTTGGTCGGCGTGTTTCCCAGCAGGTCAATTGTCCGCCCCGTATTTGGTGGACAGTCCTTGGACCGGATGAAAGGATGCTGTGCTCTCCGGAGTATCGTGCCTGCCGTTGGGAAGGGCAAGGCGTCATCCCACTGGCCCTGCCCCTCGCGTGCTATAATCCCCCGCTGGTGTGGTTGGTTGGGGGGCTGTCTGGGCAACTTACGGCATACGGTCAATCGATGGGCGAGAGTCCCGAATCGCGAGCACAGTCTGTTCCCGCCTCAATCGAGGACGGCGTTGCTACGCCGCCGCGGGCGTTGCGGCCGGCGGTTGCGCTGGTGGGGCAGATTCTCTACATGCTCTGCTATTCCACGCTTTTCGCCAACATCATGTGGCTGATGCCGATGCTGGTGCGATTGCGCTTCGGCGACGACAACCCGGACATCAAGGACTGGCAGACGACGCTCGTCACCGCCGCCATTCCGACGCTGATGATGTTCTCGATCTTCTGGGCCGAGTTGCTCTCCTGGATTCGCGTGCGGACGTACCTGTTGCTCTTCTGGCTGGTGGCAGCGTTGCCGCTGGGGCTCATCTCCCTTGCTGGCGATTACTGGCAGTTTCTGGCGTGCCATGTCGTCTCCTGCATCGGCTTCGCAAGCTGGCCGCCGGTCTATGGCAAGCTCCTCAAACAGTTCTATCCCGATTCGATTCGCGGCCGCGCGTACGCCGTTCTGAATTTGACCATGTTTGCGGGGAGTGCCGGAGCGGTGTACCTGGTCGGCCGCTGGCTCGAACAACGGCCGGATGCATTCCGCATGTTCTTCGTCGGCGCCTGTGCCGTGCAACTGCTGGGCGTGCTGATCCTGATTGCCCTTGTCAGCAAGGCCGGCACTGACACGCGTCCTCCGGCCCGCCGCGGCTCATGGAAGGCCCCGCTGGTGCCGCTGTTGGAAATGGGGCGTCTGCTGCGCCAGGATCGCACGTTCCTGCGCTACGAGGCGGCGTTCATGACCTATGGCGCCGCGTTCATGATCTGCGAGGCACTGTTGCCAGTGTTGGCGACCGATCGGCTCGACATGCGCTACGAGGAATACGCGCACTCGACGCAGATGATTCTGCGCGGCGCGATGCTGGTGCTCACACTCCCAATGGGCTGGCTGCTCGACAAAGCCGGGCCGATCCGCACCAGTGGCCTGGCGTTCGCCGTGCTCGGGCTCTATCCGCTGCTGCTGCTTGTCGCGACCGGCCCGTCTGGCGTCGCGACCGCCAGCCTAGTCTACGGCTGCGGCCTGGCGGGCGTGATGATGGGCTGGACGCTGGGGCCGATCCTGCTGGCAGGCAGCGCCGATAAGGTACCCCTCTATTCCGGCGTTCACGCTTCTCTTGTCGGCTTGCGTGGCGTTGTGTTCCAGAGTCTGGGCATGCTGATGTACAAACTCACCGGCTCATTCAGCATCCCGCTGATCCTCGCCGCGACGTTGTTCGCCTTCGCCGCCGCGCAGATGTGGTTGCTGTCCGGGAAAGTATCGGACCGCACGCCCACGGCGTCCCCTAAGGTCTCATAACCAATCCAGAAGCCGGCCTGCAACACAAAATAGCGCGAGACACGAGTAGGAAAAGCTGGCATTTATAGGTCGGCGTGCTACACTGGTTATCGGGGAATCAGGACAGGTCACGCCAGTTTCCATATCCTCGAGCCCTTGGAGGGGCAAGAGGGGAAAGCTTGCTATTGGATGGATGACAGCTGCACTAGGTGTGTTGCTGCGCGATTGCGCAGTACCGCCGTGGCACTGGCAGCTCTGCTTCTGGGCACGGCTGCGCCAACGCAGGCGCAACCTGCACGAGCCACTGCGCCGGCCGCGACAGAGAACGTGCGCCCGCAACTCGTCGGCGGTCCAACCATCACCACTCGTGACAACTGGTCCCTCACCTGGCATTTTCAGAATCTCGTCGGCGTGGATCGGCTGCAATTTCTCGCCGTCGAAGGGGCATTCAGCACGCCGACCGGCATCGACGGCTTCCAGCCCACCACATGGGCGCAGACGTATAACAACGGACAGCTCATGGTCGCAGACGGTGAGCGCACCGCCGACCTGTGGTACACGGTCCACTTTGCCACCCCGGCCGCGGAACCGTTCACCTTCTACATGCAAGCCTGGGATGATGATCTGTTGCGGACTGAGGTCACCTACGTCTGGGACGGCAGTTCGCTCGACGAATGGGACGATACGCCCTGGGCCAATGTGCGCTTGGTCGAAAGCTGTTCGCCGCGTGGTCATCTGACGCTCGAACCCGACCAGACCTGCCTGCGTGTTGGCGACGTCGTTGAAGTGCGTATTCGCATGACCGACCTCGACGATCCGAACTACGCCATCATCGGCGGCCAGTTCTACCTGCGGTTCGATCCCGCACGCCTGCTATTCCTCGAAGCCGTGCCAGGCGACTATCCCTTCAGTGCCGAACTCCTGGAAACCGTCAGCCAAACGGGCGGAACAATCGACTATGCCATCGGCGTGAATCCGCAGGACCCCAACGCGATCGTTGGCACCGCCGAAGATGTGACCATGGCGGTGCTGCGTTTCGAGGCTCTCAACCAAGTGTGCTCACGCGAGAACCTGGTCGCGTTTCGGCAGGCAACCTGGCCGACGATGCTCAGCACTGCTTGCTGCGGCCCGGTGTGTCCACTGATGTTCGAGATCGACAGCATTTCGATCGACCAAACCCGCCCGACCTTCGACAACTGTCTTGGCGGCGATCCGAATGATCCCGCCTTCGATCCGGCCAGCTACACATTCAATGTCGAATGCAGCGACCTCGCCACGGCGTATCCGATCTGGATCGACGACGACCCCAACGCCGGACTGCTCGTCACCGCGAGCGACAATTGCGACGCGGCCCCGGTCGTCACCTTCGAGCAGGATCCGGAGCCGTTGCCGGTCAAAGATCCGAATTGTGCCGCACGGCTCATCACGCGCACCTGGACTGCAACGGATAGTTGCGGCAATTCGCGTCAGTGTGTGATGTATCTCAACGTGCGTGACACAACCTCGCCGACGCTCCAGGGTTGCCCGGGGAATGTCACGATTCAATGCCAGGAAGAGGATCTGCTGCCCGGCGTCGAAGCTGTCACCGCCACGGACAATTGCGACAGCGACCCGAACGTCGTGCTCAACGTGGTTCAAATCGAAAACGATCCGCCGTGCGAACACGCCCATACGTTGCTGCGCACCTGGACCGCCCGCGACGCGTGCGGCAATCACAGCTCCTGCACGCAAGTCGTGACGGTCAACGATAGCACGGCTCCGTTGCTCGATCCGAACACGCTGCCGCCGGCGGCGATCGTCGTTTCGTGCGATGCCGTCCCGGCCCCGGCCCTTATCGTTGCCGCGGACAATTGCGACGGCGCGCCGCAACTCATCTACGAAGAAGTCCGTAGCGATCAGCAATGCCCCAATGCGTATGTCCTGACGCGTTCGTGGCAGTTCACCGACGACTGCGGCAACATGGCCGAGTTCACTCAGGTCATCAACGTTGAAGACATCGATCCGCCCGTTCTCAGTGGTACGCCGGCGGAAACGGAATTGTGGGTCGAATGCGACGCCGTGCCACCGGTCGAAGATGTCACCGCGACCGACAACTGCCTGATTGACCCGAACAATCCGGACATCACGCCGACGGTGCAGTTCGTCGAGATCCCCGCCTCTGGCACGTGCGAGCACAACTACCATCTCACGCGACGGTGGACGTCGGAGGACGCCTGCGGCAACGTGCAGTCGTTTACGCAAGTCATCCACGTCGACGACACGCAGCCGCCGGAGATCACCTGTCCGGACGACATGCTGATCAAGGCGGATGTCGGTACGTGCGGTGCGGCGATCTGGCCCGGCTGGGCCGAGGCCGTAGATTCGTGCGACGACAGCCCGATCGTCACCGGCTATCGCAGCGATCGCAAACCGCTCTTCGGCGTGCCGTATCCGGCGCTCGATCCCAACGGCCATGCCTCGCCAACCGGCCGCACGACCACGATCACCTGGCAGACCGAAGATGTCTGCGGCAACGTGAATGAATGCACGCAGACGATCACGGTGTTGCCCGTTAATGAGATGGACGTCAGCTTGGCGCTCGACGTGCGGCATCCGGTCAGCCGCTGCATCGCCTTCGAGCTTTCCAATTGCGACGACCCGAACCAGGAGCTGGTCGAAGTCGAAGCGGAACTTGATTTCGAGTTGATCGATCCCAACCGCCCGTGGTTGGGGGCGACCGCGGCCGGGATCATCGATGTGCCCTGCGGCGATTACACCTGCGTGCAGGCCCGCGATCCGAGACACACGCTGCGCATCACGCTTGAGCTGGAGATGACCAGTGAGATGTACGTGGCGGACTTCGTTACCGCCGGCAAACGGCTGACGAGCGGAAACGTGGACGACAACTGCGCGATCGACATCATCGACTACGGCTACTTCGTGCTGGAATTCGCGCACGATTTCGGCACGGGCGACACGCCGTGCGGTTGGGCTGATCCGAATCATCCCTGGCACGCCGACTTCAGCGGCGACGGCCTCGTTTCCGAAGGCAGTTTCACGTATATCCACAGCCACTTCGCCAACGAGTGCGATCCTGCTTGCTGTGCCAGCAAGACACGGGCGCGTGGCGACGGCGCGATCACACGCATTTCGGTGCAGGAATTGCGATCGCTGGGCTTGGGCGAACTGGTGGTAGGAGATCTCAACCGCGACAACTGGCTCGACGTGGACGACATTGCCGCATTCCTGGCCGGTGCACGGCCGGGCCGCGTCATGCCGCAGTCATCCGACACTGCAACGCCGGAGAGCATTCGATCCGGCGCTTTGCAGCACAGGGTGCGACCGGCGGCATCTCACCCATAGCGCACTTCGTCGAATCCGCGCGTTTTTCTTTGGCTCCAGGGAGCGGGGCGGCTACGATCAGGCTATCAGTGGCGAGTTCATTGTTCGGCGGGGCTGCGCGCCGACAGGAAAGGGAACTGCGATGCGAACAGAGACAGGTCTTCTGGCGATGCTCCTGATCGGGACGATCATTCTCAGTGGTTGTCAAACCGGAAAGAAGGACACCGCCCCCTGCAAATCGGAGAAATGCTGCACCCTCAGCGTGTCCGGCACGGAAGAGGCCTCAACCGCGGCGAGCCCGCCCAATGAATACCGCCGCCGACTGACACGCGAGGCGATGCGCGGTCTCCTGTATGACAGCGGACGCGTTGTGATCGACACCGCCGTGGCAGGGCAGATCATCGATGGCCGCAATGCCGAGCACGCTCGCGTCGAGTTCAAACGCGGACAGGAGCTGCTTCGCCACAACCGCAGCATCGAGATGCTGGCGGCGTTTACTAAAGCCGTGCTGTTTGCGCCCGACGTGGCCGAGTATTACGAAGGCCTCGGCGGGGCACTGCTGATGAAACGCAAGTTTCCACAGGCCGCCGCGGCATTCCGCACGGCGCTCGACCTGAATCCCGATTCCGTCAGTGCCCGCTATGGCCTGGCCGATGCACTTGGCCGCCAGGGCCAACGCGACGCCGCCATTGCGATGCTCGAAGAACTTCTCGATCGCGATCCGCAGCATGCCGAAGCCCACGCGCGTCTGGCGATCGAGAGCTACTACCAGGGCGAGACCCGGCGAGCGGAGCAGCACGTCGCCGCCGCGGAAGCAAGCGGTCGCGCGATGCCGCCACAGTTTCTGCAATTGCTGCGGGGCGAGATGGAGCCGGCGGAGGTGGCGACTTTGTCGCGCGCGGGCACGCCGATCATTGGCGCACAGATTCGCGCCGACAACGGCAACAACGGTCCCAGCAACGAGACCTCCATCGCGGCCAGCGAGTACGATCCCTTCGAGGTTGTAGCCACTTGGAACGACTATCGCGAAGGCAGCGCTCGGTTGGGCGTCGGCCTCAGCCAGGACGGTGGGGCGACCTGGGACGATTTCCTCGTGCGGCCGCCGGCGGCGTATCAAGCGCCGACTGAAGGCGATCCAATGACGGCAATTGACCCACGCACCGGCGCGCTCTGGGTCGGCGCGATTTCATTTGACAGCAACGGCGGCGTCTACACCGCGCGGAAGGACTACGGTTCCAGTTCGTTTAAGCCAACCGTGATGGCCGAAGTGACGGGCGGGGCCGACAAGTGCTGGATGGCGGCGGGCCCTGTTCCGGGCAATCCAAACACGACCCGCGTCTATATCGCCTACAACGAGGGGCTGCTGATCTCGACCGACATGGGCGACAGTTGGAGCGGCCCCGATTATCTCGACACCGGCCTCGGTTTCCTGCCGCGTATCGGGCCGAACGGCGAACTCTATATCCTGTACTGGAATTGGTCGGGCGCCGGCGATCGAATTGAGTTGATCCGCAGCTACGATGGCGGCGATTCGCTTAGTTCGAGCTTGCTAGTGGCAACGCGCATGGACGTGTGGGGCGTCGACGGTACCCGCTTCCCCGGCTCTTTCCGCGTCGCGCCAATGGCACACCTTGCTGTCGATCCCAACACCGGCACGTTGTATTGTGTGTACTTCGACACGACCAACATCGTCTCGGGTAACAGCAACGTCGATCTCTATTTCACGAAGTCCACCAACGAAGGCACGTCCTGGACGACGCCCGTGATCATCAATAGCGACGCCGTTCCGCCCGGCGACCAGTTCTTCCCCTGGATCGAGGTCGATCAATCGGGTCGAATTCACATGGTGTTTTTCGACACGCGCGCGGTTGCACAGGACGACGAGGCAAGTGCCGATGGCTACGTGCGGGCCTATTACGCCTATAGCGATGACGCCGGCGATTCCTGGAAGGAAATGCCGATGTCTGCGACCTTCAACACCGCGTACGACGGCTTCGGCGGCGGATTCCTGGGCGACTATCTGGGCCTCGCCGTTGCCCGTTGCCGCTCGTATGCCTGCTATCCGGATACGACCCGCGGTACGGCGGACGTTTTCGTGAATACCATCATCAGTAGCCCCTTCGCCGACATCACCTCGGACGGCTACGTCAACCTCGAAGACTTGCAGCAACTGCTGGCCAATTACGGCACAACCAGCGGGGCAGCGTACGAGGATGGCGACCTCACGGAGGATGGAGCCGTTAATCTTGCCGACCTGCAACTGCTGCTGAGTGCCTACGGAACGTCCTGCAACTAGGCGAGTAGGGCGACGTCCCGATAATCACGACCCGCAGGCGCATCGGCCAACGGCGTTTCGCGTTGATTCGCCCCCGGCGGCGGGGTATTGTGGACGTATCTGGTACCCATACGAGGCCAGCAACACTTGCGACTCGCGTTCCGCCGAGGGGCGGGAGGCGTCTATTCTCACGTTCGGACCGTGCAGCGAGGGCACAGTCAATTCTTGGTCAGGCAGAGGCACCCGGTGCACACGCCGCCCGGAGTGCATTTAGCCACCCATTGGGAGCATAAAGATGAACTTGGCAAGACGGATTCTGCTGGCAGCCACACTGTGTTGTGCGCTGGCAGCGATGGGGCCGATTGCGCAGGCGGGCGATGAGGGACTCGCCGGCGCTGCCCAGATCAGTGTCACCGACACAGGCAGCGAGCTCAGTTTCAGCGGCGAGGTGTATCGTTCAACCGCCAACGAAGTGACCGGGCTGCATACGATTGCGGTCGACGGATCGCAAGCGGTTCTCATTCTCTGGAACGAGACCACGACCGACGGACTGACGTTGCCGTTCTACGCCGTCAGCAAAGACGGCCAGCAGATTGCACGTGTCACGCAGACGTCCTACACGCTGGGGCTTCGCCACGCGGCGTTTGATCCGCTGGGCGCGGCGCCGACCGCCCGTGCCGGGCTGACCATGCCGGCCGATGGCAATCTGTACATCGTGCAGTTCGCAACGCAGCCGCTGGAGGAGTTCCGCACCGCGATTCGCAACATGGGCGGCAAGGTCTACCAGTTCGTTGCCAATCACGCGCATTTCGTCGTCATGACGCCGGACGTGCTGGAGCAGGTCGCGGGGCTGCCCTACGTGCGGGCGATCACGCCGGTGCATCCGGCGTACAAGCTCGAAGAAGAGATTCTGACGCAGATCGAAACCGGCCAGCAGGTCGCGATGCGGCGCTATTCTATCATGCTGCACGAACGCGGCATTGCGGCGCAGGATCGCGTGTCAGCATTTATCAAGCAGATCGGCGGCAAGGTCTTCGGCAGCACGCCGAAGGGCTTCCGCATCGAAGCCAATCTGACGCTGGATCAGGTCGTGCAGATTGCCGGTCTGGATGACGTGATGTTCATCGACCGCAAGAACCCGACCGAGATCGATATGGATCTCGTTCGCGAGTTGGGCGGGGCGAACTACCTCGAAACCGTCGCCGGCTTCACCGGCCAGGGCGTGCGGGCCGAAGTGGCTGACACGGAGCTTGACGTCAATCACCAGGAGTGGGGCGATCCGCCGATCATCCACCGCGCCGGTTCTGATACAGCCCACGGCACCAGTGTCTACGGTATTCTGTTCGCGCAGGGCGTGGTTCCGCAGGCACGCGGCCTCATTCCGGACGCAGTTGGCATCTTCGCGTGCAGCACGAACGGCCTCATTGGCGGCGGGACAACGCGCTACGATCACACTGCTGAACTTGTTGATCCGGGCGACATCTACCGCACCGTGTTCCAGACCAACAGCACCGGCGACTCGCGCACGACCGAATACACGACCATCTCGGCCGAGATGGACGACATGTTGTTCATCTACGACATCGTTCTGACGCAGTCACAGAGTAATGCCGGTTCGCGTGATTCGCGCCCGCAGGCCTGGGCCAAGAACATCATCTCGGGTGGTGCAGTGAACCACTACAACACGCTGACCCGCGACGATGATTGCTGGTGCAATACCGGCTCGATCGGGCCGGCCAGCGACGGCCGCATCAAACCCGATCTGTGCTTCTTCTATGACGATACCTACACCGCGACTTCCGGTGGCGGCTATACGGAGTTCGGCGGCACGAGCGGTGCGACGCCTTCAATTGCCGGCCATGTCGGCCTGTTCTTCCAGATGTGGTCCGAAGGTGTCTTCGGCAACGAGGTCGATCCCGGCGCCGACGTATTCGACAATCGCTGTCACATGACGACCGCCAAGGCGGCGCTGATCAACACTGCGAATCCGTATGATTTCAGCGGCAGCAGCGCCGACCTGACCCGCGTCCATCAGGGCTGGGGCAACCCGAGTGTGGCTAACCTCTGGGACCTGCGCGACAAGATCTCGTTCATCGACGAGACCGAAGTGCTCGGCAACATGGAAAGTGTCGAGTACGTCGCGTACGTCGAGGAAGGTACGCCCGAGCTGCGGGTCACGCTGGTTTACGCCGACCCGATGGGCGTCCCCACGGCCGCCCAGCAGCGTATCAACGACCTCTCACTCCGCGTGATCTCGCCCACCGGCGATATCTACTGGGGCAACAACGGCCTGCTCGCGGGTAATTGGTCAACCATCGGCGGCAGTGCCGATGATGCCGACACCGTCGAGAACGTCTTCGTGCAGAGCCCGCAATCGGGCGTGTGGAGCGTCACGGTCTTCGCAGATGAGGTCAACCAGGACAGTCACGTCGAGACGCCGGAAGTCGACGCCGACTTCGCCCTCGTCCTCAGCGGCGGCTTCCTCGCCACTTGTACGCCGGACGGTCACATCACGGTTGATAGCTCAGACTATCTCTGTGAAGACGTGGTCAATGTGCGCGTTGTTGATTGCGATCTGAACACCGATCCGAACGCGGTTGAAACCGTGCAGATTACTGTGTCGTCGGATACCGAGTCGGCCGGCGAAACCATCACGCTCACCGAAACGGCAGGCGAGACGGCGGACTTCCGCGGTTCGATCTCAATCAGCACGGCCGACGCGGCCGGCGTTCTTTGGGTTACCGAAGGCGACCTCATTACCGCAACGTATATTGACGCCGACGACGGGCAGGGCGGCACCAACGTGGTCGTAACCGACACCGCCCTTGTCGATTGCACGCCGCCGCAAATCTTTAACGTGGTCGTGGCGGACGTCGAACCGCGTAGCGCGTTGATCACGTTTGAGACCGACGAAGATACGGTCGGTTCGGTTCGCTTTGGCGATGCCTGCGGCAACCTGACCGAAGTTGCTTCGCAAACCGGCTACGGCACGACGCACGAGGTTGTGATCAGCGGCCTGACGGACGAGACGACCTACTTCTTCGCCGTAGACGCCGCGGACGTGGCCGGCAATCCGGCGACCGACGACAACGGCGGCAATTGCTACTACTTCACGACTCCGGACATTCCGAACTTCTTTACCGAAATGTTCGGCAGCAACGACCTCGACGGTCTCAAGTTGCTCTTCAGCCCGAACTCGACCATCGATTTCTACGCCGGCTGTGTCGAGGAAATCACCGAACTGCCGACCGATCCGGCCGGCGGCACGACAATCTCGCTCTCGGATGACGATGCCGAGCAGATCACGTTGTCGGACGGTGCGGAAGTTAGCCTCTACGGCGTAAGCTATGGCAGTTTCTATGTCAGTTCGAACGGCTATCTCACGTTCGGCGCATCGGATACGGACTACGACGAGACACTCGAAGAGCACTTCGCGATTCCGCGCGTCGCCGCGTTGTATGACGATCTGAATCCGTCGAGCGGCGGAACGGTTTCGTGGAAGCAGTTGGAAGACCGCGTGGCGGTCACGTACTTGAACGTGCCGGAATACAACGAAACGACCACCAACACGTTCCAGATCGAACTGTTCTTCAACGGCGACCTCCACATCAGCTACCTCGACCTGGCCGCGACCGATGGTTTGGCGGGCTTGTCCGAGGGCGAAGGACTGGATCCGGACTACTACGCAACCGACCTGTCGGGCATGGGCGCCTGTGGCCCGAAACCGCCGGTTGCATCGGGCGATTCGGTCAGCACGACGGCCAATACGCCGGTGACGGTGATGCTGACTGCGACCGACGACGGCCTGCCCGAGCCGGCAACGCTGGTGTACATCATCACGACGCTGCCGACGAGTGGTACGCTGACCGATCCGCAAGCCGGTGCGATCGACACCGTCCCGTACGAACTTGCCAACGGCGGCAACGAAGTGACGTACACGCCGGGGCTGTGGTTCTACGGCACTGACGCGTTCAACTTCAAGGCCAACGACGGTGGAGTTGCGCCGGAAGGCGGCGACTCGAACGAGGCCGTGATCAGTATCGATGTCACACTGCCAGCCGCGGATCTCATTTACAGCTATCCGCTCGACAGCGATCCGGGCTGGTCGACCGAAGGCCAGTGGGCGTACGGCACGCCGATGGGTTGGGGGTCGCACAATGCCGACCCCGACGCCGGCTACACCGGCGGCAGTGTCTACGGCTACAACCTGCTCGGCGACTATGCCAACAACCTCGCGGCGCCGTACTACCTGACCACGACCGCGATCGATTGCAGTGGTTTGATCAGCACCGAGCTGCGTTTCTGGCGTTGGCTCGGCGTCGAACGGGCGCCGTATGACAACGCGACGATCGAGGTCTCGAATAACGGTGCGGACTGGACCACGTTGTGGTCGAACCCGGCCGGCGGCTCGATCAGCGATTCTGCCTGGAGCCAGATTGTCTTCGATATCTCGGCCGAGGCCGATGGCGAACCGACGGTCTACGTCCGCTGGAGCATGGGCTCGACCGATAGCGGCACCAGTTATCCGGGTTGGAATATCGACGACGTCGAGATCTACGGCATCGACACAACGCCGCAGATCGTCGGCGACCTCGACGGCGACTGCGACGTTGACCTGGCCGACCTCCAGATTCTGTTGTCGAACTACGGCCAGACGGGCGCTGGTTACGCGGGCGACCTGGATGGTGATAACGACGTCGACTTGGCGGACCTTCAGACGCTTCTCGCGAGTTATGGCCAAAGCTGCCCATAATCGCTCCGTCTGAAGTCGTCAGATAACCGAGAATCAGCGAACGCCGCGTGTCATTGGCACGCGGCGTTTGTTTTTTTCGGCCAATTGCACCGTGATCGAGTTATGGGGCCGGTCGCCACCGAGCGTGGGGGAGACTTCGGAACCGATTCCGCTTGCGTCGCCTACCCTCGTATTGAATTCTAATTCTTGCATAGGGAGCGTGCGATGCTGTCAGCAACACAGACAACTCGCACGGCGTCTGATCCCTGGGCAGTTGAGATGGATGTACCCGGAGTGCTGTGTGTACGCAGTCTCCGTGCCGTGCTGTCGTACGACGAAGTGCGGACGATCTCAGAGCGACTGCTCGCGGAACGGTTGAACGAGACGTTTTCCGAGATCGTCTTCGACTTCGGTAACGTACGTACAATCGCAGCGCCGTGGACACCGGTCGTGGCGAAGTTGATGGACTTGGCACGCAGGTGTCACGCTGCTTGTCGTTTGCGGGCCTTACGCGGACAGCCGGAGACCGTGATTCGATCGCTGCTCAACAATCGAGCGGCGCCCGGCTTGTTGCTGGTGGAGGACCGCCCGCCGCGGGACTAGACGCGGCGTACTTTTGGCAGTGAAGCGACGGACGCAGGGTCTTAGTCGCCTTACTCTTTCTCACTAATCGTTCGGTATCATTCGATCCTGGCGCCTCGGGATGGCCCACACCCGAGGCGCTATTTTTGTGCGCTGATTTCGCGGGTTCGCCTGACTGCGCCTCTCAGCTCTTCACCGTTGCGATGGCCGGGGTCGGTTCGGTCGGCCCGCTGGCGGGCGGCAGGTGCGAGCGGACCTGGGCCGGCACGCGAATGGCAATCGGCTTCACGCCCCAGGTCTCCGTAGCGTATTCCCAAACGGCCCGATCACTGGAGAAGTAGCCCACGCGCGCGACGTTCAGAATCGCGCTGCGCGCCCAACCACGCGTATCATGCCAACGAGCATCGACCTGATCCTGTGCCGCCAGATACGACTCCATATCAGCCATGATCATGTAGAAGTCACGCTCGTGCGTCAGCCAGTCGAAGATCGGCGCGAAGAGATCCGGCCGATCCGAATTGAACGTTCCGTCGGTCAGCGCATGTAGCGCCCGGCTTATGCGTTCGCTTCCGTTGTAGATCGTCCACGGATCGTACGTCGGCCGCTGTTCGGCGACTTGCTCGGCGGTCAGGCCGAACAGGAAGAAGTTTTCCTCGCCGACGGCGTCGCGAATCTCGATATTGGCCCCATCCAGCGTGCCGATCGTCAGCGCCCCATTCAGCGCCAGCTTCATGTTCCCCGTGCCCGAGGCTTCCATGCCGGCGGTTGAGATCTGTTCGGACAGATCCGCCGCGGGAATCACCAGTTCGGCCAGCGAGACGCAATAGTTCGGCACAAACAGCACTTTCAGTCGGTTGTTGACGCGTTGATCGTGATTGATCGTGTACGCCACGTCGTTGATCAGCTTGATGATCAGCTTCGCCCGCGAGTACGCCGGGGCGGCCTTCGCCCCGAACAGCACCACGCGTGGCGGCAGATCGCAACCGGGATCATCGAGCAACCGCTGATAGCGCATGATGACCTGGAGAATGTTCATCAACTGCCGCTTGTACTCGTGCAGCCGTTTCACCTGCACGTCGAACAGCGCGTTGGTGTTGAGCTGGATTCCCATTCGCCGCCGGCACCAGTCAGCGAAGCGCTGCTTGTTGAGCACCTTGGCTTCGATGAAGCGATCCTGGAAGTCCGAATCGTCGGCGTAGGCTTCTAGTTTGCGCAAGTCATCCAGATTGCTGATCCAGTCGTCGCCGATGCGTTCGCTGATCGCGTGCGAAAGTGGCTCGTTGCACGCCCGCAGCCAGCGTCGCGGCGTGATGCCGTTGGTGTGGTTGATGAACTTATCCGGCCACATCTCGGCGAAGCGCGGCACCAGCCGCGACCGAATCAGATCGGTGTGCAATGCGGCCACGCCGTTGACCGAATGGCTGCCAACGATCGACAGGTTCGCCATGCGGATCGCCTTCTCGGGCATTTCCTGTACGAGTGAGACATCGCGCTGCCGCTCACTGTCGCCTGGCCAGCGCAATTCGACCTGCTCGAGAAATCGCTTGTTGATCTCGAAGATGATTTGCAGGTGGCGCGGCAACACGCGGCCCAGCAGCGAGACCGGCCACACTTCCAACGCTTCCGGCAGCAGCGTGTGATTCGTATACGCGAAGCACTTCTGCGTGATTTCCCACGCCGGATCCCAGTCCATCCCGCGTTCGTCGATCAGCAAACGCATCATCTCGGCGATTGCCAGGGCCGGATGCGTGTCGTTGAGCTGAATCGCGATCTTGTGCGGAAGCTTGTGATAGTGGTCGTGCGTCTTCTCGTAGCGGCGGATGATGTCGCTCAGCGTACACGCCACGAAAAAATACTGCTGCTGAAGCCGCAGTTCCTTCCCGGATTCGAGTTCGTCGCTCGGGTAAAGCACCTTCGAGATTGTTTCGCTGACGGCCTTCTCACGCACCGCCTCGACGTAGCCGCCGCGATTGAACGCCGCCAAGTCGAACACGTGCGAAGCCCGTGCCGACCAGAGCCGCAAAATGTTGACCGTGTTCACGCCGTAACCGACGATCGGCATGTCATACGGAAGCCCCATCACGGTGCGGTAATCGACCCACGCCGGACGATAGCGACCCTGCTTGTCCTGACGATCTTCGAGCCGGCCGTAGAGCCGCACGGCGGTCGTGAATTCCGGCCGCGGAACTTCCCACGGCGTGCCAAAGCGCAGCCAGTAATCGGGATGCTCGACCTGCCAGCCGTTGGCGATCTCCTGCTCGAAAATGCCGTACTCGTAGCGAATGCCGTAGCCGTAGACCGGCAATTGCAGCGTCGCGGCGGAGTCGAGATAGCACGCCGCCAGACGGCCAAGCCCGCCGTTGCCCAGACCGGCATCGGGCTCCAGATCGCACACGCGCTCAAGATCAATGTCCAGCTTGGCCAGATCCTCGCGGCAGGATTCGTACAGCCCCAGGCAGACGAGGTTATTTCGCAGCGAACGCCCCAGCAGGTATTCGAGCGACAGGTAGTACACCCGCTTAACGTCGCGCCGGTGGTAGGTCCGCTGCGTGGCGACCATCCGGTCGATCATGCGGTCGCGCACCGCCAGGGCCAGGCTGACAAAATGGTCGTGCGGCGTCGCCGTCACCCAGGCCTCACCCTGCGTAAAACGCAGGTGGTGCAGGAAACGCGCGATCAGCGGATTACGCGTCGCGGCAGTAGTCGATGATGGCCTCGATTTGCGAGGGCGTGTGCTCATGAGCAGCTCCAGCAGTAGAAATTCGCCGAACGAGCCGCATTTAACGCTCAGCGGCGCCAGATTTCAATACGCCCGGATTCATATTGCCGCCCACTGCCGGCCTGAGTAGCATCATGCACGCACGGATCACGGCCCGTCTGCTGGCGGCCGGCCCAAGGAGCGGATCGCATGCGGCGCAAAGTCTGGCACATTTTGGCACTGACGCTGGTGTTCCTGCCGGCCGGTTGCGGGACGGCGGTGTTCGACGATTTCGCGCCGCTGCTGCCGGTGGACAACTTTGCCGTGATCGAAAGCGAACGGGCCTACCGCAGCGCCCAGGTCGATCGCACGACGCTGGCGATGATGATCGACAACCTCGAGCTGAAGACTGTGATCAATCTCCGCGGTGCCAACCCCTCCGAGCAGTGGTACATCAACGAAAAAGCGGTCTGCGACGAGAAGGGCGTTACGCTCGTTGACATTCGCTGGAGCGCCCGCGAGTTGCCGTCACAGGAGGAATTGCTGAAGTATTACGATGCCATTAAGAGCGTCCAGGAACCGATTCTGATCCACTGCAAGGCCGGCGCGGATCGCACCGGTGCCGCCGCGGCGATCTGGCGTATGACGATTCCGGGCGAAGCACGCGAAACCGCCCGCTTCCAACTCAACCCGTTCTACGGCCATTTTCAGGCCTTCACACCGTACATGGACGAACTGGTTGCGATCTACCAGACCAGCCGGGATTGGATTGTCAACGAATACACCGGCATGCCGTAGCCCTGCCAGCCAACACAATCTTAGCGCCGCACGCCCAACACTTTCGCTCACACGCCGTTTTCGATTCCTTCGCTTGCCGCTACTCTACGAAGCGTAGTTGTACAAATCGTAACTCACGAGAGCATGGAGCAGTGCGTCATGGCGAAAACGGGATCCGTTACGCGGCGCGAGTTTGTTAAGGGTGCCGCAACAGCGGCCGCGGCGATGGCCGCCCCTTACATCGTGCCGGCGAGTGCGCTCGGCAAATCAGGCTTCACCGCCCCGAGCGAACGACTGACGATGGGATTCATCGGTGTGGGCAACATGGGGGGCGGCCACCTGCACAATTTCCTCAACAACGATGATGTGCAGATCGTGGCCATCAGCGATGTGGACGCCGTCAAACGCGGCAAGGCCCGCAAGAAAGTGATCGAACAATACGCCGCGAAGAAGCCGAGCGGCACATACGACGGCTGTGAAGAGTACAACGAGTTTGAACAACTCCTCGCCCGGCCGGATATCGACATTGTCCTGATCGCCGTCCCCGATCACTGGCACGCCATGATTGCCATCGCGGCCTGCAAGGCCGGCAAGGACGTCTATTGCGAAAAACCGCTGTCGCTGACGATTCGCGAAGCGGAAGCAATGGTCGCCGCCGCCCGGCGCTACAACACCGTCTTCCAGACCGGCAGCCAGCAGCGTTCGTCGAGCAATTTCCGCCTGGCGTGCGAGCTGGTGCGCAACGGCCGCATCGGCAAGCTGGAGCGCGTCATCGTCGGCATCGGCCCGCCGTCGACCGAAAAATGCTTCGAGCCCGAGCCCGTGCGCGAGGGACTCGATTGGAACCGCTGGCTCGGCCCGGCTCCGTGGAGTCCCTATAACGCCGAACGTTGCAGCGGCGACTACAGCGGCGGCTGGCGCTATGTGCGTGATTACTCCGGCGGCATGACGACTGACTGGGGCGCGCACCACATCGACATTGCCCAGTGGGGCATGGGGATGGATGGCAACGGCCCGGTCGAGATTCTCCCGCCGCCGGAGCGCAACGGCGAAGGCCTGATGTACAAGTACGCCAACGGCGTCACGCTCGAACGCGGCGAGGCCAACGGCATTCTTTTCATTGGCACGGACGGCAAGGTCGAGGTCAACCGCGGTTACTTCCGCACCTGGCCCGAGGAGATCGGCCAAGAGCCGCTCGGCCCGAACGACCTGCATCTCTACGAAAGCCCCGGCCACCAGGTGGATTGGCTCAATTGCGTGCGTTCGCGCAAGCGTCCGATCTGCGACGTGGCGATCGGTGCCAGCTCGGTCACAGTGTGCCACCTCGGCAACATCTGTTACTGGCTGAACCGGCCGATCAAGTGGGATCCCCAAAAGCGTGAGATCATCGGCGACGAAGCGGCCAGCCGCTGGCTCGATCGCCCAAAGCGTAGTCCCTGGCGTCTTTATCTTTAAGCGGACAGATCATCATGAGACGATTCGCAATAGTCGCGGCCCTAGCGGCCATCGTGTTCACCCTGGCGTCGTGTACATCTTCTGAGCAGACCGTCGAAACGGATCAGGCCAAGCCCGAGCCGGTGCAATCTGCTCCGGCTGAACAGCCGCAGGCCCAGGCGCCCGCCGAACCGGCTCCTGCACCGGAGCCTGCGCCGGCCCCCGAATCCGAACCCGTCAAGACCACCCGCTACGACGCGCAGCTTGACGAAATCCTGCCCGGCTTAGCGAGCGAGGACGTACCAACACGGCAAGCTGCCAGGCAAGGCTTCGAGAATCTATGCCTCAACGCCGCCCGGCCCGGTGCTGAAGAAGAACGTGCCGAACTCTGCCAGGCGATCATCACCCGATTGCGCAGCGAAACGCCCAAGCCGCTCCGGGTCTGGATGCTGCGGCTGGTCGAGCGTATCGGTCGCGCCGAATGCGTGCCGACGCTCGTGGGAATAATGGGCGAGAACGACGTCGAAGTGCGTGACTTGGCCCGCCGATCGTTGCAGCACAATCCGTCACCGGAAGCGGCCGAAGCCCTGCGCAATGCCTATGACCTGCACGATGATCTGTCGTGGAAGGTGGCAATCGTCAATGCAGTTGCCGCACGCGTCGAGGCCGATGGCATTCATTTCCTCGCCGAACGGGTTGAGGACGAGAATCCGGCGATTTGCCGCGCCGGGCTAGCCGGTCTGGGCGGACTAACCGAGCCGGCCGCGACCGATACATTGACGATGCGGCGCAAGTCGCTCGATCCCGAACTGCGCGCCGTGGCGACGGATGCACTACTCCGCACTGCCGAAGCGCACATCGCCCGCGGCTGGCCACGCCGGGCAACGGTGATCTATCGTGAGCTTTACCAGAACCCCGCCAACAATCAGGAACGCGACGCCGGCCTGATGGGCCTGGCGCGTTCGATGGGCATCGATGCCTATCCGATCCTGTTGCCGCTCATCGAGAACGGTGATCCGGATCTGGCCCGCGTTGCCGCCGCCGGAACGCAATTCGCAAAGGGCGAAGCCGCGACGCTGCAACTGATGCAAGCCTGCGATCGCGCCCACGGCAATGCACGCGTCATCTTGCTCGACACGCTCACCGAACGCGGCGACAAACGTGCCTACTCCGCCGTGCGCGATGCTCTCAGCGACGATGACGTCGAAGTGCGGCTCGCTGCGCTGCGGGCTATGCGCGTGCTCGGCCACGGTGGGGCGGCGGTATTGATCGCCCAGCGCGCGGCCGCCGGGAATGCCGCCGAACGAAACGCCGCCCGCGGAACACTCCGTTGGTTGCCCGGTGAAGACACCAACGAGCGAATCGTCGCTGCATTCAACGAGCATGAGTCGATCGATGTCCGTTGCGAACTGGCTCGCGCTTTGGCCGCGCGCAAGTACGCCGCAGCGACGCCCGCTTTGCTCGAAGCCACCGGCGCTGACAACGCTAAACTTCGCCAAGCGGCGTTCGAGGCCCTGAGCAAACTCGCCACACTGGACGATCTGCCTGCCCTCGTGAAGCGGCTCATCGCCGAGACCGATGCCGATGCACGCGAAGCCGCCGAGGAGGCGGTCGTTAACGTGGCGCTCTGCGAAACGGATCAGGAAGCCCGGGCCGAAGCCGTGCTTAGTGACTTCGCCGACACGGACGGCGAGGTCCGCGCGAGCCTCGTACGCGTGTTGGGCAAGCTTGGCGGACCGCAGGCCTTGGCCGTAATCCGCGCATCGTGTGCGTACGAAGACGAACGCGTTGTCGATGCCGCCGTGCGCGCCTTGGCCGACTGGCCCAATACGGAAGTCCTCGACGATCTGATGACGATCGCCAAGGAATCGGAGAATGCGGCCCACCGCGTGCTCGCGATCCGTGGCTACACGGGAATCGTAAACATGCGCAGCGATCGTCCGGCCAGCGAGTCGTTTGAAATGCTCGCGGCGATTCTCCCGCTGGCCGAACGCGTCGAAGACAAACGGGCGATCCTGGGCGCCCTCGGGCGCGTGCCTCACGAAAGCGCGCTGTGGGCCGTCGAAGCCCACCTACGCGAGCCGGAATTGCAGGACGAAGCCGGCATGGCGATGCTCAGTATCGCCCGAGCCCTCGCCGCCGAGCAGCCCGATATCACCCACGAGGCACTCAAACGCGTCGGCCTGGCGGCGAAGCTCAGCCAACCGGTCGTGGACGAGGCCGTGGCCCTGGCCGAACTGCTCGAAGAGTTCCAGGGCTATTGTGGAACGTGGTCGTACGTCGGGCCGTACAGCGCTGAAGACAAGAAGGCGGAGGATATCTTCGCGATGTCCTTCCCGCCCGAGAACCCCGGCAAGGCGAAGCTCGTCTGGAAGACGCTGCACAGCACGAATCCGCAGAACCCCTGGATCTTTGACCTGACGCCGATCAGCCACGAGCCCAACTGCTGCGTCTACGTCCGCACGTACATCTGGTCGCCGGGACCGAAAGAACTGAACCTGGAACTGGGCAGCGACGACGGCATTAAAGCCTGGCTCAACGACAAGCTCGTCGCCGAGCACATGGCTCATCGCGCGCTTACACTCGCGTCGGACGTCGTGCCTGTTGGATTGGCCCGCGGTTGGAACTGCCTGTTGCTCAAGGTGGTGCAGGTCGATGGCGGCTGGGCGTTTAGCGCCGGATTCCGAACGCACGACGGCAAACCGCCGAAGGGCCTGCGGTTCGCTCCGGCGCCGGAGTTCGTCGAATAGGCGGCTGAGGCCCATAATCTCCTGTTTCGGGCCGTCGTGCGGCTCGATTCTCGCGCCCGCCGCAATCTCCGGGCAGGCCAGTTTCATACGCGCCCATTGCAACCAGGCCCCGCGTCGGCGGTACAAGCACTGACCGCCGACAGAAGCAGCCGCGCGGTTTTCTGACACGGTTCAGAAAAGGAGACCGCCGGTGTATCGATCACAAACGGCCCTGGACGGACCGGGTATACATGGCACGGCCACCGCAGCGCCCGCCGACAGTGCGAGACCAAGCGGTGCGACAAATGGAGCCCCCGACGTGCTGATGGATCTCTTGCACCAAGCCGCGGAGCGGAGTGCTTCCGACGTACACCTCGTCCCCGGGTATTCGCCGACGTTCCGCATTCATGGCAAACTGGAATCAAGCGGCGCGCAATTGCTCGTCGCGGAAGACCTGGACCGTTTGGTGGCCGAGCTGATGCCTGAGCGGGCTGGCACTGAACTCGTCGAACGCCGCGGCGGCGACAGTGCGATCTCGATCGAGCACAAGGGCAACACCTGCCGTTTTCGTGCCAACGTCTACATGTCGCAAGGTGCGTGGTGCGCTTGTCTGCGGCATATTCCGAACGTGATTCCTACGTTCGATTGGCTTGGTTTCCCGAAGGATCTGGGCAAGCGGCTGGTGTCTTACAGTAACGGCCTCGTTGTCATCACCGGTGTTACCGGCTCGGGAAAGTCCGCGACACTGGCGTCCCTGATGGCATACCTCCGGCGGGGCGGCACGCACCACATTCTCACCATCGAAGAGCCGATCGAGTACATCCATTCACCCGGCCAGGGCGGCATCGTCACGCAGCGCGAAGTGGGGCGCGACGTGGACTCCTTTGCCGACGGGCTCAAGTTCGGCCTGCGACAGGATCCCGATGCGATTCTGGTCGGCGAGATTCGCGACCGCGACACGGCCCAGATTGCAATCAGTGCGGCCGAGACCGGTCACCTGATTTTCACCACCCTCCACACGCGCGATGCCAAGGGCGCTCTCACGCGTCTGGTCGACGTCTTCCCGCACGATTCGCAGGATGACGTTCGCGGCCAGCTCGCGATGAGCCTGCGTTCCATTGTCAGCCAACATCTCTTGCCGCCGGCCGTCGAAGGTGACAAACGTATCCTGGCGCTGGAAGTGATGCACAACACGTCGCAAGTCGCGGCGGCGATTCGCACCGGGAAGATTGAGACGCTCGAATCCGCCATTCAGACCGGTAAACGTGACGGCATGGTCATGCTCGACGACGACCTGGTACGACTGGTAACCGAGGGCAAGATCACGATCGAAACGGCCAGACGCTACGCCAAAGACCCCGAGAACATCAAAGGCCCCTCAAAAGCCTGGTAAGCACGTAACGGCCGAGCTCCAAACCAGCCGCCCTTCGTAGCGGCCGAGCTCCGTATCGGCCGAGTCGTTGTAGCGGCCGAGCTCTGCTCGGCCGTAGATGACGAAAAGCACACGCTGTTCAAAGAATAGGTAGTGAGTGCTGGTGCGAGAATCCCTTCTCGCACCCACCCCAGCAGGAATCCTTTCCTGCATTCATCCATCCCGCGCCCTGCGCTGCGCTGAAGGGCGCGGCACCCTCAATTCGGATCTCGCAAACCGAAACGCTGAAGCGAGCGGCGGGCAGAGCGCGCCCTACAAATACCACTTCCTACCGCGTGCCTACGGCTGCATGTCAGCATACGTCGCCTGGAACGCCGCCATGTCAACCAGATCCACGTCGCCGTCGCTATCCCAATCGCTATGGCCGGCACAATACGCCGACGGCGGCGTGAAGCCCGTCGCTGCATATGGCCCGGTCATGCAATCGGCCAGCGCCAGCCAATCCTCCGCATCAGCGAAGCCGTCGCACTCTGCGTCGCCGAAGCAGGGCGGGATTTGCAGATCCAGATAGACCGGCAGGTGTCCGCCATTGAGCGCGGAGTAGATCAGCGCCTGGGCGATATCCGGCCCGACCATCGTATTGCCGGTTGTGGTGATGGGATCGTCATAGCTGGATCCGTCATTGCCCCAACAACGGTACGAATGGTGCGGATCATCCCAGGTGGTCGTGCTATAAGGGATCGTCGGTTCGCCGATGTAGTCCGCCCCCACGCCGTCAATCAAATCGACCGACACCAGAATCTGGTCATGCCGATCGTCCATCGCCATCGCCGGATCCTGGGTGTGTACATAACGAAAACTCGAGTTGTTGTTCCAGCTTCCCGGCGTATTGATCGGATCGAAGAAGCGGCCATCGTTATTCGTTTGCGAGCCGACCAATTCGACGTACGCAGTTTGTGCCGACGACTGGGATATTGAAATCGCCGCCCAACATGAAGTGCCATTCGGCCGGCAACGTTTCCGCATCGGCGCGAATCGTCTCCGCTTCGTCCAGGCGGCGGAGTTTATCATCGCTGCCACTGCCGGCCTTCATGTGCGAGCTGTAGATCGCGATTGTCGTCTCCGCGGGTGTGTTCGCCGCAAAGCGCAGGTCGTAACGGTTAATGTCGCGCGGGTGGTAGGGATAAGCGGCCCCCGGTGGCGACGACCGTAACGCCGGTGGCCGAGAAATCGGTCGCCATCTCAACCACGCTCGTGCGATAGAAGAGGGCGTTGTCGGTATCACGGCCGTCGATGAATTCCGCCGCGGCCCAGTCGCCGGGACTATTCGGCGCGGTGTTCAGGAGGCTGAGGAACGCGTTCACGCCGGTCTGGCTCAACATCTCCTGGCAGAAGATGATGTCGGGCGCCATCGAGCGTCCTTGATACTCACCGTAGATCGCGGTCTGAAAGTACGTCACGCGACCGCCGGAGTAATTCGTGATGTTCCAGGTGGCGATACGAACGGTTGTGTCGGCGAACGCGACCGACGCGCAGAAAGCCCCCACACTCAACACGAGCGGAACGAAAGTACGACGCATGAACTAGGCCTCCAACCCCTCCAGGTTGCCGGCGATCCCGTCAAAGTGTCGCCAGAATAGTCGAGCCTACGCAATCGCGTCAGGCAGAGCAAGCATCAAGCGGTTTTGCCAAAGCCCCGGCGCTCGTGATGTGCATGGATTAACAACTCCCACGCTCACCGTTTCCAGGTATGAATCGCGGCCATGGATTCGGACCTTAAGGAACGTCGAAAAAAGCTTGCGCGGCGGCCGTGCTCGCCTTATCGCCCTCGTTCTCGCCATCGGCCTGCCTGTGCTGGCCGTCGTGCTCGGCCTGATGCAACAGGGCTTGCCGGCCGAGACCATTCCACCACCACTGGACGCCGAGCCCGGCCGCTGGATCGATATCGACGGCGCCCAGAATACGCGTGACATCGGCGGCTATGTTACCGCCGACGGCCGCACCGTCCGGCGGAGTGCGGTCTATCGCTCCGGCACGTTATCACACGTTACGGACGCCGGCTGCGACACATTCACAGATCTTGGTGTCGCGACGGTGGTCGACTATCGCAATCGCCTGCTGCCAGTGCCGCTCTACAACGGCGACGTGTTCTGCGTGCATCGCGCTGTGAAGATGTACGGTTTCCCGGTTAGCTTTCGCAGCGAAGGCCCGGAGGCGGGGCGGTACTTGCAGGGGCTCGAGGAGAACGCGGAGGCGTTTTGCGACACGTTTGACCTCTTGGCCGAGCCGGAGCGGCTGCCGCTGATGTACCACTGTGCCGCCGGCACCGACCGCACCGGCGTTATGACGGCATTGTTGCTCAGGTTGCTCGGCGTCGATCGCAACACGGTTCTGGACGACTTCAAGCTCTCCGCCAAAGTCGGCACGCCCGGCAATCTCGAAGGCATGCTGGCCCTGCTGGACGAAGTCGAAACCGCCGGCGGAATCGAGACGTTCCTCGAACGCCTCGGCGTGCCCGCCACCGTGCAGCAGCGGGTGCGTGAAAATCTGCTCGAATAACGGGAACGCGCGGTTTCGCGCGCCGTTTGGCAGAGTACGAATCCAAGTTCCGGTTACTGGAGGTAGGTCATGCCTCAGTATCGCAACCGCGCGTCCGCGTCGAACGACGACGTCAGCACATTCCGCGCCGGCTTTCGCAAGCTGCTCTCATTGTGCAACCAACCCGCTCAGTGCCCTCGGGTTGGTGCTCGTCGCCCTCAGCCTGTTGTTGGCTGATCGCGTTCTTCATGTTCATGCTCGTTGCCGAGCCCGACACGCAATACGTCGACATCATCGGCTTCCTGGTGCTGCCGAGCGTGCTCGTGGTTGGTCTCGCGGTGGTTCCGGTTGGCGTGTTCTGGAAATGGCGCTGGTTGCGCAAGCACGGCGACCAGAACATCCCACGCCACGTGCAAATCGACCTCACCGACCGGCCGACGGTCGGGGCGATCCTCGTCTTTGTGTGCATCACTGTCTTTCCTTGTGTTGCCTGGGTTGGCCGTCTCCGGCTACGAGGGCTACCACTACACCGAATCGACCGAGTTCTGTGCCAATGTCTGCCACGAGGTGATGGAGCCGCAGGGCACTGCGCATGCACGTTCACCGCACGCGCGCGTCCGCTGCGCCGAGTGCCACATCGGCGAGGGTGCCGACTGGTTCGTCAAGTCGAAGCTATCCGGCACGCGGCAGGTGCTCGCCGTCTGGCGTGACAGTTTTCATCGGCCGATTCCCCCGGCGATTACCGAACTGCGTCCGGCCCGCGATACCTGCGAGCAGTGCCACTGGCCGGCGCGCTTTCATGGTTCGCAGCTCAAGGAGATCGTGCATTACTCCCCGGACGAAGCCAACACCCGCCGCGCCGTGCGCATGCTGCTCAAAACCGGCGGGGCGGACGAGGCGACCGGCCAAGTCGAGGGCATCCATATGCATATGCTCGCGTCGGGCACGATCGAGTTCATCTCGCTCGACGAGTTCTTGCAGGAGATTCCGTGGGTGCGTTACACGCGGCTCGACGGAACGCAAAGCGTCTACCGCTCGGACGGAAAGTCGAACAATGCACCGCCGCCGCTGGGCACACACCGCGCAATCGACTGCATGGATTGCCACAATCGTGGGGCGCATCATTTCCTCTCGCCCCAGTCCGCCATCAGCCTGATGATGGAAACCGGTGAGATGGCGGCGGACTTGCCGTTCCTGAAGCGAGAGGCCGTTCGCGTGCTCGTCGGCAATTACGATGACATCGCGGCGGCCAACGACGGGATCGCCGAGGGGCTTCGCGTGTTCTACGAATCACAGTACCCGGAGCTAGCCCAAAGCCGTTCCGCCGCGATCGACCAAGCCATCACCAAAACGCAGGAGGTCTATCGCCAGAACTTCTTCCCGGCGATGAAGGTCGATTGGCGAACGTACCCGGAAAACATCGGACACATGCAGACGCCGGGCTGTTTCCGCTGCCACGACGGGTTGCACGTGGATGAGGCCGGCACGCCGATCAACTCCGACTGCACGGTCTGCCACACGTTTTTGAACCAGCTTGCCGACGGCCGCCGACCAGTTCCGTGAAGGCAAGTTCGAGCATTCGATGAGCCTGCTGAACCACGAGAGCCTGCGCTGCAACCAATGTCACAACCGGCGGCCCGCTACAACTCTGCCGCGACTGCCACACCGAAATGCGCGGCCTGGAAGAATGGAAGGGCGAACCACTGCTACGGCGCCCTGAGGAGAGCGAGAAATAGGTGAGAATTAAGAATTACGAAGTAAGAGTTCAGAATATTGACGTTCGCAGCCTCGGCCACGCCGCCGGCGTGAGACCACGGCGGTCGAGCGACCGTTCTTTCTTAATTCGTAATTCTTAATTCTGAATTTCTGCTTCGCTATTCCTCCGCTTCCTGCTCCGTCAGAATCAACCGGTCCGGCTCATATCCCCATTTCCGGCATCCGGTCGAGAATCGCCTGGTATACGTTCTCGTCGATCGTCGGCGTGCGGCTGAGGATCCAGAACGTCAGCCGAAACGGCTCGCCCACGACCGCCCACTCGTAGTTCTCCGTGTCGAGGTCGAGGATCCAATAATTCGCCTCGAACAACGGGAAGAACCGCACCTTCAGCTTCGCCGGCACGTTCGGATCGGGCACACGCGCCGTCCCGGAGATGGTCTGCACCTCACCCGTCTCCGGATCCTCGCAAACGGTTATCCACCGTCACCGTCCCATCGTCGAGCACCGCATACTCCGCGGTCGTGTACTGACAGGCGTCACTTTGAAACGAGTTCGGATACCGCGCCACCTCATACCACTTCCCGGCGTACCGCTCGATATCAACGTCCTCCGCCACCTCCAACGGCGTGAACACGCCGCAACCGGCGACAAGCCCCAGTCCCATAACCAATCCCACGCCAGGCCAACCGCCGGCCACGATCACCAATGCGCACACCCAACATCCTAAATCTCCCAATCAGCAAGGCCCGTGAACGACTTTGAACGTTTATAGATTGTAGCCAGAACTGACTGGAGTCAAGCCCGGCCATTACTTCGGGGAGCTTTTGTGCGATAGTGTTCTTGAGCATTGCCACTTCACGTTCAAGTTGCTCGAGCTGTTGCTCCTGGCTGATTAGCTGATCTCGTTGTGACCGTACGATCGGTAGCAAGTAAACCCCGAGCCGATCGTATTTAACCGGCATCGGGGCGGTCTTCCGCATCGTACAAGACGAGTTCGGGAACGATCTCAGCAACCTCCTCAGCAATCAGGCCAATGTCCCGTTCGCCGGTTGCGTTCCAATTGAAAGTGACTGGACGTAGGGCCAATACTGCCGCAGTGGAAGACGGCAAGCCAATCACATTATGTTTGTAACGTAGACTGGAGCTTTGTTTGTACAATCGACCATTACTGGCGACTACGACTGGCGTACCGCTGCCACTAGAGATGTTGGACAAGACAACCAGTTCGTCAAAGAGAAACGTCGATCCGTGAACGTTCAAGGAGTCAGCGATCGAGGCATCTCCATTGACGTCCAATGCGAGTTCTGTTCCCGATAAGTTCTCGCCGACCTGCAAATCCTCATAGACGCGCAAGTCCTCGCCTATAGTCGCATAGCCAACGACATAGAGGTCGTCCCCGACATCGACATCGCCGTCCACTGTAAGCGCGCTACCAACATTGATGTCAGAATCAACGTCAAGGCCGTCGGCTACGTGAACGTCGCCCGCAACATCAACCGTTGGGCCCGATTGCCCATTGTCCACGATCTTCACATCGCCATGTACTTCTAGTGCAGCATCTGGTTCCGATGTTCCGATCCCGACTTGTGGAACGCCGCCGGGAGAGTAATAGATATTCTCCTGGTTCCCATGCTCCCATGGCGAGTTTCCTCCGCCCACTTCGTCTGGGGCCCAGGAGATCGCAGATCCGTCGAACTTAACTACCCATCCTGCACTTGCCCCATTGCTGGTGAGCTTGTCGAGCCCAACCCCTCCATCCTGCAACATCACACCGCTTACGGAATCTGTTTCACCTCGCAGTAAATACTGCGGATGATCATCATCAAGCAGCCCGTCCAGCGTGCCGTGGTCGATTGGATCGGCGTTGGGAGATCCATCTTGCCACACTGCACCTCCGTCCCCCGTGGATGTGATGACTTGGCCTGGCGGAACTCCATCAGAGCGCATTTTCGCGACAGGGAGTCCCCGGTCAGGAATGCTCAGTGTCACTTCGCCCTCGTCCCCGCCGCCAGTGAGGCCATCGCCGGCCGTTACGCCAGTGATGTCGCCGTTCTCGGTTCCCGGTTCGCCCTTAAGATCAACGTATTTCCCCCAGTCCTCCCGTTGAAGTCTGGAAGCGAAGTTCGGTGCCATTCCACTCATGGTCGGGCATATCGCCTTGTGGACCTTGTTTGCCAACATCACCAGGCTCTCCCCTTTTCTCCTGTATCGCCTGTGGGGCCTTGCAGGTCTACGAGTGTTCCCCACGTTCCGTCGGAATTCTCAAACCGAAGTGAGGTGCCGTCCCACTCGTGCTCCGGTGGATCTCCTTTGTCCCCCTTTTCACCTTGTGTGATCGGTGCATCAATCTCACTATCGGTGACATCAATGTTGGGGCATCCTGGAACAACCTGCGCAATGATTAGGGTTATGGCCCCGAGAAGCACTATGCTGGGGGAAGGCCATGGCCGGTCGCCGTGTTGCTTGAACTCTAAGGTTGTATTGCATGATGAAGTCTCCCAAGGTGTGTCGTTAGATTGTCCCAATGTGCATGAGCCGCTGGCACAGTGTCTCTGCGGCAGCCCTTCGTTATCAGCAGTAGATGCGCAGGCCAGCTTTCTCAGGACGCACGAATTTCTCGGCAAATGGGCGAAACGCAAAGCCATCGTGGAAGGCCCCGCCGGGCCCGGCAAATGCCCTAATTGTCAGAACTCCTCGGCGAACATAGAATTACCGCGCGCGATATCAGTATCGCACCCTCAGCATGATGGCTCTCGTGCCTGTTCTCGCCGGTGTGGCGGGAGGGGCGGGGGCGTTTCGGATAGGGGGGTAGGTGTGGATCAGCTTCAAACACAGATTACTACGTTGCTTTCCGCCGTTGGCGAGGGCGACGCGCAAGCGAGCGAGCGGCTTTGGCGCATCGTCTATGACGAGCTGCATCGCCTGGCCAAGGCGCGCATGGCACACGAGGGCCGGCGGGATGGGTTGCAGACCACCGTGCTGGTGCAGGAGGCGTTCGTGCGGCTGGCTGGGCGTGAAGGTGCGGCAATTCCCGCCAATCGGCGCCATTTCTTCACCGCCGCCGCGAATGTCATGCGCCAATTCCTCGTCGATCACGCACGTAAACGAGAGAGCCTGAAACGTGGCGGCGGTCATTCGCGGGTGCATCTCGCCGATGAGCCGGCGGATCTGCTCGCCGATCCGGCGGAGACAATCGCGATTGACGAAGCCCTTCAGCGATTGGCCGCGCACGATTCGCAAATGGCCGAAATCGTGCAGCTACGCTACTTCACCGGCCTGACCATCGACGAAACCGCCGCCGTGATGGAGATCTCACCGCGGCAGGTGGACAAGCAGTGGCGGTTTGCAAAAGCCTGGCTGCACCGCGAATTGGCGTAGCCGACGCAGAAAGCGACACAGCATAGGGGATTACGGCGTGACAACCGATGCCTGGAAACGTGCGGAGGAGATCTTCGACCGGGTTGTCGCGGTCCCGGCCGAACAGCGGGCGGCACTGCTCGATGAAGCCTGCGCCGGCGACGACACGCTGCGGGCCGAGGTCGAATCGCTGCTGGAACACGACGCGTCCGCCAACGGCGGTTTCCTGGCCGCGCCGGCACTCGTGTTTCACAAGCCGGGCGAGCCCTCCCCGGCGTGGGCCGAACGGCTGATCGGCCGCAAGCTGGGCCATTTTACAATCCTGCGGCCGCTTGGCTTCGGCGGCATGGGCTGCGTGTTCGAGGCGCAGCAGGACCGGCCGGCCCGCGCCGTGGCGTTGAAGGTGCTGGCCCCCGGATCGAGCGCTCCGTCAGCCCTGGCCCGGTTTCGCCTGGAACCGGAAGTGCTTGGCCGGCTGCAACATCCGAACATTGCGAAGGTCTTCGAGGCCGGTGTACACGATGACCCTGACGCGCCCGGCCGGCCGCTACCGTACTTCGCGCTCGAGCTGATTCCGGGGGCATGCTCGCTGGTTCACTATGCCGACGAGCACGAACTGACCGTCCGTCAACGGCTCGCACTGTTCGCGAAGGTCTGCGACGCGATCCACCACGGCCACCAGAAAGGCATCGTGCATCGCGATCTGAAGCCGGCGAATATCCTCGTCGGGCAGGACGGCGAGCCGAAGGTGATCGATTTCGGCGTTGCCCGGGGCGTCGGACGTTGACGGTCGTCATGACCACGCAATGTACGCACGTCGGCGATCTGGTCGGCACCGTGCATTACATGAGCCCGGAGCAGTGCGACGGCGACCCCGCCGCGATCGACACCCGCAGCGACGTCTATTCGCTCGGCGTGGTGCTCTATGAATTGCTGACCGGTACGGCCCCGTATGACACGTCGGGTGCCACGGTCTACGCCGCGATTAGAACCATCAAGGACGAGCCGCCGCAGCGGCCGAGTGCGATCAACCGCCGCTTCCGCGGGGATATTGAAGGGATCCTGCTGCGGGCGTTGGAGAAAGATCCCGCGCGCCGGTATGCATCCGCCGCCGCACTGGCCCAGGACGTGCGCAAACATCTGGCCGGAGAACCAACCGAAGCCCGCCCGCCGCAAGCACTGACGCGGGCCGCGCGCTGGCTCCTCCGACATCCAATCGTGACGACGACTGCTGCGTGTGTCGCCATTCTCGCGGTTGGTGGGGCGATTGGATTCGCCGCGTACTATGTCGCAATTCGTCAGCCGCACCACATTACGATCGACGATGACCAGAGTGCGGCGCGCCTCGAGACGGCCGCCGGGCTGCAGCTATTCGAATGGGGCCCGCGGGGAATTGCACCAATCCAGTTTGCGCAGGTTGTATCGCGTCCACGCGAACTCGGTGGGGGTCAACTGGCGATTATCGGCTATGGGGCGGAGACGCTAAGTGCACCCTACGGTTGCTTCGCATTTTACGACGCACACGCGCCGGACGAACCCCCGATCCAGATCCTTACGCTCGGAGACGACGAGATTCCGGAATCACTGCGTCTACGTGACCGAACCTCGGTCGTGTCGTTTCACGCTAGTGACTTTGGCGCGGACCGTGCATGTATCGCTGACGTATTCGACGACCCTCCCGGTGTTCAATCTGACGAGTTGATCGCTGTGCATATGCACGCCTCGAGAACGCAATCAGCGCTCTCGGTATATCGGTTAGATGGCAGGCTGCTGTATCGGGTGTGGCTTGATGCCCACATCCGTGACATGGAGTGGCTTCCAGAACAGGGGCTCCTCGTTTGCGCGGGGTGTGAACGGTACAGCGCTTTTGCAGGAACGCGACATTGAGTATGTCCCGCAAGGAGGAGCCTATCATCCGATGGTCGTATTTGCGCTGCGGCCGGAATTCGGGTTTATTCGAAAGGCGTTCGTGGCTCAGGAGCCGGGTGAGCATCCGGGTGTTGAAGAGGCGCTTCTGCCTGTTTGGTATCATATGGTTCAACCGCCGAAGCTCTACCACCGCATCGCCCGGATGCAGAATGAGGAGCTCACTCTAAGGCCGCTAGCGAACGGCCTTTCTTTCGAACAAGGAGTGTCGTTCTTCGTTCGCATCAAGGCGGAAGCAGATCATCTTCAGGCGCTCTCTGTCGGGCGTGGTTGGGCTATCGGTGTGACGGGAAAAGTACTCTCTCTTCCAGGCGGCAACCTCTGGGATACTTATGGTTCGACCGACGAACATCCTGACCGCCCGTTGCCGCGATACGATGCCTTCTATCTCGGTCCACTTCCACCAATCGTCAAGCCGGCCACTGCTGCAAGCCAGCCATCGTCTGAATAGAAGCAAACGCACGCTCGTAATGCACGAGAGCGGAAATGCCGGCTAGCGCATTCGCCGCCGTCTGCCGGTCGGCCGCCGGTTGGCGCGTACGCCGGTGGGGCGGGTTGGTTCGGCGGGAGGCTGGGGCTCGGCCGATTTGGGGCGGGGGGGCTTCCTTTGTGGAGGGTTTCTTCTCTGCCGTCGGTTTTTTGGCTGTTTCCTGGCCGGCCTTTTCCGCCGTCTTCTTGGTCGCCTTTACTGCGGCTTTCTTGGTTGTCTTGCCGCCGGTTTTCTTGGCTGTTTTTGTGACCGTCTTCTTGGTTGTCTTCGCGGTCGGCTTTTCGGACGTAGCGGTTTTGGCCTTGGCCTTCTTTGTTGTTGAGGCTTTGGCCTTGCTGGCGGTCTTTTTCTTGGTGTCCGCTTGCGGCTCGTCCTTCGGTTCTGCGGCCGGCTTCTTCTTTTTTTCGCTCGGCGCGGGCTTCGGCTGCGGTTTGTCCTTGGCTTCGGCTACCGACGGGGCCTCGGTCTTCGCCGTGCTGTCCGGCTTTTCCTCGCTCTTGCTGCGACGCCGCCGGCGCCGGCGGGACAGGCTTGGATTCCGCTGGGTCTCCGTCAGGCCGTGACGTGTCCTTGGCGATGTTCGCGTCGCTCTTGGCGGGTTTCTCGCCAGCCGGAGCGGCTTCAGTGGTGCGGCTTCGGACTCCCATCGCCGGAACTGCGTGCGCCGTCCTCGGCGGTCGGTCGTCCCTCTTCGCTGGCCGTCCCGATTCGGCTTCTCGCCGCGGCGACCGCGCGAACGTCGCGCGGGGCCCGTCATCGCTCGCGCCCAAATCACGCCGGCCGGCTTCGAGCCATTCTTCCAACACCGGAATCCGCGTCAGTTCGCGATTGATCAGCATCTCGATCGCGGTCAGCTCGTTGCCCTGGTCGCGCGTCACGAACGTGAGGGCATAGCCCGACTGCCCCATCCGCGCCGTGCGGCCCACGCGATGGACATATACCGAAGCGTCCTCCGGAATGTCGTAATTCACGATGTGCGAGACTTCCATCACGTCCAACCCACGCGAGGCGAGGTCGGTCGCGACCATGACGTGAATCTCACCCTGGCGGAACGCCTTCAGCACGCGATGCCGCCGACTCTGGTTCAGGTCGCCGTGAATGCCCATGCAACGAATGCCGGCCCGTTTGAGTTTGGTCGACACCTCGTGGGCTGTTCGCTTCGTGCGTGTGAACACAATCACCAGCGACGGCTCCTCGACGCGCAAGAAGCCCAGCAGCGTCGCAAATTTCTGCGGCGGATCGACCGTCGCGAAGCATTGCTCGATCGAATCGACCGTGAGCTTGTCCGACGAGACGTTGATCTCGACCGGCTCATGCATGAACGAACGCGCCAACCGGCGAATCGGATCGTCGATCGTCGCGGAGACAAAGATCGTCTGATGCCGGCCTTTGATCTCGCGCAGAATCCGGCGGATGTCATCGCGGAAACCGATGTCGAGCATGCGATCGACTTCGTCCAGCACCGCCAGCTTGAGGTTGTCCAGTACCAGCGCCCGTCTGCGAATCAGATCGAGCACGCGGCCGGGCGTGCCGACCACGATATCGCGCTTGTCCTCTTTGAGGCGGTCGAGGTTGCCGCGAATCCTGGTTCCGCCATAGACCAGCAGCGTTTTTAGCGGGTGACGTTTGCCGAGCATCCGCACATGCTCGTCCACCTGCATGGCAAGCTCGCGCGTCGGCACGAGCACGAGGGCCTGTACGCCCTTGCCGGGCTTGACGCGTTCGAGAATCGGAATCGCGAAAGCGGCGGTCTTGCCGGTGCCGGTCTTGGCCTGACCGAGACAGTCGCGCCCGTCGAGGGCGGACGGAATCAGCTCCCGCTGGATGTCGGTGGGGGTGTGGAACCCGATGCTTTCCAGGGTTTCCATGAGTTCCGCTGAGAGACCAAGATCCGCGAAGCGCGTTTCGGTCTCGGCGTCAGGTGCGTTCGTGCTTTTCGCCATAGGGCGGTACCATCAATCTCCGTCGGCGGGGGGCGGACGTTGGCCCGTCGCTTATCTGGATCAGTCTGAAATCTGCCCGTCCGGGCGGAAAGCATAAATGTTTTTGGCCGCTAGCGATAGGGCGCACGGGTGACTCGCCTGATGAAGGCTGTCCGGGTATTCTGCGTCAGACTTGGTGCGATTAGGAGCTGGTGGGCGCGAATGCACACAAAAACGACCCCCGAAAACCCGTATGCGCTGAACCGATACGCCTTTGCGTGGCACCATATCCCAGACGGTTCGGCCGCCCATCTGGACTTTGGCTGCCATGATGGCCAATTTCTGCAGGATCTCGATGGAAAGCGGATTGAGCGGCGTGTGGGTATCGATGCGGCCACCGAGCCACTCGAAAAAGGACGCCAAGCCCGCCCGGATTTGGAGTTTATACACAATCAAACGGTCACGCCGCTCCCGTTCGAGGACCAGTCGTTCCAGTCGGCGACCGTGCTGGACGTAATCGAGCATATCGTTCCGCAGCACGAGTTGCTCCTGGAACTCCACCGCGTGTTGCGCGAGGACGGCGTGCTGATCGTTACGGTGCCGGGACAACACTTGTTCTCGTGTCTGGATTTGGGGAACTTCAAATTCCGGTTTCCGCGGCTGCACCGCTGGTGGTACGTTCGCAAGCATTCCGTCGCCGAGTACGAAGCACGCTACGGCGTCAACGCCGACGGGCTAATCGGCGACATTTCAGCCGAAAAAAGCTGGCACGAGCACTTTTCACGCCGCAAGCTGCAAGCCCTGCTGGAGAATGCGGGGTTCGAGGTGCGTGAGTTTGACGGCCGCGGCTTCTTCCGGCGTGTACTCGTGATTTTCCAGAAGACAGTGGGGCGCATCGGCTTCGTTGGGCGTCTGCTCGACCGCCTGCTGCGGGCCGATCTCAAGGCATTTGAATCAACGGATCTGTTTTGTGTGGCGAAGAAGAAGCTGTGACTGAGCCAAATCCCACAAGCTGCGTCGACTTGCCAACGCCGCCCGCCGCCAAGGTCGGCGAGACGTGGCGCATCTGGCTGCTGCTCTTTATCGGCGCCGCGCTGCTTTATGCACTAACGGCCAGCCGCGGCGTCCAATGGCAGGATCCCGGCGCCAACATTCTCCGCGTCGCCACCGGAGAGTGGATAAACCCGCTCGGGTTAGCACTCAGCCATCCGCTTCATCACATTCTCGCATTGCTGGCGGCGGCGCCGGGACTGCTCGAAACGGCCCTGGCCGTAACACTGGTCAGTGCATTCACGGGGGCGCTCGCAGTTGCGAATACGTACGGCGCGGCGATGGCCCTGACGCAGCGGCGTTTGCCCGCGGTCTACGCCGCCCTGTCACTCGCCGTGGCGCAGACCTTCTGGCAAATGGCAACCATTGCGGAGACGTATACGCTCACTGCGGCACTCTTTGCGGCGGAGTGTTGGTGCCTGGCACTTTTTCTTCGTGGCGGGAGGTCGCGATATCTGCTGGCGGCGTTATTTCTGAATGGCCTGGGTATCTCCAACCACTTGCTTGCCGTTCTCTCGACGCCGGTGCTGGTTGCCGTCGTTGTGTACTGCCTGCGCGCACGCCGAATAGCGTGGCGTGAGTTGGCACTTGCCGCGGCGTTGTGGTTGATCGGTACGCTGCCGTACTCAGCGCTGGTTGCCACGCATCTCGTTCGTTCCGGGGACGTTGTGGGGACGCTGCATTCGGCGCTGTTCGGCCATGCTTACGCCGGTGCGGTGCTGAATGCGTCGATTCAACCGCGCGTCCTCATGATTAGCTTCGGCTTTCTCGGCCTGAGTTTCCCCAGTTTGTTGTTACCGCTGGCGATTCACGGCATCGTGCGCAGTTTTCGCGGGGCATTGCCGCGGCCGTTGGCGTTTGCGCTATTGGTCGAATTGCTGCTGCACGCCGGCTTCGTACTGCGCTACAACATCGTGGATCAGAACACGTTCTTTCTGCCGATGTTCACCCTGCTGTGCATGTTTGGTGGCATGGGCCTGAGCGGCGTGTTGGCTTGGTCGCCCGGCGCGAAGCGAAAGGTCGTCCTGGTCGCTAGCCTGGTGACGCTGGTGTGGACCCCGGCCGTCGGTGCATTGGCCCCCACGATCATCCGCCGCTCCGGCGTGTTGGATTCCATCGTTCGCAACAAGCCGTATCGCGACGACTACACCTATCTCTTCATTCCCTGGTCGATTGCCGACGATTCGGCCGATCGATTGAGCCGCAAGGCTGTGGAACTCGCCGGCGATGACGGCCTGATCGTCATGGAAGATTCGATGGCGTCCTTCGCCGTTCGCTATCGCGTCATCGAGTCGGGGAAGACACAAATCGTGGTCGCCTCGGCAAAGGACGAAGCGGCCCTTACGGCAGCGATCGCGGCCGGCAAGCCCATCGTCCTGGTGCCACTCGATACCGATCAGCCCGCCACGCCGCTGCCCGCGGGACAATGGCAACGCGCCGACCAGTTATACATCTGGCAGAGCGAGTAGCGCCGCATACCGCCGGTCACCATTCGGACAGAAATCTCCACCCCGCGCGAATAGAACCACACACACGCCGTTCTCTCAGCAGTACCGAACCCTGAATCTCTATTTGCGGACGTGGAGGTCAACGATGAACGACGCGTGGACGAAGACGGCAAACGGGCGGACGCGGGGCGAACTGCTCGCGTGTGTTCTGGTGGCAACGTTGCTTGCAGCCACCGCTTGCGGGCAGGATTACAACGATATCAGGGCGGTTTCTCCGGATTCTGCCACGCCGGGCACGAGCGGTCTCGTGGTGACGTTCACACTCGACAGCGATGCGCCGCCGCCACCGCCGGCGGCCATTTCGGCCGATAACGCGACCATCGGCGAACTGGCGGGCACGTCCGTTGAACACGTGGACCAGTACACGGTGACGGCCGTTTTCACCATTCCCGGAGACGAGGCGCCGGGATTGAAGGATGTCAGTGTCACGTTCACCACGCTTGAGGGCACGCTGATCTTCACTCTGACGGACGGATTTACGGTCGAAGCCGCGGGTGATACGCCGCCAACGATCACGCAACAGCCGCAAGCGCGGAAGGTGGCTCCCGGCGGGGCAGCCACGTTCGAGGTCAAAGCCTGGGGCAGTAACCCGCTCGAATACCAGTGGCAGTTTGAGGAAGTGAACATCGATGGCGCGACGGATACCACGCTGACGATCAATCCAGTCGAATGGGCCGACGCGGGCAGCTACCGGTGCGTTGTCACCAACGATTTTGGCGCAGCGACGTCCGCCCCGGCAGTCCTGACCGTCGAAGCACTCCCGAATCTCAGCTACCTCGTTGTCGATACCGGGCAGACCGGTTGTTACAGCGCCGCGACGGAGATTGATCCGCCAGCGGCCGGCGCGGCGTTTTATGGCCAAGACGGGCAGAACGACGGATACCAACCCAGCTACACGCTGAGTGCGGACGGGCTGACGGTCCACGACAACGTCACCGGCCTCACGTGGACGCGAACATCAGATCTCGACGGCGATGGCGACATCGATATCGATGACAAGTTGACGTACTACGAAGCCCAGCTTGCGCCCGATTCGTTCAACGCTGCCAGCTACGGCGGGTATGACGATTGGCGTGTACCGACGATCAAGGAACTCTATTCGTTGATGGACTTCCGCGGCACCGACCCCGACGTCAGCTCGACCGATCCGAGCGGCCTGACGCCGTTTATCGATACGAACTACTTTGACTTTGCCTACGGCGATATGAACGCCGGCGAACGCATCATCGACACGCAGTTCGCCACGTGCAGCGTGTATGTCGGTCTGGTGTTTGTCGATCAGGAGGCCATGTTCGGCCTGAACCTCGCCGACGGCCGCATCAAGGGCTATCCACTGACGAAGTATTTCTGCGTGCTGCTGGTTCGCGGAAACACCAACTACGGCATCAACGATTTCGTCGACAACGGCGACGGCACGATTACGGACCGGGCCACGGGCCTGATGTGGGAACAGGGCGACAACGGTGAGGGCGTGAATTGGGAAGACGCGCTGGCCCTGGCGCAGACGCGCAATGCCGAGAATTACCTGGGCTACAACGATTGGCGGCTGCCCAATGCCAAGGAGCTTCAGAGCATTGTGGACTACACCCGCGCACCGGATGTAACGAACTCGGCCGCCATCGATCCGCTCTTCGCCTGCACGCAGATTACGAACCTGGCCGGCGAGGCCGATTACCCCTGGTACTGGAGCGGCACGACACACCTGCAAGCCGGCGGTGGCGTCAGTCGGGGCGTCTACATTGCGTTTGGCCGCGGCTTGGGTTCCATGGACGGTGTGAACGTCATCGATGTCCACGGGGCCGGCTGTCAGCGTAGCGACCCGAAAGACGGCGATCCCGAGGACTACCCCTGCGCTGGCAACGGACCGCAGGGCGACGTACAGCGGGTCTTCAACTATGTCCGTCTGGTCCGCGACGCGACGATCCTGACTGGCGACCTGGACAGTGACGGCGACGTGGATCTGGTTGACCTGCAAATCCTGCTCAGCAGCTACGGTACGACTGGCGGCGCTGAGCAGGGCGACATTGACGGCGACGGCGACGTTGACCTGGCTGATCTCCAGCTCTTGCTGGCCAGCTATGGCACCGTAGCCTGATTCACCGTTTCCTGTTCAACCACTTGTCTGCAAAAAGCAGCGGGGCACCCATTGTTGGGTGCCCCGCGCAACTACGCACGAAAGTGTCGAGACGCGACTTAGGAGGACGAGCCGTAGTTGGCCAACAAGAGCTGGAGATCAGCCAACGTAATGCAGTCTTCGGCATCGTCGGTGAGGTTGGCGTCGGGGTTGTATCCGTCGTCGCCGGGACACTTGCCGTACGTGGCCAACAACGCCTGGAGGTCGCTCAGGTCGACGTCGCCATCGCCGTCGAGGTCGCCGGGCAGTTCCTCTTGCGGCGGCGTGACGGCCAATGACAGCGTCTCCATCACTTCGGGCGGGCATTTGCCGTTGTTGGCCCAAAGGTCGTAGAGCTGCTGACCGGTGTTGTCGGTAACGTTGTCATCGCGCAAATGTTCGATGAACTCCTTGCTGGTGCTTTGGAAGTACACGGTGACTGCTGCCGAAGTCGCACCGGCCGGAATCTCGTAGTACGTATCATCCCAGTACTGCCCATCGGGATAACTGTAGGCAACGTGCGACCCGCCGAAACTGTCATACGCCAGGTTGGTGAAGCCACGGGGCGGGATGCGGTTGTCCTTGTACACCTTGTTGTTCAGCACAAAGTGGAATGACGGCCCCGGCTCGACGCCCACGATGGCCGCCACGGTCTCGTCCAGACCAGGCAGAATCTCGTAAACCTTCGCGTCGCCGGCCTGGTCCAGATTACCCGTGTTCGGATCGTACGCGGCGGACTCGCCCACCAGGCTCATGCCATCGTCATAGAACTTCACGTTGATCCACATGCGGCGGCCTTCGGGATAGCCCGAGGGCAGCTTGTGCCCCGTGTTGTTCGTAATCGTGACCTTCAGCTCATCTTCTTCCTGCACCGCGGCCAGATCGGCGGCGTTTTGCAGCATATACCGCGCTCGCTCGATACCGGCCGCGAGCGCCGCTTCATTGACCTCGCCGGGATAGAGCGTTCCGATCAGCGACGGATACCACGTGCTGGCACCGGTCATGTCGTGCAACGGCAGATCGTCGCGCACCGGCGGGTTGTCGAAGTTGCAGCCCTGGCCGGTCACGTCACGCATGTGGCAATCCTGGCAGATCGAGACGTAGTCCTTGTTTCCGCCCATCGCCGGGTTATAGACGCCGCCCGGCGTGTTGTAGTCGCTGTAGAACCACTCGCTGTAGGTCCGCTCGACGGGGTCGGTGCTGTGCGACGAGAAGTTCGTCGCCGGTTCGTCGAACGCTCCCGGTACGTAGTTGCCATTCGGGTCACGTTCGAAGGCGGGGTTGTTCACATCGTGGCACGTGCCGCACAGCGCGGCTTCGCGGTGGAAGGGCGAAACCAGGATCGGGTGGCCGCCGGTGGCATCGACGAACGGGCCGCGCCGGGCGCCGGTTGGGTCGACGTGCATCATGGCAGCGCCAAAGTTCGAACCGGGATTGCTCATCGCCGCCAGAATCGCCTCGTCTTCGGCCGGATTCGCCGCCGGATCGTAGATCGGATCAACCAGACGGTGGCAGAGATCGCAGGCGACGCCGGTTGCATCGCTGGCCAGCATTCCGCTTCCATCAGTCGGCACCGAGCGGCCCTGCAACCAGCCGCGCGGGAAGTGGCACCGCAGGCACAAGTCGCCGGAGTCCGGTGCATCCTGGTTGGCGATTGCCATGTTGGCCATCATCAGCAGGTCGCGTCCCGCCTGGGCCATCATGCTGCCGCTCCAGTTGTAGAACGGCTCGACCGCTTCATCGTATCCGCCGTGGCAGACCTGGCAGGCAGCGGGGTCGTTCAGGACGCCGCCCTCAAACGGCTGGCTGCCCGGCATGTCGAAGTCACGTAGCGTGGTCGGGACGATACCGCCGGGAGGGGCCTCGACGGCGTAGAAGGAATCGCTCTCGTCGGCACCTTCGTTAAACGCATTATCCGTCGCCACCACCCGCAACAAAGCCTGCGCGGCGGGGCGGTTGTCCGGGAACCACGTGTAGCTGCCGCTGTTGGTCAGACCCAGCGCCTCGGTCTGGAACGTCGCACCGCCGTCGTACGAAGCGTAGATGTCGATCGAGGCGATGCCGCTCGTGTCGGCCGCGCTCCACTGCACCGTCGTCATGGTGTTGCCAACCAGCGTCTCGCCGCCGTTTGGAGCAAGCACGACGACCTGCGGTGGCGTGGTATCCGATCCGGACGAAGGCACCAGCGAACTCTGGAGCTCCGCAATGTCCACACTTGTGACGCCGCTGATATTCGCAGGGGTATAGCCGGGGAACGTGGGTGTGTTAGAAAAGTTTGAAACGTCCGTAACTTCAACCAGGGTCGTAAACCCGTCGCCGTCCGGATCCTCATTTTCAATTGATTGCACGGCTTGCCGGCGACCGTTGGGGTTGCTGCTGAAGTTCGGAAGTGCCGCTTCAAGCAACTGGCCGTAAGGATTGCGCGGCCCGCCGCCGGTGAATTCAAAGTGGCACATGCCGCAGTGATTGGGCTGGCTGGGGACGGTTTCGATCGTCGTGCCGACCGCATCCGGATAGACGTCAAAGAACGCGTCCCGGATGTTACTGCGCGCCTGGGCAGCAGGCAGTGTACCGATAATCACAAGTGCCACAACGCTACAGTAAAAGGTCCAATTCGCGCTGGTCAGGGTGCGTGGGCTCGCTGTCATTCCTCTCTCCTCTCCCCCGGGCGGGACTGCAATTCGCGGTCAATTCGAGATGTCTTGACGGTACCGGTATTGGGATTAACAGAAGGGCGAACGCGAGACCGGCCCGTCATTGGTGCGCCGGTTACGCTCCATGCAACCGTCGCCACTGACGCCGCCATGGTACTTAGTTGCATTGGTCCGAGTAAACATAGACTTTTCTAATACTCTATGTGCCACAGAGGTTGGGGCTGTGCGCTTGGCATGCCCGCACCGGCCACCTACACTGCCGCTGCTGAACGAGGAGACGTAATCGATGAGTGTACGCAATCTGGATGCCCTGTTCCGGCCGACGTCGATCGCGGTGATCGGCGCCTCAAACACGCCGCACAACATTGGTGGCGTGGTTGTTCGGAATCTTCTGAAATCCGGTTTCAACGGCCCGATCATGCCGGTGAATCCGAAGTACCAGGCCATAGCGGGAGTTCTGGCCTACAGCGACGTGGAAAGTTTGCCGGTCACGCCGGACGTCGCGGTCATTTGCACGCCGCCGAAGACTGTTCCGGAGTTGATCGAGCAATTGGGACAGCGCGGCACGCGGGCGGCGATCGTGATTACCGCTGGCCTCGCGCATATCGAATACCGCGACGGCCAGTCGATTAACGACGCCATGCTCGCCGCGGCTCGAAAGTACACGCTGCGCATTCTCGGCCCGAACTGCGTGGGCGTGCTGATCCCCGGTTTGGGCTTGAATGCCTCGTTTTCACATACCGACATCGGGGCCGGTTCGATTGCGTTCATCTCGCAATCGGGCGGTTTTTGTACGGCGACGCTCGATTGGGCCAAGGCCCGCGGCATCGGCTTTTCGCACTTCGTGTCGTTGGGCAACAGTGCCGACATCGACTTCGGCGACGTGCTCGACTATTTCGGTGCCGTCGAGGAAACCAAGGCAATCCTGCTTTATATGGAATCGATCGGCGTCGATGAAGCTCGCAAGTTCATGTCCGCCGCCCGTTCCGCAGCCCGCAACAAGCCCGTACTGGCGATCAAGGCCGGCCGCAATGCGGAGGGGGCCCGTGCGGCAGCGTCGCACACCGACGCCCTCGCTGGCTCCGACAACGTTTACGATGCAGCTTTGCGTCGGGCAGGCATTCTACGCGTGGTCGATCTCGATGAATTATTCGACGCGGTCGAGACGCTGGCGCGTTCCAAGCCGCTCCACGGCGAACGGCTGGCGATTCTCACCAACGGCGGCGGGCCGGGCGTCATTGCCACCGACGCCCTCATCGCCGAAGGCGGACAACTGGCTTCGTTTTCGCCCGACACGATGCGCCGGCTCAGTGACCTGTTGCCCGGCACCTGGTCCGGCGGCAATCCGGTCGACATGGTTGGCGACGCCGACGCGTCGGTGTACGCCGCCAGTCTCAAGGTCTTGTTCGACGATCCGGGCGTGGACGCGATTCTGGTGCTCAATGCACCCAGCGCGATTGCTCCGCCGGTCGCGGCGGCCCGCGGCATTGTCGACATTGTACGCCAAGCCAAGCTACCGATTCTCACCAGTTGGCTTGGCGGCGAAGCGGCCGGCAAGGCACGGCGCATCTTCGCCGAGGCCGAAATTCCAACATATGACACGCCGGAAAACGCGGTGCGGGCTTTCCTGCACATGGTGCGTTTCCGCCGGAACATGGAGATTCTGACGCAGGTGCCGCCGTCGCTGCCGGAAGAATTCTCGCCCACGCCCAAGGCGGCCCGCTCCGTAATCGAGACGGCGTTGCTCGAACACCGCGAACTCCTGACCGAGCCGGAAGCGAAGGCCGTGCTCGCGGCGTACGGCGTGCCGGTCGTAGCGACGCGTGTTGCCAACACGCCGCCGCAAGCGGCGGAAGTCGCGCGGCAACTCGGCTTCCCCGTCGCGCTCAAAGTCCTCTCCAAGGACATCACGCACAAGTCGGACGTGGGCGGTGTCGTGCTCGGCCTCGACAGCATGGAAGAGGTCGAACAGGCCGCGGCGGCGATGGAAACTCGTATTGCGAAGAACTATCCCGAAGCGAAGCTCGACGGCTTTACGGTGCAGCGCATGGCGCAGCGGCCGCAGGCGCAGGAACTGATTGTCGGTATGACCACCGACAGCATTTTCGGCCCGGTCATTCTCTTCGGCCGCGGCGGGACTGCGGTGGAGGTCATTGCCGACCGTGCTGTGGCATTGCCGCCGCTGAACATGAGCCTCGCACGTCATCTCATTTCGCGCACGCAGGTCTCACGGTTGCTGAAGGGCTATCGCGATCGTCCACCGGCCGATATCGACGCGATCTGCACGACGCTGATCCAGATCTCGCAACTGATCGTCGATCGTCCGGAGATCATCGAACTCGACATCAACCCGCTCTTTGCAGACGACAAGGGTGTGCTGGCGCTTGATGCCCGCATTCGCGTCCGACCGGCCGAGTCCGCCGGACCGGAGCGGCTGGCGATTCGCCCGTATCCGCGGGAACTGGAAGAAACGATGACGACGCGCGACGGCCGCAAGGTGCTCGTGCGGCCGATTACGCCGGAGGACCAGCCGGCGCACCGCGAATTCGTGGACCGCCTGACAGCCGAGGATCTGCGTTTCCGGCTCGGTGCCAATCGTGACATCCCGCCGTCGGAAATGTCGCGTCTAACGCAGATTGACTACGACCGGGAGATGGCGTTCATCGCGGTCGCTCCCAACGCAGAAGGCAAGGACGAGACGTTGGCCGTGGTTCGCACAGTTGCGCTGGCCGACAACACGCTGGCCGATCTCGCCATCATGGTCCGCAGCGACTTGCAGCGCAGCGGTCTCGGCACTGCACTGCTCAAGAAGATGATCGAGTATTGCAAGAGTCACGGCACGCACGAGATCATCGGCCACGTACTGCGCGACAACGTGGCAATGCTGCGACTCACCGAAAAGCTTGGCTTCAAGCATGAAACCAGTCCCGATGAGAATCGGATTGCTGTTCGTTTGGCCTTACGGTAGCCGCACTTGACGCGGCAGGAGGGTAACAGAGTGCAGATGACGCGTACGCGCCTTGATTATCAACGGCGCTTCTGCGGCGCAGTCCTGGCCGCCGTGTTGGCAATTACGTTGACTTCCGCTGCGTTGGCTCAGAATCCGCCCAAGCCGGACAAACCGGCCAGCGTCGAGAAGAAGGCCGAGAAGGGAATCTACGACACCAAGGCCGACGCCAATGAGCTGATCAGTCAGGCGGTGCGCAAGGCCGCCGGCGACAATCAGCGTGTCCTGGTCATGTTCGGCGGCAACTGGTGCGGCTGGTGCCACAAGCTGCACGATGTCTTCACGAACAACCGCGACATCGCGAAGTTGGTCAAAAGCGAGTACCAACTTGTACTTGTCGACATTGGCAACTTCGACAAGCACATGGACTTGGTCAGCAAGTACGGCGTCGATCTCAAGAAGGTCGGCGTTCCGTATCTCGTCGTGCTCGATGCCGAAGGCAAAGCACTGACGCGGCAGGAAACCGGTTCGCTTGAAGTCGGCGCCAAGCACGATCCGGCCAAAGTCACGGCTTTTCTCGACAAGTGGAAAGCGCCCGCGGCCGATGCCGAGAAAGTCATGGCCAAGGCGCTGTTGCAGGCCACGGCCGAGAACAAACGCATCTTCCTGCGGCTGAGTGCCCCGTGGTGCACCTGGTGTCATCGTCTGGGCGACTTCCTGGCTGACGAAGAAGTTGCAAAGCTGATCGGCCAGGACTACATCGACGTCAAGATCGACTTGGAGCGCATGAAGAACGGCCCTGCCGTGGCGGCGGAATACCGCAAGACCACGCAAGGCGGCATACCCTGGTTCGCCGTCATCGACACCCGCGGCAACGTGCTCGCCACCGCTGACGGCCCGAAGGGCAACGTTGGCTTCCCCGTCTCGGATGAAGAAGTCGCACACTTCATGAAGGTGCTGACCCAGACGCGGCGGACGCTTTCGCAGGAGCAGATCGCCACAATCGAGACCAAGCTGAAAGCCGCCGGCAAGCAGTACAAGAACCACTAATATCGCAATACCCGTGCGGCAATGCAGCGCAGCGGCCGCCGCACGCACACAGGAGTAGTCTCATGATCGGTCTGATTGGCGGCACCGGAATGGGGGAGGCGCTGTTCGGCGAAACACCCGTCGAGGAGCACATCATCGATACGCCGTTCGGTTCGCCCAGCAGTCCGATTCGCATCGTCGAGTGGCACGGCACGAAGATCGCCACGCTCGCCCGGCACGGCGAAGGCCACACATGTAACCCCTCCCGCGTGCCGTATCGTGCGAACATCTACGCTCTGAAATCGCTCGGCGTAACGCATATTCTCGCCAGCGGTGCGGTTGGTTCGCTCTGTGAAAACTTCGCGCCGCGAGAGTTGGTCATCGTCGATCAGGTCATCGACAAGACCTACCGCCGCGAGCCGACGTTCTTCGACGAGGGGCTCGCAGTGCATGCCGAGTTGGCCGAGCCGTTTTGCCCCGATCTGCGCGAGCGGCTGCTGTCCGTCGCGAGCAAGGTGGACACACGCGTGCATCCGCGCGGCACATACGTTTGCATGGAAGGCCCCGGTTTCAGCACTGTGGCCGAGTCGGAAATGCATCGACAGTGGGGCGGCCAACTGATCGGCATGACCGTCATGCCTGAGGCAAAACTGGCGCGTGAAGCGGAAATCTGCTACGCACTGGTGGCTTTGGTGACGGATTGGGATTGCTGGCGGCCGCACGAAGCGGGCGTCGATAAGCAAGAGCTGCTGGCGGAGATCATCGGCAATCTCAAGGTCGCGACGGAGAACGCGGTTGCGCTGCTGCGGGCCGCGATCGAGTCGTTGGTCGCCGAGCCGCTCGGCAAATCGCCGATCCACGATGCGCTCTCGCTGGCGATCTGGACCGATCGCGCAAAGATCTCGCCCGCGACCTTCGCACGCTACGGTGTATTGCTCGAAAAGTACGCCGGCGGCGCATAGGAGACGGATTCTGGCGACGACTCCCCGGCTCCAACGCGAGTGGATCATCGCGCCGCCGCACGCAGAGTGCGACGAACTGGCGCGAACTGCGCACGTGTCACCGCTTCTGGCGCAACTGCTCTTGCAGCGCGGCATATCTGCCGCGGGGCACGTCTCGGCCTTCCTCAACCCGAGCTTCAAGGAACTGCTGCCCCCGGACCAATTGCCCGGGGCGGCGGACGCCAGCCGGCGACTGCTCGAGGCCGTGCGGCAAAACCGCCGGATTGTCGTCTATGGCGATTACGACGTGGACGGCGTCACCGCCGCGACGATTCTCTGGCATGCCCTGCGCCTCGCCGGCGGCAACGTGGACTACTACATCCCCAGCCGTTTTGACGAGGGCTTCGGCCTCAATGGCGACGCGCTGCGACAGCTGCGCGCTGAAGGAGCCGAACTCGTCATCACGGTTGATTGCGGCATCGCCGCCCTCGACGAAGGCCGCATCGCCCGCGAAATTGGCCTCGATCTGATCATCACCGATCACCATACGCCCAAGGAGACGCTGCCCGACGCGGTGGCAATCGTGCATCCGACCGCTTGCGGCGACTCGCCGAATCCGCACCTTTCCGGAGCCGGCGTCGCACTCAAGGTCGCCTGGGCATTTCTGCAAAGACTTAGTGAAGGCGACCGCGTCGCCCCGGAGTTTCGCGACTATCTACTCGATGCCACCGCCTTTGCCGCACTCGGTCTCGTGGCGGACATCGTGCCGTTGGTCGGCGAGAACCGCATCATCGCCACGTTCGGCCTGCGCCACTTGTGCCATACCCAGAATCCCGGATTGCAGGCACTCATCGAGGTCTCCGGTCTGGCGGGCAAACGCAAGTACGACGACTACGATGTCGGCTTCATGTTGGCGCCGCGGCTGAATGCGGTGGGGCGGATGGGGCATGCCCGCCTGGCCGTCGAGTTGTTTACACACGCCGACGCCGCTCGGGCGGCACAAATCGCCGCCGAACTCGACGCCCACAATCGCGATCGCAAAGCAGTTGAGCAGAAGATTCTCGAACAGGCCGCGGCGATGGTGGTGGAGCGTGGCTTCAATCGCGACAGTTGCCACGGCATCGTGCTCGCCAGCCAGAATTGGCACCCCGGGGTGATCGGCATCGTCGCCACGCGGTTGGTCGAACGCTTCGGCCGGCCGACGATTCTGATTTCCCTCAACGGCGACGAAGGCCAGGGCTCGGGACGCAGCGTGCGGCATTTCCCACTCAACGAAGTGCTCACCGCATGCGGCGAACATCTGCTCAGCTACGGCGGACACGCGATGGCCGCCGGCGTACGCATCGCCGCGGACAAGGTCGAACCGTTTACTGAGGCGTTTATTGCCCAGGCCAACCAGCGGCTGACGCCGACCGATCTGGTACCGAAGCTGGCGATCGATGGGGAAGTGTCATTGACGAATCTCACGACCGATCTGGTCGACCAGGTTGAACGCATGGCACCGTTCGGTCTCGGTAACGCGCGCCCGCGTCTGGCGAGCGGGCCGGTGCAGCTTGTCGATCGCCCGCGCACAGTCGGTCAAACCGGACAGCATCTCCAGTTCGCCGTCCGCGACGAATCGACTGTCCGCAAAGCGATCGCCTTCCGCCAGGGGGATCAACTCGCCGAACTCAGCGACCAACGCGCCATCCGCGTCGCGTTCGAACCGATCATCAACACCTGGAATAATCAACGCAGCGTCGAACTCAAAGTCATCGAATGGCAACCCGCCGACTAGCGCGGCGATGAACAACTCATACTGGCACGACTCATACCGATTTGCACCGCAACGAAAATGTGCCGCAATCTTGTAGGGCGAGCTCCGCCCGCCGATTCCGCCGCGATCGTCAAACCACCTACGCTCCTGCGGGCTGACACTCCCAATCGTAATTACGGAATCGCGTAGACCTTCGTGCCGATCTGCGTGTGCGGGTCCGGGCTCCAGCCTTCGGTCTCCGCCGCGGCAAGCAGATCGTTGTACCCCCCAAGGTTCAGCTTCAGGATTGCCAGCAACCGTTGCGGATCGAACAGCCTACCGCGTGTGATGAGCGTCAACTTGTCGTAATACGCGGCAAGATGCTCGTTGGCGATGTGGTTCTGTCCGCTGCGAACGGTCTCGAAATACCCCGCGGGGACGATCCGTTCGAGATGCCCGGAGCGCCAGTGTTCGACGACGGGCGGCTTGAGATGTGCCAGCAGCGGATCGGCCAGCGCGTACAAGTCCATCACGTACGTGTCCGGCCCGGCGAAGTAGCCCACCATTCCGATCGATCGCGCGATGACCAGTTCTTCGCCCTCGGCCCGCACCTCCTTTCCGAACCGCGCCCACCGATGCGCGGGAAGCTGCTTGCCCTGCGTCACGATGAGCAAGCCTGTGCCATGAAAGAAGAAGCCGCGTTCGTCGCAAAAGCCGTCTTCGTCGATCCCCATCGTTATGCTCTCGTAATCCTCACCGGTTCGCAGGGGCGAATGTTTCGGCGCATAACCGACGAGCACGACCAGGGCCAAGAGCGCCAGCCCGACCCGCCCCGGCATTTGCTGCCGCGCCAGCAGAATAACCGCCAGGAGGAAAGGGGCCGAAAGGAATCGGCCGAGCATGAAATCGCCGCCGATCCCGATCACGTACAGCACATACAAGATGCCGCCAATGGCCAGCGGCATATGTCGCCGAACACGCAAGAAGAACGGCGTCACCAATCCCGCAAAGAGCAGCAGCAGCGTCAGCGGATCGTACTTGAGCGTGACCAGCACGTAGCGCAGTCCACGCAGTACCAGCTCAATCTTCGGGATGTCGTGGTTCAGTTTCGCCGCGGCGGCGTTCGGAATCGGCGATCCGTAGTACAAGAGGGAGAACAGCTCCCACAGCACCAGCGGCATCAGGCCCACCGCCAGCCAACCGACCGCCTTCCAACTTCGCTGGCGATATAGCTCTACCGCCACCGCCGGCGCGACCAGCAGCAGGGCGTCCAGCCGCGAGAGCATCAGCAGCGCCGCCAGCAGCGCCAACCACAACATCCGCCGCGGGCGCTCCACATCGCCCAGATAAACCAGCACAAACGCCAGCAGCAGAATATGCGTCAGCGGGTTTTCCAACCCGGAAGTCGAATAGTCGGTATACGCCTTCGAGAAGGCCAGCGCCACGACGCCGATCAGCGCCGTCTTCGCGTCCACCGCACCGCGTCCCACAAACAGCAGCACCGTCGCGCAGGAAAGCACCACGCTCAGCAGAATCACCGTGAAGTTGATCTCGTGCGTCAGGGCATACGGAGCCGAGAGGATCAGCATCCACAGCGGATGCGTGTAGGCCTGCACGCGCTCCGCAACGTTCCACGTCAGCCCATAGCCGTTGATGAAATTGTCCACGGTGCGAAACGTGATATACGCATCGTCGGAAATCCACGCCGTACGCAACATCACCAGCACGTAGACGCCCACGGCGACGATGACCGGCAGGTATTCCACGCGGGCGGCAGGCAGGGCATGTGGTTTGGTCGACATGTCTTCTTTTTCTACGTACGGACGAATCTGTTCAGCCCCGGCGACTGTCCGGCAACACGCCGGTTATTCGTATCCCAGGTCAGCCAATCGATCGTCATCGAGCCCGAAATGATGGCCGATTTCATGCAGCACGGTGACGCGGATCTCCTCGACCAGCTCGGCGTAGCTCGCGCACATTTCGCACAGGTTATCGCGAAACAGCAGCACACGGTCCGGCAGGGGGGCAGCGCAGTTTTCCGGCCCTTTGTCTTCGAGCGGTACACCCAGGTACAAACCGAGCAAATCGTCCGTTTCTTCGTACTCTTCGAGCAACGCCAGATCCGGCTTGCCGCGTACTTCAACCAGCACGTTGTCGAGGTAGACCGCCAGATCGTCAGGGATCGCGGCCAGCGCCTCCTGCACCGCCCGGTCGAAATCCGCGTCAGTGATGGATATCATCCCAGCTTGTTTGCTCGGCAATCGCACAGACGCCGACCGGGACCGCCCAGCCGGCGCGAGGAGTATAGACCGTGTCCAAGAACTCGCCAATCGTATCCACCTCTCGCGGCGTGGGGCTGCTCGCATTGCTGGCGAGCGTGCTGGCCACTGGCTGTGCACCGATGTCGTTCCTGGTCACGCCGGTACCGCGTTCACCGAAACTGGTCGAGAAGGTTATCGAGCGGGACGGCATCTTCGCCCGCGATCGAATCGCCCTGATCGACGTCAGCGGCGTGCTGCGCAACGCCCGCGACCAATCACTACTCGGCCCCGCCGGCGAGAACCCGGTCGCGATCTTCAAAGAGAAGCTCGACAAGGCCGCGGCCGACAAGCGCGTAAAAGCTGTCGTGCTGCGAATCAATTCGCCCGGCGGCGGCGTCACCGCCAGTGATCTGATGTATACGGAGCTGACAGAGTTCCGCGAACGGACCGATAAGCCGGTCGTCGCCGTCGGCCTCGATGTCATGGCGTCCGGGGCGTACTACCTGGCCTGCGGGGCGGATCGCATCGTGGTCACACCGACCAGCGTGGTCGGCAGCATCGGCGTGATTCTCATCCTGCCGGAATTCTCCGGCACGATGCAGAAGCTTGGCATCCGCGCGAACGTGATCAAGAGCGGAGAAATGAAGGACGCCGGCTCGCCGTTCCGCACACTCCAGCCGGCCGAGCGTGAAATCTTCCAGGAGATGATCGACGCGATGTACGCTCGCTTCGTCAGCGTCGTGCAGAGCAGCCGCACGGATATGGAAGAAACGCGTTTGCGCGAACTCGCCGACGGCCGCGTGTACCTCGCGCCCGACGCTGTTGCCAGCGGTTTGGTCGATGAAATCGGCACGCTGCACGATGGCGTCGAGTTGGCGAAGCAGCTGGCCGGCCTCGACGACAAGCCGATCGTGCTGGTGCAATATGGCAAGGTGTACGATTATCGTCCGAACATCTACGCGGATACGCCCGCCGGCCCGGCCCAGGTCAACGTAGTGAATGTTGACCTGCCGGAGTGGCTGGAGGGCCCCGGTGCCCGTTTCATGTATCTGTGGGCGCCCGGCTGGTAGACCGCGCCGCGACAATACGATCCAGAGAGAACCGCCTCAGGCAGAACAACATGATCTTGCTGATCGACAACTACGACTCGTTTACGTTTAACCTGGTCCAGGCGCTCGGCGAATTGCGACCGGACGAGAAGATCGAGGTCCAACGCAACGACTGCATCTCGCTTGATGAAATCGCGGCCCTCCAGCCGAGCCGCCTGATTATCTCACCGGGCCCGTGTACGCCGAACGAAGCCGGCATCAGCGTGGCCGCCGTCACGCGGTTCGGCAGCCAGATTCCGCTGCTGGGCGTGTGCCTCGGCCACCAGTCGATCGGCCAGGCCTTTGGCGGCCGCGTGATCCGTGCCAAACGGTTGTTGCACGGCAAGACCAGCATGATCCAGCACAACGATCGCGACCTGTTCGCCGGGTTGCCCAACCCGTTTGAAGCCACGCGCTACCACTCGCTGATCGTCGAGGCCGAGACGCTCCCGGCAGAGCTCGAAGTCACCGCGACGGCCGTCGACGACGCCCAGGAGATCATGGGGCTGCGCCATCGCGAGCATCCGATCTTCGGCGTACAGTTCCATCCGGAGAGCTTTTTGACGCAGCATGGCCTGAAACTGCTTGAGAATTTCCTGTCAATCGGATAGGAAAACGACCATGAGAAGCAGCCTGACACGCCTCGTTCGCATGGGACTGGTTATTGGCCTCTGCGCCACCCTCTGGGGATGTGCGGCCCGCGATCGCAAGCCCGGTCCCGGTGTCGATGAGCAGCCGTCCGCCTCCGCGGGCGATATGAAGCCAATCCCGGCCGAAATGCCCAATCTGACGCGCACCGAGCGGATCCTCCCGATCGTCGTCGGCGTCGAGGGCCAGGGCGATACGCCGCGTGTCACGCTGGTACGCCCCTACGAGAAGATCGAATTCACGCCCGAGGAGCGCAAGGCCCTCGGCCTCAAAGAGCCCGTCGAGCCCGATGTGCTGCTGTTTTATCGTCCCCCGGCCCATCCCGATCGCGGCTTGGTCGCCGTGGATACTTACAGCATTTACGGGGTGGGCGGCGTCGGTGGGGCGACTTATGGCGTGACATCTTTCAACAAGCGGATCGCGGTCGATGTGACCAAGAGTGGCCGGCTCATCCCGCATTGTCTCGCACGCCGCGGAGTCAGCGTATCTGAGGTGCGTCGCCCGATGGGGGCGATGGGCGAAAAACGCTCGGCCGGCATCGGTGAAAACCTTCCCCGCGAGGGAGCCGCTCGCAAAGACAGCGTGGAACACTAGCCCGAATCGGCCCCACCCGGCAAATGCCGAACAGCGGCATCGATGCCGTGAATCATCTCACTGCAAAAAAGCGCTACATTTCACAACGAAGTGCGTTATCGGCCGGGATTTAGCACCCATTTGGGTTTGATTCGGTGTGCGCATCGGCGGTAAGATCAGAGGGACAATTCGCACAGTTCCTATGCACTCTCAGGAGGCCGATTGTGGCAGATCTCGGAAAGCATTCTCATTGTGGTGGGGATCGTACAGCTTCGATCCGGGCCTTGGCGATCGGGTTCGCGCTTACGGCGCTGCTCGCAACGACGGCCCTGGCCGGCAACACGAAACCCGCCGTCAATGTGAACGTTGAAGAGGACACGGCGGACTACACGCTGCTCTCCTACCGAATCTCGGACGTTCAGCTCACCCCGATCGACATCGACGGCGCGGCATACGACATTGTTCAGATTGAGAAAGAAGCACCGCTGATGATCGCCGGCGCGCCTGACCTGCCGCAGGTCTCACGCAGCATCATCATTGGTGATGACGCCGCGGTCGCTGTCGAAGTGCTCGCGTCTGAGTACTACGACATTCCCGATGTGGATATCGCTCCGTCGCGCGGCAGCTTCTCGCGTACGATTGATCCGGCGACCGTGCCATATGAGTTCGGTCCCGCGTACGACGTCGATGCGTTCTATCCGAACGATCTGGCCGAGCTGAGCGAGCCGTACATCCTGCGCGACGTTCGCGGCGTGGTCGTGCATATCCGCCCGGTGCAGTACAACGCGGTCACCCGTACGCTGCGTGTTTACACCGACCTCACCGTGCGCGTCCTCAACACCGAAGATGAGCCGGTCAATCCGCTGGTTCCCCGACAGGCCGAGCGTGCTTTGAGCCTCGCGTTTAACCAGGTGTATCGGCACCAGTTCCTCAACTACTCCGATCCCGAACGTTACTCGCCGCTGGATGAACAGGGCGAAATGCTGGTCATCTGTTATGACTCGTGGATGAGCAATATGCAGCCGTTCGTCGAGCACAAGAACGACATCGGCATTACCTGCTCGATGGTCGGCGTTTCGACGATCGGTAACAGCTCGACCGCGATTAAGAGCTACATCCAAAACGAGTACAACACGAGTGATCTGGCCTTTGTGCTGCTCGTCGGCGATTCCACGCAGATTGCTACGCCGTATGCTTCCGGCGGCTCTTCGGACCCGACGTACTCGACGCTGGCCGGTTCGGACAGCTATCCGGACATCTTCGTCGGTCGTTTCTCGGCCGAGAACTCGTCGCAGGTCGATACGCAGGTTGAGCGCACGATTGAATACGAGACCATGCCCGCCACCGAGCAGGCCTGGTTCAAGAAGGGCGTCGGCATTGGTTCGAGCGAAGGCGCGGGCATCGGCGACGATGGCGAATCCGATACGCAGCACATCGGCAACATCCGCACCGACCTGCTCAACTATGACTACACCAGCGTTGACGGGTTTTATGGCAGCGTCAGCGCCAGCCAGGTCTCGACGGCGATCAACGCCGGCCGCGGAATCATCAACTACTGCGGCCACGGCAGCACATACTCCTGGAGCACGAGTGGTTTCTCGACGAGCAACGTCAATGCCCTGACCAACGACAACATGCTACCGTTCATCGTCAGCGTGGCGTGCGTGAACGGTCAGTTTGCCGGTTATACCTGCTTTGCTGAAGCATGGTTGCGAGCCACGCACAACGGCGAGCCGACCGGCGCCATCGGCATCTATGCTTCCTCGGTCAACCAGGACTGGGCCCCGCCGATGGCCGCCCAGGACGAGACCGTCGATCTGCTCGTAGACGAAGCGTACTTCAGCTTCGGTGCGCTGTGCTTTGCCGGCTCGTGCCAGATGATGGACGAGTACGGCAGCAGCGGCGTGGCGACGTTCAACACCTGGCACATCTTCGGCGACCCGTCGGTACGCGTCTTCGGCGTTGCCGAGCCGCCCACCGGCATGAAGGTCACCGGCGACAACTTCGCCAGCAGTGGCGATCGCGGCGGCCCGTTCTCGCCCGAGAGCTTCGTTTACGAACTCGAAAACAAGAACGAGACGCCGATCGACTTTGAAGTCACGGCGGACGTCGCCTGGCTCGATATCGACACGCCGAGCGGCACGCTGCCGGCGCTGGGCACCGCCCAGGTTACCGTCACGCTGAACGACGATGCCTACACGCTGCTGCATGGCGTGCATGAAGGTGCGATCTCGTTCGTGAACGCCACGGATCACGATGGTGACGAGGATGTCGCCGCCGCGATCGACGTGGATGACATGGACGTTCGCATCAGCTTCCCGCTGGACAGCAATCCTGGCTGGACGAAGGAAGGTGATTGGGGCTTTGGAACGCCGATGGGTGGCGGCTCGCGCAACGGCGATCCGGCCGCAGCGTATAGCGGCACGATGGTCTACGGGTACAACCTCACCGGCGACTACGCGGCGAATATGGACCCGGTCTACCTGACTACCGCGGCGTTCGATTGCAGCAATCTCGGCCTGGTCGAGTTGCGGTTCCAGCGTTGGCTCGGCGTCGAGCGCTATGACACCGCCAGCATCCAGGCCTCAAGCAACGGCGTCGATTGGACCACGATCTGGACCAATCCGACCGGCGGCAACATTACCGACTACGCCTGGACGGAAGTTGCTTACGACATCTCGGCGGTCGCCGACGGCCAGTCCACCGTCTACGTGCGGTGGGGCATGGGCCCGACCGACAGCAGCAACAACTACCCCGGCTGGAACCTCGACGACGTGGAGATCTGGGGCGTGCTGACCGAGGCACCGGTCCTGGGCGATCTCGACGGCGATGGCGACGTTGATCTGAGCGATCTCCAGATCCTGCTCGGCTACTACGGAACCATCGGCGGCGTCAGCGAGCAGCAGGGCGATCTTAACGGCGACAATCAGGTCGACCTAGCCGATCTCCAACTCCTGCTGGGCAACTACGGTTACGGCGGGTAAGATCGCACGCAACCGACGCGATTTCACGAGCTCCGTCGCCCGCGCGGCGGAGCTCGTTTCTATTTCCGCACTTGTGCCGTCTGACGCCGCATTCGTTTCTGGTCCAGTTTCATGGGGAGACAGGTCATGTCTTACGAAGTGACGAAGGAATACGTGTGGGTGGGGGCCATTCCTGATCGGCCGCACGAGCTGGCGGAGAAGCTGGACGCACTCAGCGACGCCGGTTTGAATCTGGAACTCATCGTTGCCCGCCGGGAGATGCCCGGGCGCGCCCTCCTGTTTGTCTCACCGCTCCGCAATCTGGAAGAGTTCGAGATCGCCGAGAACGTCGGCCTGGCGATTCAGGAAGACATCCGCGCGATTCGTGTGACCGGCCCGGATGCTCCCGGAATCGGCTCGCGCATTGCGATGGCAATCAGCAAGGCGAATCTCAACATCCGCGGCTACACGGCGACGGCGCTCGGCGATCGAATGATGGTCGTAGTCGCCTTCGACAACGAAGCCGACGCGGACGACGCCCTCGCAGCGGTCAGCAAGGAACTCGGCGCCGCGTGAGCAAAGCCCCGCCGCCTCCGTCACAGTGGCGTCATCTGTCGCATCCATATGTGGCACCGCTCTCTGACCGGTGAATGTAGCGGCCCAGCTCGCTGGTACGAGAATCCTTTCTCACGCCTCGGTCCGCAGGAATCCCTTCCTGCGTCGTTGGGCCGCGAATAGGCACAGTTGTCGCCAAGATATGCCAGCCCTGTAAACGATGGCGAGAGTGGCCACACGAATCCTCTGCCTGCATTCGGGGTATCCGCGCGAATGTAGCGGCCCAGCTCTGCTCGGCCGCAGATTGACGAAGCGCCTGCTTAGCCAACAAGCCAGTTGATGACCGCTGGAGCCTCGCCTTCAGGCCCAGGGAAAGCTTGCCGCGCATCTACGGCCGGGCCGGGCCCGGCCGTTACAACGACAACATCACTGCGATGGTCATGACAACTGCATGTCCCAGGAGCAAAAATGCGTGATGAGGGGCAAAAAGGGCGGTACGTGGATGCGCGCAGAAAGGCCCCCAGGCCAATCGGTTCAATGAACACAAACCGCGGCGGTTGCTCGTCGACGACGGAAATCCGCTCGACTCGCCGTACGACACCAGATTGTCTCAAAAAGAAGATGTGAAGGACCGGTCTTTCACCGGTCTGGCAGGTCAGGAGACCCGCCGCACGAGCCTAGGCGGCCCGCAGGTTCGTCGTATCGGCGGTGATAATGACGCTGCTACCGGCCGAATCGCGAATCTCGACTTTCACGCGTCCGTGGCGGCGAAGTTTTTCGCGCTCGGACTCGCGGGTGATGTAGACGACCTGGCCGCTGACGCGACGATCGCCACTGAAAAATAGCTGCTGAAGGCGTTTCTTGACAGAATTTGACACCCGGTGTCCATCGTCGTCCCACGAGGACCATTCCGGAACCGGGCCGGCTTCTTGCACTTTTACACGCGTCCCTGCACCAAGGGCCCGAGCGGTCATTCCACCCATAAGCTTCTCCCTAGTATTGAGTTACGGGAATCTCCTACGCCCCCACTACGCCGCGGCCGCAAGCTGGCCGTTGCGGATATAGTAGAACTTCCCAAGTGTCCGTGGAGTGGGGCCGTTGTGAGCGAAGGCACTATCGCTGGTATGAAGCCTGCGATTGCCCGGCCCCGATCGCAAACCGGAGTTGCGGATTGTGCCAGGTGCTCATAAGTCTCCACTGCGTTACAGCAGAAAAACCGGCCGCAGAATTAAGAAACTTCTCCTCCATGCGTCATATCCAATGAACAGACGCCCATTTACCGCGGGGTGGCGATGACACGCGACGGACAATCGGCCCGAGGACACTGGTTACGAGCGGCGCTCGAGCAGTATGAGCGCCCGCTCCTGGCCTACGCCGCCCGGCTGGTCAACAGCACCGACCTGGCCCGCGACGTGGTTCAGGACACCTTCATCCGCCTTTGTGCCGCCGACCGCAGACAGGTCGGCGACCATCTGGGGCCCTGGCTGTTTCGCGTGTGCCGCAACCGGGCGTTGGACCTTCGCCGAAAGGAGAAGCGCATGAGACGCCTGAACGACCCCGCGACCGCCGCCGGCGCTGGCTACCAACCGCCGCCGGGAGTCGCACTCGAAAGCCGGGAATCCACGACGCAGGCCCTGCAACTCGTCGCGGCATTACCGGAACGACAACAGGAAGCGGTGCGGCTGCGGTTCCAAGGGGGACTCAGCTACAAGGAAATCGCCGAAGTGCTCGGCATCAGCGTCACCAACGTTGGCGTCACGCTGCACACGGCGATCAAAACGATTCGCGAGCAAATGGGGCTGCGGCCATCCGCCGACGGGGAGAGCAGCCCCGCTTCCGGGAGGATCGAACAATGAAATTCGACCCCAATGATGCAAGACTCACGGCGTATGTATTGAACGAACTCGACGCCGACGAAAAAGCGGCCGTCGAAAAACTGCTGGCTGACTCGCCCGAAGCCCGAGCAGCGGTCGAAGAGATCCGCGCGACGGTGGATGTGCTGAGTAAGGAACTCGGCGCAGAGCCGGTAGGGACGTTGAGCGATTCACAGCGTGAGACGATTACGTCGGCAAAGTCACGCGGCGGGCTGAGATTGCGCACATGGCTGGTGGCATCGGCCGTTGCGGCATCGCTTCTGATCATCGCCGTGAACGTGATGACGCCGAGACTCAGTCGGGCGAGGGAGCTCGCGGAACCATCTGCTCCACACATCGGACCTGGCGCTGGTATAGCCGACCTGGATGCATACGGCAAGGCGAAGGGTGAGACCAAGGCGGTGGATGAGGAAGGCCTGAACCAACTGGCGGCACTCGGGTACGTCGGTGGTGCAGATTATCCGCTGGAAGAAACCGTGTTCGATTCGCGTCACGCCGGTGGGGTTTTGTACTGCGTGCAGCCGGCCGGTAGCGCCAGCGGCCTCAATGCGAACTACTTCTCAGAAGCGGACGGCGATGGATTGCAGGACATGTTCTATGGAGGGGGGGGCGAATGCGAAACGCTTTCCGGTCGCATGAACACCGAAGCCTACGACCAGGTCATCCACAACGCGTTCCTCCGCGTCACCGACCAGCCGCTGTCCACGTTTTCGATCGATGTCGATACCGCGTCGTACGCAAACGTTCGGCGGTATCTCAACTCGAACCACTTGCCGCCGCCGGGGGCGGTGCGGGTTGAGGAGTTCATCAACTACTTCACGTACGACTACGCCGAGCCGGACACGGCGGACGCGGTCGCGCCCGACGATGAGACGTTCTCCGTCACGGTCGATGTGGCCGATTGCCCGTGGACGCCGGCGCATCGGCTGATGCGCGTCGGCCTCAAAGGCCTCGAAATCGAACCGGAAGAGCGGCCCGCGTGCAATCTCGTTTTCCTGCTCGACGTGTCCGGCTCGATGCAGGACGATAAGAAGCTGCCGCTGGTCAAGCATGCGATGAACGTGCTGATCGATCAGCTTGGCGAGAACGATCGCGTCGCGATTGCGGTCTATGCCGGCGCGTCCGGCCTCGTGTTGCCATCCACGACCGGCAACAACGCCGAGACAATTCGCCACGCGCTGGCGTCGCTCCGTGCCGGCGGTTCGACCAACGGCGGCGAAGGCATCGAACTGGCGTACGCGATCGCCGAAGAGAACTTCATCGAAGGCGGCGTGAACCGCGTCATCCTCGCGACCGACGGCGACTTTAACGTCGGCGTCACGAATCAGGGCGACTTGGTCAAGCTGATCGAGCAGAAGGCTGCCGGCGGCGTGTTCCTCAGCGTGCTCGGCTTCGGCATGGGCAACTACAAGGACTCGACGCTGGAGAAGCTGGCCGACCAGGGCAACGGCAACTACGCCTATATCGACACCACTGCGGAGGCCGAGAAAGTCTTCGGCGAGCAGCTTGCCGGCACGCTCGTGACGATAGCCAAAGACGTGAAGATCCAGATTGAATTCAACCCGCTGGCGGTCGGGGCGTATCGACTGATCGGCTACGAGAATCGCATCCTCGCGGCGGAGGATTTCAACGACGACACGAAGGACGCCGGTGAAATCGGCGCCGGCCACACGGTGACCGCGCTGTATGAACTGGTGCCCGCCGGCGCGGACGAGGAAATCCCCGCATCCGACGGCGAGTCACCTCTGCCCGCGATCGATCCGCTGAAGTACCAGACTGCGGCAACCCCCTCCGCCGCGGCGGACAGCGGCGAGATGGCGACGATCAAGCTGCGCTACAAGCAGCCCGACGCCGACACGAGCGAGTTGTTTGAGGTGCCGGTCGTTGATACGGACCGCGCCCTGGCGGACACGTCCGAGGACTTCCGTTTCGCCGCCTCGGTCGCATCGTTCGGGATGCTGCTGCGGCACTCGCCGCACGCCGGCAACTGGACCTACGACGCAGTCCTCGAACTCGCCGAGCCAACGATCGGAGAAGACGTGCATGGCTACCGCGCCGAGTTCCTCAGCCTGGTGGAAAAGGCCCGCAACCTGACCGCTGAGTGATGCGCAAGCAACGCAAATGTGCAAGCACATCGAGCTAATGGCCTCGACCGTGCAGTGTGGCACCGGCCAATAGCCGGTGCCGAACGAAGCAGCGGCCGGGCTCCGCACCGGCCGTCTTCTCGTACCGGCCCTCTTCTTGTAGCGGCCCCTCTTCTTGTAGCGGCCCCTCTTCTTGTAGCGGCCCCTCTTCTTGTAGCGGCCGAGCTCTGCTCGGCCGTAGATGGCGGAGTGTGTACGCTCGCCAATTCAGAACCGCGACCGTAAGGGAGCAGCCACACCCGCCATCGTTCACAGGGCACGTACGCCTTGGCGATCGCCGTGTCAATTCGCAAACCCTCAGCACAGGAAAGGATTCCTGCAAGAGAAGGTGCGAGAAGGGACTCTCGCACCGCCGCCTGACGGACTAACCGCTTGCTTACGGATTGTCGTTTGAGCTGGAAGGCGGCTGTTTCATCAGGGCGGAGGCGAGCAACCCGGAGAACGTATTGCCAGCCCCGGGCGATGGTGCGGATGGCATACTCGGCGGTGAAGATTGCGACCACCACGTATTCCGCCCACGTAAGCAGGCGGGACTACGGCGCGACCGCCGCAACGCTCCAAACGTGCGTGCCGCCACCTGGCAGGGACGCCGTGCAGACCGGGCAGGCGGGGCATATCATCTCCAGCATGCCGGAATTGCCTGAGGTTGAGACTGTTGTCCGCGCGTTTGGCCCGCCGTTGGTGGGACGGACCATCGTGCGCTACGTCTCTCGCTGGGCGAAGCAGGCGTCGCCGAGTACCGCTGCGGTCCGTCGCGGCGTGGAAGATCGGCGGATTGCACGCGTCTGGCGAAGGGGGAAGTTCATTGTTTTTGATCTAGCGGAAACGGAAGGCGAGAACCGATCCGTCATCTCGCCGCGCACGGCCGGCCCCGAAAAGCCCAATCGATCGACCACGTCGCCGTGTGCCACTGCTCTTGAGCAGTGCGATGTGCCGAACCAGCCGCGATCGCGCGAAGAAATCCGCGGGACGGTCGGGCACATGTTGATTCACCTCCGCATGAGCGGACGATTCGAATGGGCGGACTCGCCCGAGCGGCCGCCGCGGCATGTGCGGGCATATTTCGAGCTCGACGACGGTCGGCGATTGCTCTTCTGCGATTCGCGGAAGTTCGGGCGCATTGTCTACACGGACGATCTTGCGAGTGCGGTCGGCGAGTTGGGTATCGAGCCGCTCGGCCCTGAGTTCTCCGCGCAGCGATTCGCGAAGATGCTGCGTGCTCGCCGGCGGTTGCTCAAGCCGTTACTCTTGGATCAGTCGGTCGTCGCTGGGATCGGCAACATCTATGCCGACGAGTCGTTGTTTGAGGCCGGGTTGCATCCGTTGACGCGTAGCGACGACCTGCGTGACGAGCAGATCCGCCGACTGTGGCGGTCGATTCGCGCGGTTCTGCGAAAAGCGATTCGGAAGAACGGGACGACGATCGATTGGATTTATCTCGGCGGCAACATGCAGCAACACCTGAACGTTTACGGGCGTACGGGCGAGCCGTGCCGCGTGTGCAAAACGCCGATCGAGGCATTGCGCGTCGGGCAGCGCGGAACGCACATCTGTCCGGCGTGCCAGCCGTTACGAGGGAGGGCGTGAACCGGTTTGTGTCGGAATGCGTATGTGGAGGTGTTTGGCCTGTTTGGTAGCATGCCCACGCAAACGGCCGCGTGGGCATGGCACCCGCGGATCAACGGCCGGTACGGAGCCCGGCCGCTACAAGAGAACCGCCGCCGGCACACCGATCGGAGACCGGTGCCACACTCGACGCCTTTTAGCCCCTGGAGCCCTCAGCCCCTTGGCCTCTGGAGCCCTCGACCTCTGGAACTCTTGGCCCCAGAGGCCAGAAGCACTGGCTCGGCTCGGCGCCTCGGCTCCTTGCCTTGGCTTTCGTCTTTCGCTGAACCCTGAACCCTGAACCCCTTTCCATGTGTGGAATCGCTGGAATCCTGACTCTCTCGCCTGACGATCGCGTCGCGCCGGATTTGCTGCACGCGATGGCGGCGGAGTTGCAGCATCGCGGGCCGGATGATGAGGGTGTCTTTGTCGATTCCACCGGGCGTTGTGGCTTCGGCTTTCGGCGGCTGTCGATTATCGACCTCCAGACCGGCCAGCAACCGATCAGCAACGCCGACGAGACAATCCACGTCGCGTTCAACGGCGAGATCTACAACTTCCGCGAGCTGCGGCAGGAACTCCAGCAACGCGGCCATCGCTTCCGCACGCAAGGCGACGCCGAGTCGATCGTGCATGCCTACGCCGAGTGGGGCGAACACTGCTTCGAGCACCTCGACGGCATGTTCGCAATCGCAATTTGGGACGCACCGCGCCGCCGGCTGCTTCTCGCCCGCGACCGCTTCGGCAAGAAACCGCTCAACTACGCCATCGTCGAAAACCGCCTGTTTTTCGCGAGCGAAGTCAAGGCCATCCTCGCCCTTCCCGGCGTGCCACGTGAGCTCGACGCACAATCGCTGCATCGCTACCTGCTATTCCAGTACGTCCCCGCACCGCACAGCATCTACCGCGGCTTCCGCAAGCTCCTGCCAGGAACGTATGAGACATTCGACCTGAAACCCGACGCGGCCGGCTATGAACACGCCGCCAAACGCTATTGGCAAGTGCCGCATCCGGCCGCCGTGACCGGCAACGACGCACCGCGCGACGAACGCGAAGCAATCGAGCAACTCGACGAAACGCTGACACGCGCCGTCAAGAAACGCCTCGTCTCCGACGTTCCGCTTGGCGCGTTCCTCTCCGGCGGAATCGATTCCTCGATTGTCGTCGGCATAATGCGCAAACTCGGCGTATCGCCGCTACGAACTTTTTCGATCGGCTTCGGCGACGCGCGCTATGACGAGACGCGTTACGCCCGGCTGATCGCCGAACGGTTCGAGACGGAGCACCACGAGTACCAGGTCACGCCGCAAGCGACCGAGATTCTCGACACACTCGCCCACCATTACGACGAACCGTTCGCCGATTCGTCCGCCATCCCGACGTACTACGTCTCGCGCTACACGCGGCAGAGCGTAACTGTCGCGCTCACCGGCGACGGCGGCGATGAAGCATTCACCGGCTACGATCGTTATCGGGCCGCCCAACTCGCCGGCGGGCTCGACTGGCTCCCGCAGCCGCTTCGGCGAATCATCGGCAGCACCGCCGGCATCCTGCCACACTCGCAACCAAAATCGCTCAGCAACCGGGCGTATCGATTCCTGTCGTGCCTGGGCCAATCGCCGGCTCGGCGTTATCTGTCGTGGATTGGCGTATTTGAGCCCGGAGTGCTCGCGCAGGGCTACCAGCGGGACTTCGCCACCCAACTCGATGCGGACGAACCGTTGCGCTGGATGGAGGCGTTCTACATGGCGGCGAGCGGCCCGCCGGCGAATCGAGCCGCATACACCGACCTGCTTAGTTATCTGCCGTATGACCTGCTGACGAAGGTGGACATTGCCTCGATGGCGTGCAGCCTCGAATGTCGCAGCCCGTTTCTCGATCACAAGCTGGTCGAATTCTCGTTGTCACTGCCGCCGGCGTTGCGCCTTGGTCCGAATGGGCAGGGCAAGCATCTGCTGCGCCGCTGGGCGGAGGGCTTCTTGCCGCCTGAGGTACTGACACGGCCGAAGATGGGCTTCGGCGTGCCGGTCGGGCAGTGGTTCCGCGCAGAACTGCGCGACCTGCTGCGTGAACGTGTATTGGCAACCGACGGCATCTGCGCGCGCGTTTTCGAGCCGACGTGGTTGCAGCAGTTGGTCGAGGCGCACATTTCCGGACGTAGCAACCACGAGCATCGTTTGTGGGCACTGCTCATGCTCGAGTTATGGGCCGCTCGCTGGCTGCGATAGTGCGTTTGAAACCGTCCTGCGATTCAGCCTCCGCTGTCATTGTTCCGATTAAACGAGTGTGTGCTGGACCGACGGCCGTTGTGTCGTCGCGCGGGTATTGCGCCATGATTGTTGACGAAAACGAACTGGACTCAATGAAGAACGAAGCGGATCAGCCGGCCGAGGCGGCGGATTCGGAATCGGCGGTTGCCACCGAGGCACCGCCTCCGGAGCCGACGTCCACGTTGCCGCCACAAGCAGCCCGCTCGCCGGAACTGGAGCGCATCCTGCGTCTCAAAGTCCCGGTGATCGTGCAACTCGCACGCCGGCGGGTGAGCGTGTCGATGGCGCGCAAGCTGTCGATGGGCATGATCATTGAGTTCGACAAGGAAGCCGACAAGCCGCTGGAGTTGCTGATCAATAACCAACTCGTTGGGTGGGGCGAGACGGTGAAAGTTGGCGAGCATTTCGGATTGCGCATCGACCAGATTGCCGATCGCGCAGCACGGATTCGCAGCCTGGGCGGGTAGTGCGATGTGAAAGTCATGAAGCGGTGGCACAGGATCAAGTATCGAAAGCAGGGTTCGAATCGGTTCCAGGCCGTCTGTAGCTTCGGGGATTCACTTCCGGTTTCGGATTCTCAATAGCATGCGGGCTTCGGGCAGTTTGAATGCGGCGGCAAGGCCGAGGAAGAGTGCACGCAGCCGAGCGCCAACGCACCAAACGTGTCAATGCCGCGCAGCAGCACCTGATTCGGCACAATGCTCGCCAATGGCGCGTACCAACTCGCGTGCGCCCAGTACGTCGCGGCGGCCGTCACCAAGGTGATACCGAGCATTACGATACCGGCGCGAATGGTTCGCGAGGTTACGATCGCATGCTCAGCCCGCTTCCGCAGCCACAACAAACCGACCAACACTGAGAGCGTCGAGGTCGTCACCGTGCTGATAGCAAACGCCGCCTCGCGAATCCCTTCGAACCAGATCAGGACCAAGCTCAGCGCCAGATTGATCGGCACCATCGTGCAACTGATCTTCACCGGCGTTCTTACATCGCCGAGGCTGTAGAAGCCGCGCAGCACAATGTGCCACGCACAAAACGCCCACATGCCGAAGCCGTAGAACATCAGTACGCGTGCCGACCGGGCCGTATCCGTCGCGCTGAAGTTGCGATACTCGAAGAGAAGCTGCACGATCGGCTCGGCGAGGACGATCATTACGCCGCCGGTGAGAAAGCCGGCAAAAACCGCCAGCCGGAGCGAGCCGGCGACTTCGTGCGACCATTGCTGCCAATCCTCGCGTGCGGCGAGGCGGCTGAATGTCGGAAACGCCGCGATGGCCAGCGACACGCCCAGCACGCCGAGCGGAAACTGGTAGAGCCGCTGGGCGACGGTGAGTGTTGAGAGGGCTCCGACGTCGAGCGGGTAGGGGAAGTCGGCCCCGAAGGCGTTTACGCCCGGCGCCAGAAACGCACAGATCTGCGTATCCAGGAACACGCTGAGCAACAGCACGCCCTGGCCGAGCATCACCGGCAGCATGAGTTGAATCATGCGGCGGACTTTCTCGTCGCGCGGCTGAAACGACCAGCCCAGAGATATGCCCATCCGCCGGAGGACATACAGCAGCATGAGCAACTGGATGACGCCGGCGACGAGGACGCTGATCGCGAGGCCGAAGACCTGCACTTCGGGCTGGCTACTCATGAGCGGGCCGACGCGAACCACGCCGATGATCATGACCACGTTGAGAACGGTTGGGATGAGGGCGGCGGGGACGAAGCTGTGCAAGCAATTCAGAATGCTCGAGAACAGGGCGACGATGCAGATTGTCAGCATGAAGGGCAGCATCAACGCCGTCAGGGCGAGCATGAGCTGTCGATCGGGATTGTCTGAACTGAACGCCCAGAATGTAACCAGTATTGCTTCGAGCAGAACCACAATCACGGCGAGCGTGACTGTGAGCAGGGCCAGCGTGCGGGCGAGCAGTTTTTCCGCGGCGGGGCGGCCTTCGGTTTCGAGGGCACCGGTGAACGTGGGGACGAACGCCGCCGCCAGGGCCCCCTCGCCAAACAGCCGGCGGAACAGGTGCGGAATCTGGAAGGCGTAGAAGAAGGAGTCGAGCACGAGGCCGGCGCCGAAAGCCTGCACGATGAGCATGTCCCGCAGCATGCCGGTAATGCGTGAGACAAACGTACAGATGGCGACAGACTTCGCAGACGAAATGACAGGCCGCTCCTTCGGCATGGACGAGATGATAGCGGAAGTGGTGCGTGGAGAGGAGGCGGGAGAAGAAGCAGGGGCCAAGGGGCCGAGCAGAAGAGAGGGTTCAAGGGGCCAAGTGCGGCACCCGCCTCCGACCGGTGTAGGGGCCGGCCTGTGTTGTAGCGAGCCGAGCTCTGCTCGGCCGTAGCTGATCGCGCCGGGATAGCCGATGGACCAGGGAACTTGGTCCCGTAAGGATTGCGGTTGCGGGCCGCGGCGGGCGGGAGAAAAGCCAAGGTCCGAGTGGGGTTGCCTGGGGCGGCAAATCTGGTATGCTAAAGAACTCGCCGCGGTTGCTGGTCGATGCTTCTGTATCGACCCGGCGGTCAACCGGCGGGACGAAAACCAGAGTTTTCGGGGCGTAGCTCAGCCTGGCCAGAGCGCTGCGTTCGGGACGCAGAGGTCGCTAGTTCAAATCTAGTCGCCCCGATTTTCTCGCCCTTCGGGCGAAAAATAGAGCAGGAGAGAGGTGCAAGTAGTGAGTAGAGTCGCGGCGGAGGCCAATCGGTCACCGCGACGCTGCTTGCCGCGAGCAAAGCTCTCCTGCGGTCTCCTCTCTACTTTCTACTCTCTGACTCGGAGCGGAGCACGCCGTGCCGTTCGCTTTCGAGAAACTCATCGTCTATCAGAAGGCCGTGGACTTCGCTGACCGTGTTCTATCCGTCACTGAGGGCTTCCCGCGCGGCTACGGATTCCTTGCCGACCAGTTGAACCGTGCATCGGTTTCGATCGCCGCCAATCTCGCCGAAGGCAACGGTCGGTTCACGAAGGCAGATCGCAGACACTTCTTCATGATTGCACGCGGCTCGATCCAGGAGTGCGTGCCGCTGCTCGATCTGTCCGTTCGGCGCCGGCTTATGAAGAGCGACTCACACCAAGAACTCCGTGATCGTCTGGACGAACTGGGCAAGATGATCAGCGGGCTCATCAACGGGCTGGATAAGCGTGAGACGTGACCCACCTGCAGCGTGCCAGCAAACGCAGCCACCCAAGTAAGGAACCCTTGAACTCACGATGCTTCCGCCCGACAATCGCCTTGGCCCAGGACGGTCGCCCCGCTATTGAGTTGGTACGACGGCTGCGTTTGCCGTTCAACATAACAACAGACCTGACGTGCAGGATCGCGAATAGTAGGACCCAGGCCCCCAGCCCACAGGAGTGCTGTTCAATCAACTATCGGGCTGTTATCGCCCCTTGCCGAGACGCCTTATGCGACTGCGTGAAACGCCAAACCTCCTGATCCTCAAGAACTTGTTGGGCCCCGTGGATACCGTCGCTACGGCACTTTCCGAGATTGCATCCGCGGCGGAGGACCCCAATGTTGTAGACGTTGTTCGCCAGGGACTCTTCATCTTGGCTGTCGCTCGGGTCGAGACCGTGCTCTCCGACACGCTGAAGTATTACCTCTCGGTCATCCCACAGAAGATCAGCAAGGAGAGCTTGAGTGTGACAAAAGACGAATTCCTTGCCCACCGGTTCGATCTGATCGACTTCCAGATCGAGAAATTCCTGCATAGTCTTTTCTACAAGCCAATCGACGACGTACTGGGCTATTTCTGCTCTACCCTCTCGCTGGAGGCCGATCCCAGCGCCTTGTCTGCGCCTCTGCACGAGATCAAGGCAACTCGCAACGTCCTACTACACAACAATCTTGTATCCAATAGTGCTTATCTCGAAGCAGCCGGCGAGAGCCGACGGGCCAATAAGCAGGGTGAGAAACTCGAAATCACCCAGTCATACCTCAAGGATTCCCTCGACACGCTTTTATCATTCGTGGCCGAAGTGGACCGCTTGATCAGTTCCAAGTACATGGACTACACGAAACTGGCCGCGATCAGACGACTGTGGGACTTCACCTTTAAGAGCCAGGTCATGCCTTTCGATGATTTCTGGTGTGTTGATGAGAAGGCGGACAATATCAGCAGTCGCAAGAAGGGGAAATACGAGGACGGCCTTTCGAGTTCAGAGACGATCTTCCTTAGTGTCTGGCGCGCACACTTCAGTGGATATGCCCCTGACCTGAAACCCATCACGATGTATACACTCGATGATGATCACCAGGCAAAGTTGCTCTATCTCCTCTCGGTCTTTCGCCATTTCTGGATTCAATGACGTAGGGGGAAAAAGCCCAACAGAATGCCGCTCATCTGCGGCTTCACCGCGGCGGGCAGATTGGAGCAGGAAGTCAGACCTTGGCCGAGTTCGTACACACATGCTTGCAATGCGGAAAGACACGCCCCTGACCGATTCAGAAACATCTGGAGGTACAACCCGATGACCCCCGGAGCTCCATCCTATGCAAGACTGAGAAAGTGAATATCTCAGTGGATGTGCAGGCGTTTGCGCAGAAGTACCTTGGTGCGATCAAGCAGTTCAATGCTGATGATAATCGACTGAAGCATGTTCTGTCAGATGAGACGCACAAGTCACAGATACGTGAGATCAAGGGAGGTAGTGTCAAGTCTTGTGTAAATTGCTTGGGGGGGGGTATCCATTGTTAATGTTCACGCTGCATCTGCCTGGATTTTGGTAGCGGATCCCGACGACGGCCGGATGATTGGCCTTGATGAGCGAAGCCGCAGATTCGCTCGTTTGCAGACCCTGGGAAACAGCCATGGCGTTAGCGTTCGGCCGTGTCGCTGCAAGAATCCCGAGCTAACCGATGAACCTTGCGCGATTGCTGGTCCTACCGACGACGCCATACTTGACGTTCAGAATCAAGGCGAATTCACCTTCGCGTCCCTGACACCCCAGCATCAATGTCTACGTAAACGTCTGTCACGAATCATGTAACGCATCGGTCACACGCTTGGACAGTCTCCTGGCGGACTCCGCAAAAAGTTCTAACCGTGTCCAGTCACTTCGATTCGATGAAACCTCTCACATAGCGGCAGAAGGCCGAGCGTGATTTCAGTTGGGTGCGGGGGAGTTGCTCAGCAGAAGATGGGCCACCAGAGTCACGCCCAATCCGCCGGCAGTGCGCATGCCGATTACCTATTATGCTCGGTATGTGTTGGCGCCGGGGGGGGGATGATCGCGCCGAGTTCATCCCGCGCGGAGCACTCATGCACGGGGCCGCGCCCCTCCGGCATCAAGAAACGCTATCGTCGTGAGCCCAGTCGTCAGAACGTGCAGCTACTCCTTGGTCGATTCCTCGATACGTGCCAGAGCCTCGCGGGCGCGGGCGGTGTGTGGGCCTTCGGGGACAAGTTGCAGGATGCGGCGGTAGCACGCGATTGCTTCGTCGCGCCGCGAGGCGCGTTCGTGCACGCGGGCCTCAGAGAAAAAGGGGCCCGGCGTGGTGGGGTTGCCGAGGGCCCAGATGCGCGCGATGGCCAGGGCCTGATCGTCTTCGCCGGCAGCGAACGCACGGGCGAACAACGGGCCGATCTGCGCTGGCGTGAAGACTTGCACGTCCGGCTCCTGTCGCCGGAGTGTTTCAATCTCCTCGGTGGCCTCGGCGAATTCCTGTTTTCGGATTCGCTCGATCAAATATGACTCGCGGTGCTTCACGCGCTCCGCCCTCGCGCAGCACGCCTCGCTGCGCTTGGCATCGCCCGCTTCGCGGTACGCTTCACCGAGGCTGTCGTGGACGTTCCACGAACCGGGGAAGAGGGCCACGTTGAGCTGGAACACGGCGAGTGCGGCGTCCAGCCGGCCCGCGGTCAGGGCCCCATACCCGAGCGAGTTGAGCTCGTTCTCCAGGCTACCTTGGTCATAGGCGTCGGGCGACTCGGCCTGGATCCTCTCACGCAGCGCCACGGCGGCCGGCACGCCGCGGGCGAGCGCCTCATCGGCAAGGCGATCGGAGAGCAGCGGGTGCGGCATCCTGACCGTCCTGCCGGTTAGGATCGCATAGATGCCGGGCGCAATGACCCAATGGTTGTACTGGGAGGTGTTGTCGAGGAGCACAACGGTAAGGTCTTCGTGCGGAAAATGGAGCACGTCGCTCATGAAGCCCGGCAGGCTGCCGCTGAAACCGGTGTAATGCAGGATCTGTCCCGAGGACATGCGGCGCGAGTAGTGGTTGACGGCGTAGGCATGGCTCTCGAAGTCGTCAGGCCAGTAGACGGTCAGGAGTTTCTCACGCCACGGTTTGGGCAGCAGGTTGCCGGTACGCATGGCGCAGTTCCATACGTAGAGGTCTTCGACGGTCGAATACAGGTTGCCGACGCCAAGGAGATTCGGGCCGTACGCGGGCGGCGGAGTGGCGAAGCCGCCGGGGATTCTGACGTAGCCGCCAGCGCGGCGTGGCAGAATCTCCCCGGGCGTGTCGACCGTCGTGTCGTTCATTCCGAGCGGTTCGAGGATTCGCTGTCGCAGGTTCTCTTCAAAGGACTGGCCGGTCACACGCTCGATGATGCATGCGAGCAGGAAGTGGCCCGAGCTGCTGTAGTGGTATTGACTGCCAGGTTCGAAGAGGAGATCGGCGCTCATGAAACGACGGATCAACTCCTCACGCGTGTAGCGGCCATGGAACTCGAAGGCACCCTTGCCATCCGGGCCAGGCTGCGAGTCGCGCACGTAGCACGGAATGCCAGAGGTGTGGCGGAGCAAGTGGTCGATTGTGACCCGTTCGCCAATACTCGGTCGGTACTCCGGCAGGTGCATGCTGAGTTTGTCCTCGAGCTTCAACCGGCCATCGGCCGCGAGCTGGAAGATCATGACCGTCGTGAACTGCTTGGCAATCGAACCGATGTGGAAGCGGGTGTTCGTCGCATTGGGGATGTCCCACTCGCGATTGGCGGGACCGTAGCCACGTTTGAGGATGACCTTGCCGTGATGGGCGACCAAAGCGGCACCCGAGAACCGTCCCGCCGCATGCCAGGCGTCGAGGTAATCTGCGATCTTCGATACCTGCTCATCGCCCTCGCCTGCAACGGATGTTGCGCTTGTGCACATGAGGAGTAGGGCGATGACGAGCAGGCGAACAGGTGGCGTGCATGGACACGGCATGATTGGGGTCTCCATGATGGGGGTGCCAGGCTCGCATTACCATTCGATCCTGTCACGGAGTAGCTTTAAAGCCTGGTAAACCAACTATTCTAGCTGTTGTTCAAGGGAAACCAGTATTGGGAATTCCAGGATATCCAGTATCTGCCTTTATATCTGCAGAAACTTTTTTAAAACCACTGATTGAAAATTATCTTCTACAGAAAAAGCAAAATAGATCTAAAATAAAGGCTGTTTTATCAAGGGCCATTCCGTCATCTTTAAAGCATAGGGAGATTGTAAGAGTCACTCTAGGGTTTATAGATGACAAGCTGATAGCAACACCTCTTTCTCGAGGAGCCGGTGTCAGCATGAGTCTTGTAAAAGCCGATGCATTACTTGAAATACCTAGAAATTATGAGGGGTATCAAAAAAGTGAGGAGGTGGAAGTAAGTCTTTTGAGACCACTTGAGGAAATAGGAGAGTACTTGATTTCCATAGGAAGTCATGACATTGTAATGGATCTTATCGCTGACGAAGTCAATCTATCCTCTACACACACAGGGAGTATGGGTGGAGTAACCGCCTTGAAAAGAGGTCAGACCCACATTGCACCGGTCCATATATTAAATGAACAAAACGGTGTTTATAATGAATTTCTGTTAGATAAATATTTTGACGATGAGACAGTCCTGATAAGGGGAGTAGAGAGGGAGCAGGGGCTCATTGTTCCTAAGGATAACCCTAAAAATATATTTGGAATATCAGATTTGTTAAAAGAAAATATAACCTTTATTAATAGGCAGCGGGGAGCGGGGACACGAATACTTTTGGACTATTTGTTGAAAAAAAGTGGGATAAGCAGCAGTGAAATAACTGGTTATGAGAGAGAAGCTACTACTCATATGGCCTGTGCTACTGCGGTTAAAAGTGGTTCGGCTGATGTGGCACTTGGCATAAAGGCTGCCGCCCAGGTAATGGATTTGGATTTTCTTCCAATAACCTTTGAGAATTATGATTTTTTAGTAAAAAAAGAAACTCTTTCAGATGAGAGAATGAAAAGTTTTTTAAATTTTATAAGATCTCAAAGGTTTAAAGAAAAAATAAGAGATTTAGGTGGGTATAATGCAGGAGAAACTGGAAAACTGATTTTTAAAGGAGAGATTTCATGAGGGATTTACATGGAAGGGTTATAGATTATTTAAGAATTTCTCTCACTGAAAACTGTAATCTGAGATGCATTTACTGTAAACCTGACGAGTGTATAGAGGCTAGAAGAGACCCTATGACCAAAAGAGAAGTTGTATCTATGGTGAAGGCGCTGGCAGAACTTGGAGTGAAAAAGGTCCGTTTCACAGGGGGGGAGCCCCTTTTAAGGAAGGATATAACCGAAATTATTTTTGAAGTTTCAAAAATAGGAGGAATTGATGATATTGCCCTGACTACAAATGGAATTTTTCTCGCTGAAAAGGCTAAGGAACTAAAAAAAGCTGGACTTATGAGGGTTAATGTAAGCCTAGATACCCTGGAGGAAGATAAGTATAGTAAACTTACTGGCGGGGATCTAAAAAGGGTTTTGCAAGGGATAGATAAGGCTAAAGATGAGGGACTTTATCCCATAAAATTGAATGTAGTTCTTATGAAAAATTATAATAAGGAAGAGATAGCAAATTTTGTAAAGATAACAGTGGAAAAAAAGATAGATGTGAGGTTCATAGAACTCATGCCCATGGGAAGTTCCGTTAGTTGGATTGAAAAAGAGTATCTTTCTTCACAAGAGGTACTAAAGAGATGTCCTAGACTTCAAATGGTGGAAAAGGATTATGCATCATCCCCTTCAATATTATACAAACTACCTGAAGGAAAAGGGAGAGTCGGAATTATAAATACTATTTCTAATAAATTCTGTGACTCATGCAACAGAGTCAGAATAACCTCCTCTGGAAAATTGAAATTGTGTCTTCATTCAAATAAAGAGATAGATCTATTGGGTGCTCTTAGAAAAGGTGAGAATTTACAGGAGCTGCTAAAAAAAAATATACTAGATAAACCTGAGAAACATCATTTGGACGAAAAACAATATATTGATAAAGATATGTATAAAATTGGAGGATGAATGGACTTAACACACTTTAATGACAAAGGCAGAGCTCGTATGGTGGATGTTGGGGATAAATCTCAGACCGATAGAGTCGCAGTAGCTAGGGGATATATCCTGATGGCTGAAAAAACTATAGAAACTGTAAAAAATGGCGGAATTAAAAAGGGAGATGTACTCTCAGTGGCACAGGTAGGGGGAATAATGGGAGCAAAAAAAACCTGGGACCTTATACCTATGTGCCATAATATTTTGATAGACGGTGCAGATATAAATTTTACAGTTGATACAGACAGAATATGGGTAGAGGCAAAAGTTAGAACAACTGGTAAGACTGGCATAGAGATGGAGGCTCTCACGGCAGTTTCTGTGGCCTGTTTGACTATATATGATATGTGCAAGGCGATAGATAAAAAAATGATAATAGGGGATATTAAATTAATTAGGAAGACAGGTGGAAAATCAGACTTTGCATTGGGAGGAGAATAATATGAGAAAAGATAAAATAATAGGAAGAGTAAAGGCTATCAATATAAGCAGTACAAAGGGTGTTGTTAAAAATCCAGTGAAAGAGGGTTATTTTAGAATAGACCACGGTCTTGAGGGGGATGCCCATGCTGGAAACTGGCACAGACAGGTGAGCTTGCTCGCAAGTGAAAGTGCCGACAAAGTTAGAGCCGCAGGACTAGATATAGAGGATGGAAAATTTGCCGAGAATATAACCACAGAGGGGATAGAGCTGTATACTTTACCTGTGGGAACCAAACTGAAGATAGGTGAATCACTGCAGGAAGTGACGCAGATAGGAAAAGAGTGTCACACGGGATGTGCCATAAAACAAGCTGTAGGTGAGTGTGTGATGCCAAAGGAAGGTATATTTACCAAGGTTATTGTAAGTGGTTTGGTGAAGCCTGGAGACGGTATAGAGGTTTTGTAAAAGAATATTTTTGAAGGGTCGTTTTTTCGGCTCTTTTTTAGTTTATTTTGAAAAAATTGAGACTAGCTATATAAAGGTATGTTCAGGGTAAAAAGCTATCTCTGCTAAAAGGATCTAATCTCTATAGAAAGTATATTGAATTAAGTCATCATAGAAAAACTAAATATAAAGGAGAGGGAAGATGAGGCTTTTAATTACAGATAAAATGAGTGAGTGGACAGCTCTATATATAGCATCCAAAATAAATGATTATTCAGATGATGGCAAGAATTTTGTACTGGGACTGCCAACAGGGGGAACGCCTCTTAGAATGTATAAGGAGCTTATAAAACTGCATAAAAAAGGCAGAGTATCCTTCAAAAACGTAGTTACTTTTAATATGGATGAGTATATTAACATTCCTAAAGATCACCCTCGGAGCTATCATGCCTTCATGTATAATAATTTCTTTAAACATATCGACATCCCCAGCGAAAACATAAATATTTTGGATGGGAATGCCCTAGACCTTGTGAGGGAGTGTGAAGAGTATGAGGAAAAAATTGAAAAATATGGTGGGGTTGATCTATTTGTAGGAGGAGTAGGAGAGGACGGGCATATAGCATTTAATGAACCAGGTTCTTCGCTGACTTCGAGAACAAGAGTAAAAACCTTGGCTCAAGAAACATTGAAGTCAAATTCCAGATTTTTTGATAATGATATATCAAAAGTCCCTAAAAAAGCTCTTACTGTGGGAGTAGGGACAATCTTAGATTCAAAAGAGGTCCTGATAATGGTAGAAGGAGAGAATAAGTCAAAAGCTCTTCAAAAGGCTATAGAGGGGAGCATTAACCATATGTGGACAATTACAGCAATCCAACTGCATAAAAAAGGAATGATAGTTTGTGATGAAGCTTCTACGATGGAGCTGAAGGTAAAAACTGTAAAATATTTCAAAGAGCTTGAAAAGGAAAAATTAGACATAGAAAAATTTTCTGGATAAAAACCAGGTTTTTCCAAGTTATTTTTGAATTGAATCATTGTGTATACCATGGGACGGCAGAAATAAGCTCGATTTATTGCATACTCGTATTGAGAAAGTTTTTTGATAGCTCGATAAAGGCATATAAAAAAAGAGCTCATCCATTGAAGGATAGCTCTTGGTTTTTTTCTCTGTTAAAAACTATGATTTAGTTCCAACCTCTATAATTACTTTGTCATTTTTATTTCTTTCCCTATAAGCGACAATTTCATCGTATGATGTAAATCCTCTGTGAGATACGATCCCGTTTTCATGTATTAACATAGCCTGTAAAATTCCGTGTGATTTCTTCATTTTTTTTAGTATCATAATAATTACCTCCCTGAAATAAGTGATGAAAAAATAAAATTTCTATTCAGTGCCTTTTGATGCACTTCAATTTTTTATTCGCGTCTTTTAAGTTTTATTTATGTTGTATATCTATACAAAGATTATATATTAATAACGTAGATATGTCAAGGGTGTTATTGATGAAATATAGTTTTTTTTATTTTTGTATTTATGAGATTAATGGTACATTAGGGGTTCGATTGAACTTTACATTATCTATATCTTTATTTACAAGGGTTTGATACAGCCATGTAAGATATTGGAAAAAAATGATATTTAATTTTTGAATAGTTCTTTATGGAAAATTGTTGTAAAAATAAAACAGAGTAAAAGTATTCCCTTAGATGCATAGTGATTTTGAATTTATAGGGGATAAAAAAAGTGGAATATCCCATATGATATTCCACAATTAATTAAGAAAATTAAAATTTTTTAATCATTGATTTTATCGATTTTGTTTAAAAGAGCCTCGATTTTATCATTGTACTCTTTTTCAATTAAATCTATCTTTCTCTGTTTTTCATCTTGAAGGTCCTCTATTTGACTGTTATAGATCCTTATTTTAGAACGCTTTCTTTTTTCAATTAGCTTAGAAGCTAAAAAGAGAACAAAGATAGAGATAAGGAGAATAACGATATATTGAATAAAACGTCTTTTAATTCCGATTTTATTAAATTTAATAGTTTTTCCCATAATCCACCTCTGATTTTTTTGTATATTATACTATGTAAGCCCAAGTAATACAATATTTAATTGTACAGTTTAAGGACAAATAAGTTTTGATTTTTATTTTTAAAGGTGTTATAATGATAAGAACGATTGTGGTCATAGAAAGGGCGTAAGTAGTAAGAAGCGAAGGTTCTCAAAGGGAAGCTTTACTCCTTATTATTTGCTGTTCCAATTGACCTCATCTTGATAAAAAATGAGGAGGAATGTGTGTGTTTGAAGAAAAAAAAATGAAAATGGAAATTGGAGGGAGAACCCTCTCACTTTCAACTGGTAAAATAGCTAGACAATCTTGCGGAGCAGTGATGATCCAATATGGAGACACTATACTTTTAAGTACAGTAAACAGAAGTAGAGAAGGAAGAAAAGGAGCGGATTTTTTCCCTCTTACTGTAGATTTCTTGGAAAAATATTATGCAGTGGGAAAATTCCCAGGAGGGTTTCACAAAAGAGAATCAAGACCGTCTACAGATGCGACTCTAACTGCAAGACTGATAGATAGACCAATAAGACCTATGTTTCCAGATGGGTTCAACTATGATGTACATATTGTAAATACGGTGTTTTCATATGATGGAGACAATACCCCTGACTATCTGGGAATAATAGGATCGTCAGCATCACTTATGTTATCCGACATCCCATTTTTAGGACCTGTAGCCGGAGTTGTAGTTGCTATGAAGGGTGATGAATTCATATTAAACCCTACACCCAAAGAGCTAGAAGAGAGCCCTCTTAACCTTTCTGTAGCAGGAACTAAAGATGCCGTAAACATGGTTGAGGCAGGAGCTGCTGAAATGTCAGAAGAGGTAATGTTAAAGGCTATTCTTTTTGCTCATGAGAATATAAAGAAAATTTGTGAATTTCAAGAGGAATTTGCAAAATTAGCAGGAAAAGAGAACTTTGAATTTGTAAAACCTGAGGTTGATGAAACAGTTAAAAGTTTTATCGATGAAAATGGTGGAGAGAGATTAAAGAAAGCTGTGCTGGCAATAGGAAAACAGGCTAGGGAAGATGCAGTTAATGATCTTGAAGATGAGCTTTTAGCAAGCTTTACTGAAAAATATATTCAAGAGAATGAACTTGAAGAACTTCCTGAAGAGATAGAAGGGGAGTTTAAAAATTATTATCACGACCTAATGAAAAAATTTGTAAGAGAAGCTATCGTCTACAATAAACACAGGGTGGACGGAAGAAAAACTGATGAAATAAGAGATCTTTATGCTGAGATAGGAACACTTCCTTTACCTCATGGTTCTGCAATGTTCACAAGGGGAGAAACTCAGGCAATAGTTACAACAACTCTTGGAACAAAGCAGGATGAGCAGCTTGTAGACGGGTTAAATGAAGAGTTCTATAAGAAGTTTTATCTCCACTACAACTTCCCTCCTTACTCAGTGGGAGAGGCAAGATTTATGAGAGCTCCAGGAAGAAGAGAATTAGGACATGGTGCCCTTGCAGAGAGAGCCCTCAGTTACGTAATGCCTTCAACAGATGACTTCCCCTATACAGTAAGAGTGGTTTCTGAGATAACTGAATCAAACGGTTCATCATCACAGGCCTCTATATGCGGAGGCTCATTAGCACTTATGGCAGCAGGTGTCCCTGTTAAGAGTCATGTTGCCGGTATAGCTATGGGTCTAGTAAAAGAGGGAGACGACTATGCAGTCCTTACTGATATTATGGGATTAGAAGATCACCTTGGAGATATGGACTTTAAAGTGGCAGGAACTGAAGCAGGAATTACCGCACTCCAAATGGATATAAAGATCACAGGAATAGATGAAAATGTAATGAGAACAGCACTTAAGCAGGCTCTAGATGCAAGACTGCAGATTATCGGAGTAATGAAAAATGCCATAGAGATACCGGCTGAGTTGGCACCAAGTGCTCCTAGAATCTATCAGATGATGGTACCTACCGACAAGATAGCTTCTCTAATAGGACCAGGCGGGAAAAACATCAAGGCGATAATAGAGGAAACAGGTGCTACCATTGATATAGAGGACGATGGAAAAGTTTCAATCTTCTCAAGTGACGGAGAGATTCTAGAAAAAACAATAAACCTTGTTAATAACTATGTGAAAGATATCGAAGCAGGAGAAATATATCAGGGGAAAGTTGTTAAAGTTGCTAAGTTTGGGGCCTTTATGCAAATACTTCCTGGGAAAGAGGGACTTCTGCATGTTTCTGAAATAGCCCATGAGAGAGTGGCAAATGTAGACGACGTACTTTCTGTAGGAGATATTTTAGAAGTAAAGGTTATATCTAATGAAAACGGTAAGGTAAGTTTAAGTAGAAAACAGCTTATTGCAAAACCTGTAAAAGAAAGTGACAAAAAATCTTCAGAAGAGACTAAGTAAAAATTGGTATTCGTGAAAATTTATTGAGTTAAAAAAGGACACAGTTAGTTCTGTGTTCTTTTTATTGTCTCAGAAATGAAGAATTTTATAGGTTTTATTAGCCGATCAAATGTGTTATAATTGACTATGAAAAATATTAAAAGGAGTATTAAATGAAGTTAGCGTTGATAAGTTTAGGGTGCAGTAAAAACCTGGTTGACAGTGAAAATCTTATAGGGATAATGGTCAACAAAAAAGGATTTGAGATAACAACTGATATAGAGGAGGCAGATATAGCTCTTATAAATACCTGCGGATTTATAGGAGATGCAAAGGAGGAATCTATCCAAACAATACTTGAAATAGGGGAACATAAGAGAGAGGGGAACCTGAAAAAGATAATAGTGGCAGGCTGCCTTGCACAAAGGTACGCAGAAGAGATAATAAATGAGATGCCTGAAGTAGATGCAGTAATAGGTACTGGAGAGATAGATAAGATAGAAGAGGTCGTAGACGAGGTGTTAGCTGGAAAAAAGATAATAAAAAGTGAAAGCTTGGAATTTCTTGCAAATGCCGATACAGAAAGGATACTAACCACACATCCTCACACAGCTTACCTGAAAATTGCCGAAGGATGCAACAGGAGATGTACATACTGCATTATACCAAAGCTCAGGGGGGATCTTAGAAGTAGGACTATAGAGGATATACTAGAAGAAGCTCAAAGGCTTGCCGCTGGTGGAGTGAGAGAGATAAATCTTCTGGCTCAGGAAACTACTGAATATGGAATCGATCTCTACAAAAAGAAAGCCTTGCCAGATGTTATGAAGGCTCTTTCAAAAGTAGAGGGGATAGAGTGGATAAGAACATATTATATGTTCCCTAATTCCATAACTGATGAACTGATTCAGACAATGAAGGAAGAGGAAAAAGTATGTAATTATTTTGATGTGCCTGTGCAGCATGTTTCTGACAGCGTACTGCGTAATATGGGACGTGCCAAAACAGGGCGACAAATAAAAGACCTGCTTTATAAAATAAGGCGGGAAATACCTGATGCAACCATAAGAACTACTGTTATTGTAGGGTTCCCAGGAGAAACAGAAGAGGATTTTGTCGAGCTTAAAGAGTTTGTTGAAGAATTTAAATTTGACTATGTGGGAGTATTCAAGTACTCTAGAGAAGAGGACACAGTAGCTCACGATATGGATGAACAGATAGATGAGGAAGTGAAACACAGAAGATGGGTGGAGCTCACAAATCTTCAGTCAGAAATAGCTGAAATAAAAAACAGAGAATTTATAGGTAAAACTATAGAAGTTATGATAGACACAGTATCTTCAGAAAGTGAATATATGCTTGAGGGAAGAACTAGAGGTCAGGCTTTAGAAATAGACGGAAAGATTTTGACCAACGATGGGACAGCAAAACAGGGAGAGATAGTGAAGGTCAAAATCGAACAGAATTTTGATTATGATCTTCTAGGGGCCATTGTAGAAAATGAAAATGCAGTAAGATAAATTATTTTTTGATTTGGGTTCGTTGTGTTTTTCGCTGTAATTTGTTTTTAATTTTACAAATTTTTAATGAATCCTGTATGAGTTTATATTGATTGATAAATTTTGGAAAAAAGACAAACATAATTAATGGAGGATAACATGATGAATCTGCCTAATCAACTAACACTACTCAGAATAATTTTAGCAATTCCATTTATATTCTTTTTGGGAAATGCAGAAACTGGAGGTTTTGTCTACAGAGTTATTGCACTGGTGATATTTTCAGTTGCTTCAATAACTGATTTTTTTGACGGTTACATAGCAAGAAAAAGAAATCTTATAACTGATTTTGGAAAACTGATGGATCCATTAGCAGACAAAATCCTTGTTATATCTGCCCTTGTAATATTTGTAGATATAAAATATATCCCGGCGTGGATGTCTATAGTGGTAATTGCCAGAGAGTTTTTGATAAGTGGTATAAGGACACTGGCTGCAGCCAAGGGTGAGGTAATCCCAGCGGCAAAACTAGGGAAATACAAAACTACCTCCCAAATGATAGTAATAATAATCATAATGATATTTGGTAAAAATCAATATAACTTTTATCTGATGTTGATCCCTGTAATATTAACTATATGGTCAGGATGGGAATATACTGTAAAAGCTAAACACTACTTTATGAATGTAAAATAAAAGAAAGGGGATTATATAATGTTGTCGATTTTAAAAATTATAGATCTTGCTATAAGAGCCTTAAAAATGTTGATTTTGATAAGAATTGTAATATCTTGGGTAGCTCCATATAGCAGAAATGAGTTTACTCATCTTGTATACCAGGTGACAGAACCGATACTCAGACCTTTTAGGATGCTTATACCGTTAGGGTCTATGAGGATGGATCTATCCCCTATACTTGCCTACTTTGCCCTTAATCTCATCAGAAGTTTGGCATTTGGACTGTTGTTGCGTTAGGAGAAGCTTTTGCTTCTCCTTTTTTTTTATATATGCAAGTTTTAAGAAATTATTTCTGAAATGTAAGGAAGAAAAAAACAGGAGATGTGACATATTATTTTCACAGAACTGTCACCTAATCAGGTTAGTATATCCCTGTGGAAAAAAACATTTCAGGAGGAAATATAAATAATGAAAAAAACAATCGTAATCTTGGCAATAATAATTTCAACTACAGCATTTTCTAAAAACCATCCAGTAGACCATTCTATTCATAAGAAGTCAGGAAAATCTCAAATGACTAAACAAGTTAGTGATCTTAATCACAGGCAACAAAAAGAGTATAAGGTTATTCACGAAAGAACTATGGCTGATATGAAAAAAAATAAGCTAGCTATAAAGGAAATTGATATTCAAATTCGAAAAGAGAAACACAACAAAAGACCAAATATAAAAAAAATAAACAAGCTTACTAATAAAAAATCTAGACTTCAGGCTAAGCAAGAAAAAAAGATGCTGAGGTTTAAACTTGAAGTTAAGGATAAGTTTGGCATAAAAATTATGGGAGGTATGATGAGTAAAGGCGAAAACTGCAACAGGATGACTTGGAAAGCTTAAGCTAGTAAAATATAGGGGGCCCTTTTAAGGCTCCCTTTTTTAGTTCATAGTTTAAACTGGTTTATTGATATAAAATTGATAAACAACACACAAAGTTAAGGCTCAATACAGGTCTTACATGGGATGATAGGTTAATGAGGTATCAGCTTTTATTTGGGCTCTGCCTTGTGCCACCACAAGGCCTCCTAATGTATGGACTAGATTTAATATGTTGTTTAACTCAAGTTGCTGCTTGAAAGAAATTCTTATAAATTACTGAATTTATCTGAATATTAAAATCAAAAGATTTTGTCACGAATGGACACTAATAAAAGATAGGGAAATTAGCACGAATAAGGACAAAAGCTTTTGGCCACAGAGAAAAGAAGAGAGTATCACGAGGAGAGCGATATTAAAGTCAAAAGATTTTATCACGAATGAACACCAATAAAAGATAGGGAAATTAACACGAATAATAACAAAATCTTTTGGTCACAGAAGACACAGAGACAGGAGAAGAGTCTCATAGAGAAGATTTTTTGAATTTTCAAGTCGCAGGGCTTATACAGGAAAAAACCCGCACTCAGCCGTCCTACAGAATAAGTTCCACAGGGAACCGAGGACTGTAGCTCATAAAGGCGTTAAAAGAAATATCTACTTCCTAGACGTTTGAAAATTCTTGATTTTCTTTGGTTACTTTCTTTTATCAAGAAAAGAAAGTAACACAGGTTTTCGGAGAAATTCAATACTTTAATTTGAAAAAAGTTAGCAACTTAGGTTATTCAAGAAAATTCTTTTTTTACTGCTCAATGTATAAAAAATATAAAAACAGCGTAAAAGGTGATGCAAAATCGAAAGGAAATTAAACTCATATTTTGAATTATTAAGAAAGTTTGTCTAGAAAGATACATGAAAATGAAATTAAATATTATTCTGGACAGATCCCCTTAAGTTGCTTTTTTTTGCTCGTTATAGTAAAATGAAGCTAATAATCTATCTTTTAAAAATTGGGAGTGTAATTAATGTTTGAAGATATAGAATGTGAATATCATATACCTGTGTTGTATCGTGAAACAATAGAAAATCTTGTAAAAGATAAAAACGGGGTGTATCTAGACTGTACCTTAGGAGGCGGAGGTCATTCAGAGGGAATTCTAAAGAGCCTGTCTGAAAATGGAAAACTTATTTCTATTGATCAGGATCAGCAAGCCCTTGACTTTGCAGGGGAAAGGCTGGGTAAATATGGTAAGAAATGGGAGGCCCATAAGGATAACTTTGAAAATCTGGACACTGTGCTATACCTTGCAGGTTATGATAAGATAGATGGAATACTTATGGATATAGGGGTTTCCTCTACACAGTTAGATGACCCAGAAAGAGGCTTCTCATATAGATTTGACACTAGGCTGGATATGAGAATGAACAAAAATGCCAAGGTCTCAGCCTATGAAGTTGTAAATGAGTATGAAGAAGGCAGACTTTCTAAAATAATATATGATTACGGAGAAGAACGTCATGCCAGAAAAATAGCAAGGCTTATATGTGAGATCAGGGCAGAAAAGCCCATAGAAACAACTGGAGACCTTGTGGAAATAATAAAAAGAGCATACAAGGGGAAAAGCCCAAAGCACCCTGCTATGAAAACCTTTCAGGCCATTAGAATAGAGGTAAACAGAGAACTAGATGTTTTGGAACGGTCTATAGACAAGGCCGTAAATGCTCTTAAACCTGGAGGCAGACTTGCTATAATAACCTTCCATTCACTGGAAGACAGAATGGTGAAAAATAAGTTTAAGGAGATGTCGGTAGACTGTATATGTCCACCTGAACTCCCGGTATGCAGATGTGACAACAAGGCCAAGGTAAAGATAATAACACGAAAACCTATTACTCCAAAGGAAGATGAACTTAAATTTAATAAGAGAGCCCGTTCATCAAAACTGAGAGTGGTGGAAAGACTGGGGTAAAAGTATGAAAAAAAAGCTGAAAGAGGTATATACGTTACTTATTATCTTTTTGATTATAGGTCTTCCTATAGTTCACCTCAGCTATGTTATAAAGCTGGCAAAGGAACAGGGCGAGGTCAGAAAGATAAAAAAAATTGTGAGTGAATCTGAGGAGCTTTACCAAAGCAAAAAAATAGAACTTGAAAACAAGGTAGACCTTGAAAAGATAGAAAAAGAAGCCAAAGTTAAATTGGGGATGGAAGTCTCTAACGAGATTGAATACTTTAAATTAAAATAAACTTTATTTATTGATAATTTGGCTTTCGTTGACATTTTTTTTCATACAATATATACTAAAAAAGTACAAAAAGAGGGGAAACCAAATAATATGGTGTTAAAAAAAGATCAGATAATTGAGCTGGATATAGAAAAGCTTATTTTTGGAGGAGAGGGACTGGGTTATTTTGAAAAAATGGCTGTGTTTGTTCCTATGTCTGTACCTGGAGACAGGGTGAGAGTTAAAATTATATCCCTGAAGAAGAGTTATGCCAGGGGGATTATAGAGGCGATAATAAAACCAGGTGAAGAAAGAGCAGCAGATAAAGACAAAGTTACATTTGAAGATTTCCATGGATGCGACTTCGGTATGCTGAGGTATGAAAGCCAGCTGAAATATAAAAAAGAGATGGTAGAAGACGTATTAAAAAAAATAGGCAAACTGGAAAATTTTGAAATCTACGATACGATAGGAAGTGATTCCCCTAAGTATTACAGAAATAAGGTAATAGAGCCTTTTGCCTTTAAAGATGGGAGGGTAATCTCAGGTTTCTTTAAGAAAAAATCTCACGAAGTTTTTGAGGTACCTGAAAATATGCTTCAGTCAAAGCTTGCTAATAGAATAATAAAAGAGCTGAAGGAAATACTTAATAAAAAAAGAATACCTGTCTATGACGAGAAAAGGCACAGAGGAATCTTAAGACATGTCATGGTGAGAACCAATTCTTTTGATGAAGCCATGGTGGTACTTGTTGTGAAAGGGGAGCCTGCCAAAAATTTAAAAAAGATTTTATTTGATCTGAGAGACCGGTGTCCTGAGATAAAATCTGCGTATATATCCATAAATGATAAGAAAACCAATGTGGCCCTTGGAGATGAAGATATCTATGTATACGGAGACGAAGCCTTAAAAGAGGAGCTTTTTGGTATAAAATTCAATATATCTCCCAAATCTTTTTTTCAGATAAATCTGGAACAGACAAAAAAACTTTATGAAACGGCCGTTTCCTATTTTGATGACGTAAATAATAAAAAGATAGTAGATGCTTATTCTGGGACAGGTACAATAGCTATGATACTTTCCCGTTGGGCGAAAAAAGTATTTGCCATAGAGATGGTTAAATCTGCCACTTTAGATGCAAAAAAAACAAGTATAGAAAATGAAATTAAAAATATTGATTTTATAAACGGAAAAGTGGAAAGCAAACTAGAAGAACTTCTCGAGAAAAAAGAAAAAATAGATGCCATTATTTTTGACCCACCTAGAAAGGGGATAGAGGAAAGCGTCCTTCACAGTGTTGCAAAAACCGGAATAAATGAGATAGTTTACATATCGTGCAATCCTTCTACATTTGCAAGGGATGCCAATGTTTTAAATGAAATAGGTTACGATCTTTTGAAGGTACAGCCTGTAGACATGTTTCCTCAAACGAGCCATATAGAGGTTGTGGGGAAATTTGTAAAAAGAACTTAGGAGGGGCGGATGTTTAAATTTATATTTTTTGCAGTTTTGGCATATGTTATGGGATCAATACCAACAGGTGTTATAATAGGAAAAAAACTGAAGGGCATAGACATAAGAGAGCACGGAAGTAAAAACTCAGGGGCCACAAACGCTTACAGAGTTCTAGGTGCTAGGTATGGAGTAATGGTGCTGGCGGCAGATGCAGCCAAGGGTTTTTTTCCGGTTATGTTTGCAGACCTTGCAGGGGTTAAGGGGACTTTTCTGATATTGGTAGGTCTAATAACTATAATGGGACATTCTCTGTCAATTTTTCTAAAATTCAAGGGTGGTAAAGGTGTGGCTACGAGTTTGGGGGTGTTTCTTTATCTTGTTCCACAGATTATGCTTGTGACCATAGGGGTCTTTGTTATAGTGGCATACTTTAGCAAGTATGTATCTCTCGCATCTGTTACCTGTGCAGCACTGCTGCCGATACTTACTCTTATCATGCCCATAAGAGAGTCCCTTATAAGGGTAGAACTTTTCATTATGACATTTTTGATAGGTGCGTTTGTGATATACAGACACAGAACAAATATATCTAGGCTTATGAACGGAAGCGAAAACAAATTTAAATTTAAATAGGGAGATGGATATGGACAAAATTGTTGTAATGGGCGCAGGAAGCTGGGGAACGGCTTTGGCGGTATTATTGGCTGAGAAGGGGTATCCAGTTACTTTGTGGGAATATCAAAAGGAAAGAGCGGAAAAACTTCAGGCGGAAAGAGAAAATCCAATGTACCTGAAAGGAATAAGGTTTCCTGATACCTTAAGTGTAACTTCCGGGTTAGATGCTTTATTAGAAGGGGCCCAGTGTGTTGTTTTTTCAGTTCCTTCCCAGGTACTTAGGGGGGTAATCGGAAGTATAGCTCCTCAGATAACCAAAGATATAATCCTTGTAAATACTGCTAAGGGTTTGGAAGTTTCAACAGGGATGAGACTTTCAGAGGTTATGAAAGATGAGGTAATGGGAAAATTCCATAAAAATATAGTTGTGCTGTCAGGGCCTACTCATGCAGAAGAGGTAGCCAATAAGATACCTTCTACCATTGTAGCGGCTGGGAATCTTGAAAATGCAAAAAAAATACAGGAAATATTTAATACGGGAACTTTTAGAGTGTACATCAATGAGGATATAATAGGTGTAGAAATAGGAGGAGCAGTAAAAAACTGTCTGGCTATCGCAGCTGGAATGGCAGACGGAATGGAGTTTGGAGACAATACCAAAGCTGCCCTTATAACCAGAGGGATTGCAGAGATAACAAGATTTGGAGTAGAACTTGGGGCAAAGGAAAAAACCTTCAGCGGACTCAGTGGTATAGGGGACCTTATTGTTACCTGCGCTAGTAAACACAGCAGAAACAGACACGTAGGGGATAAACTTGGAAAAGGTATGAAGCTCCAGGCCATACTAGATGAGATGCTCATGGTAGCCGAAGGGGTGCCGACAGTGAAGGCTGTCTATGAAAAGTCTAAATCCTACAAGGTATCTATGCCTATCCTTGACGCTGTGTACAAGGTACTTTATGAGGATGCCAATGCCAAAGAGATGGTAAAGAAACTAATGGAAAGAGACCTAAAAGAGGAATTTTATTAATCTGTATCTTATTTTTACTAAAACTTAAAAGAAGTGGGGAAGAGATATATGGAAAAAGAAAGAGATTTAGTTTCACTTTATCTTGAGGATATCCGTAGTTATGACATTTTAACGAAAGAAGAGGAGTTAGACCTTTTAATAAGGGCTAAGAGCGGCTGTGAAGATGCTAAGCACAAACTCATTCTTTCTAATTTAAGATTGGTTGTTAATATAGCTAAAAGTTACGTCCATAAAGGAATGGGTTTTATTGACCTGATAAGTGAGGGTAATTTTGGACTCATGCATGCTATAGAAAAATTTGATGTAGATAAAGGTTTTAGGTTTTCTACTTATGCTGTCTGGTGGATAAAACAGTCTATAAGTAAGGCTATCATAAGCAAGGGAAGAGAGATAAGAATTCCTTCATATAAGCACGATCTTTTAAACAAGGTAAATAAATTTATAATGGGATTTGTGATGAAAAATAGTGTTTATCCAAATATAGAGGATATAGCATTCGGATTAGACATCAGTCCTAAAAAGGTTCAGAAAGTCATGCTTGAGTTCCAAGATCTTTTGTCTCTAAATGCGTCGATCGGGGACGACATTTTCCTAGAAGATACAATCAGCCAGCCTGATGAGGAATCTCTAGAAGATGAAGTATTAGGAGAGATAGGAAGAAATGAGATAAATGATATATTAGAAGTGCTAAAACCCCGTGAGAAGGAGATATTAAAACTGAGATATGGACTTGACGGTTATGAGATACACACCCTAGAGGAGATAGGGAAGAGTTTTAATATAACCAGAGAGAGAGTTAGACAGATAGAGAAAAAGACACTTCAAAAACTTCGTAATAAGTTTAGTGAAGAGTTGAAACCATATCTTTTTAAATAATCTCTAAGCAGGAGGAAATAATTTGAATATCAAGGTAGACAGACAGGAGTTTTTAAAGACTCTTAGGATAGTTGAAAAAGCCATATCCGAAAATAAAATAAGACCTATAATTTCTTGTGTGTACTTAGAGGCACAGGAAGACGGGAAAATTGTACTAAGAGGTACGAATCTTGAACTTACTATAACATCTTTTATGGATGGAGAGGTTCAGCAAAAGGGAAAAGCGGTATTTTCATACCAACTGGTGGAAGAATACCTTAAGGAAATAACTGACAAGGAAATAAATTTAGTGGTGAAGGAGGGCCTTCTTATTATAGAGACCTCTGATTCATCGTCTGAATTTTCTGTAATGGATCCTGAAGAGTATCCCAGGATAAAGGATAGTATAGAGGGAGCCGGTATAGTTTTTTCTAGAGAAAAACTTGCTGAAATGCTTGAAAAAACAAAGTTTAGTGCCTCTACCTCTACTGATAATTTGTCTATAAATTGCGTGAGAGTGGAAATAGGAGATAAAAAGGTAAAGGTTGTAGCCACTGACACTTATCGTCTGGTATATTTAGAGGATGATATAGAGTATGATGGTTCTCTCAAAGTTAGCATCCCACTGACTACAGTAGAGGCTTTGATAAAGACCCTTAGAACTTTAGATGAAGAAAATGTAGAATTTAAATTTGAAGAAAATCAGGTTTTCTTTAAAGTGGGTAGTTCAATGGTTTTGAGCAGAGTAATAGATCTACCATTTCCAGATTATAATGGGATAATGAAATCTGTGTCTCACAATAAAAAAATATCGGTGGATACTGAAGAATTTTCTAAAATATTGAGAAGAGTCCAGATATTTGTAAAAAATAACAGTGAATCTAAATACAGTGCAATATTTAGTCTAGAGGCCGGAAGCTTTTATGTAAGCGGAGTGTCGGAAACTGCAAAAGTGAATGAGCATATAGAGGTAGAGCAGGAGGGGGAGGATGTAAAAATTTCCCTAAATGTAAAATTCCTTTTGGATTTTATACAACAGCTGGATAAAAATGACAGGTTAATAATTGATCTTTTAACTTCAAATAGTGCCATACAACTTAAAAACAGTAAAGATGAAAAATATTTATATATAGCTATGCCTTTAGCCCTAAGAGATTAAGCAAGTCAACAGACTTGCTTTTTTCATTGTTTGAAAAGGGAAAATAAATATGCTATACTGATTATGATAAAATCCACAAGGGGAAAAAGGAAATGGTCAAAAATTTACTGTTGAAAATAGCTTATACATTTTATTATTTTGCCTATATTGTGGCGAAAAAATTTAACAAAAACAGATGTGAAAATAATTGTGTTTCAAGGAGTTTTATAAAGTTTAATAACAGACTGGCTATAGAGAGAAGTAAGAAGGTAGAGATAGAAAAAATAGCTCTTCTCCTTCCTCACTGTATTCAAAATTATTCGTGTCCCTATAAGATAACTTCTGATATAGGAAACTGCAGGGAGTGCGGACTGTGCAAAATAGGTGAGATATCTAAATTTGTAAAGAGAAAAAATGCCATGGTAAAAATAGCTACAGGGGGTACTTTGGCAAGGCTTTTTTTGAAAAATGAAAAACCAGATTTTGTAGTGGCGGTAGCGTGTGAAAGGGATCTTGTTGCAGGGATATATGATTCTTTTCCTATGATGGTTTACGGAATATTCAATAAACTTGAAAATGGGCCATGCATGAACACAGATGTCTCTTTAGAAGAGATAAAAAAAATTTTTGATTTAGTTGGAAAAAAATAGCTTAAACTTAGTCTAAGATGGGTAACTATAATTACTTTAAGGAGGATCACATCATGAAAAAAAAGCTGACAATCATGGCTTTTCTGATTGTTCTTAATACCATGTCTTTTGCAGGGGAAAAAGAGGACATAAAGTATATAGATGAACTGTATAGGAGCAAAAATTATAAGGTTGCAGTTCTTGAATTGGAAGGTTTTCTAAAAAATTACCCTAAATCCAAATATGTAAAAACAATACAGGAAAGACTTGCCAAAACCTATTTTATGGAAAAAAATCATGAAAAATCCAAAAAGTATTTTGATATTCTTTTGGCAAACTACAGGCTAAAAAGGATAGAAAAAGATGAGTTCTATTACTATCAGACAGTAAACTGTGCATATCTAGGGAACTTTGATGATGCCATAGCCTATCAGAAAAATCTTGATGTGAAAAGTGACTATTATGACAAAGCCGTCTATGAGCTGGGGAAAGAGTATTATAACTCCGGGGGATATAATAAGGCCCAGATAGAACTGTCTAGGCTCCTAAGCAGCAAAGGGGAGTATTATGCTAAGGGGGTATTATATCTCGCCCTGTCATCTTATAACAACGAACAGTATGTCAAGAGTATCGTCTATCTTGATGAATATTATAAGGGAACTGAAAAAGATAAAAACTACCCCCTTATGAATTACATATACGGGTCATGTTACTATAAGATGGATGATATAGCAAAAGCAGAAGGGTATTTTAAAGAGGTGGCAGAAAAATACCCAGAAGATACTTATGCGCAGCGTAGTCTTCTTTCTCTGGTGTCTATATACAGGGATATGAAAAATGAAACTGAAATGATGAGTGCTGTATCTAAACTAAAAGAGGGGAAGGAAGCCGATACTGCATATAAACTTGTGGCAGAATATAACCTAAACAAGGGAGATTATTCTAATTCTGCAAGATATTATGAAAAAATAGTTTCTGGGTCAGATGACCCCAGTGTAATTTACGGGTATGCTTATTCTTTATTTAAAAAAGGTGAAAAAACCAAGTCCCTGAATTACTTTAAAAATCTCAAAGAAACTGAATACGAAGATGATGCACTTTATTACTCGGCATTTATAAATTATGAAAAAAATAGATATAAAGATGTTTTAGAACTGACCAAAGATTTAGATGGCAGGGAAGTTAAACCTCTATACAACGAAAATCTGTATCTTATGATGGCTAGTTCTGCCTATGAAACTGGTAAATATAAGCTGTCAAGAGATTATTATATGAAAGTCTATGAAAAATCCTATAGAAAAGATGAACTCTATAAAATTATCGTAGTAAACAGTAAGATAGGAGACATGAAAGACCTTAAGATACGTTTTGATGAGTACAGAAAAACTTTTGTAAGGGATCAGCAGTATAAAAAAGATGTCTATCTGGCTGTAGGGGCTTCTTATTACGCTGCAGGGGATATATCTAAGGCTCAAAGTGTCTATGAAGAATATTTAAGAAGCAGCAGAGATGAGGAGATACTAGGAAACCTGATAGCCATACTCTTAAATGAAAAACAGTATGAAAAGATGTCAAAATATCTTAATATGCAAAATTCATCTCCTGAAAATACATATCTTAAGGGGATAGTGTCTCTTGGTATGATGAGATATCAGGATGCCGAAAGCTACTTTAAAAAAGCAGCTGAATCTGGAAACAGTGAGATAAAAGAAAAAGCCCAGTATAATCTCCTGAAAACCTATTTTTCCTGGGAAAAGTATTCTGAAGCTGTGGAAACCGGTGAAAGTTACCTAGGAAAAGGGTATGGAAAAAATAAGGGAGACGTTTTGGATAAAATAGCTCTATCTTACTTTAGGATGGGAGAGTATGAAAAAAGCAGGGAAAGTTATGAAAAGCTCGAGGGTATAGAGGGCTACAGTGACTATGCATTGTTCCAGACTGGAGAAAGTTTTTATAGCCAAGGTGAATATAAAGAGGCCTCTAAGATCTATAGAGAGATCTACAATAAAGATCCAAAAGGAAAATATGCCGAGGACTCGTTATACTGGGAAATAAATTCACTTTATAACCTAGAGGAGTTTGAGCTTTTGAAGAAAAGTTCATCGGAATTTCTGAAGAATTATAAGAAAAGTACCTATAGAGGAAATGTTATGCTTTTTAGTGCAGACGCAAATATGGCTTCTGAAGATTTCCAAGGTGCAATTGCTACTTATAAAGAGCTTTACGGTACTACAGAGGATGAAAATCTAAAGGGGAATTCTGCCTCTAAACTGACTGAGATTTATTATAAAGGCAACAGCCTTGATGATGCACTCTTATGGGCAGATAAGATTCCTGTAAAAAACAAGGCAAGTTACTGGAAGGCGATCACCTATGACAAAAAAGGTGAGGTGGATTTGGCTCATGCTGAATACAAGAAACTTCTTGAAGATGAAAAATACAAGGACAGGGTGGCATTTAACCTGGCAAATTATTATTTTAAAAAAGAAAATTACACAGAGTCAAAAAAGTACTATGAAATAGTAGATAGAAGCAGTGAAAGTCAGTATAAGGATACTGCGGCATTTCAATTAGGAGTTATATACGAAAAAGAAGAAGATTTTAACAATGCCCTTAGAATGTTTACCAAGGTAAATCTTTTGTACGAAGACAGCCCTCTGAAGGAATCCTCAGTAATAAAGATTGCTGTTGTTTATGAATCCATGGGAGATGAAAAAGAGGCAAAGAAAAGTTATAATGAGTTTTTAGAACAATATAAAGAGTCCAAGTTTAAAGATTTTGTACTAGAAAAGCTAATCAGTATGAATTTGAAAGAGGAAAATAAAGAGGAAGCTTTCTCATATTATGAGGAGCTCAAGGAAAAATCACCTGAGAAGTCAAAAAAGTATATTGAATATTTTGAGGAGGGGGAAAAACAGTGAAAAAAAAATTAGTTTTTTTAATGTTAATGCTGTCTTTTGTTTTTTCATACGGACAAGATGACACTGCTGAAATCAGCCAAGAGGTAACAGGTGTCAGCCAGGAGACTCTAGAAAGTGGTAAAGAGATAACAGTCCTTGAAAATATCCAGGATGAGGATCTAAGTGAGGTAGATGCAAAACTAAAGAGTGATGAGGTGCAGCAGAGTAAGGAAAAATTGGATCTTGCCAAGCAACAGGAAAACAACATTGAACTTGAAAATGAACTGTCAAAGGATATGGCATCAGACAAGCCTCTTTGGAAATATCTTATAGGGGTAGCAGCAGTTATCATAGTGGGAGTAGCAGCTTTTTAGTTTTAATAGCTTTTTAAGGAGGAATCAAAAATGGAGTGGATACAAAACGGCGGGATACTCATGTATTTTATAGTTGCCATGTCAGTGATCGGATTATCAGTTGTAATAGAAAAGATTATTTATTTTGCATCAAAAGAGAAGGGGAATTTTGATGATATAAAATGGAATGTGAAAGAGTATATAGAAAAAGGTGACTATACAGGAGCCTTTGCACTTCTTGAAAAACATGATTGTTCTACCTATAAAGTTCTAAAAGAACTCCTCCTTCAGTGTACTAAAAACCAAGATTGCAATATAGTTCACATGGAAGAAAAGGCCAGAGAGGTAGGACTTGCACAGCTTCCAAGGCTTGAAAGAGGAATGTGGTTATTAGGGATAGTAGCTCATACCACTCCGCTTCTAGGACTATTAGGTACAGTTACAGGAATGATACAGGCTTTCCATGCAATAGCCTCTTACGGAACGGGAGACCCTTCAGTTCTTGCTGAAGGAATATCCAAGGCTCTTATAACAACAGCAGGGGGACTAACTGTGGCAATACCGGCAGTAATTTTCTATAACTATTTTAACAAAAGGATAGACACTGTAATAAATAATATGGAAAAGTCTAGTGTTGAAATGATCAACTTTTTCAGAAAGTAGGTATAGACCATGAGATTGAAGAGAATGACCAGAAGAAACAGCGGCAACATGATTTTAGAACTTACGCCTCTTATTGACGTAGTGTTCCTCCTTCTTATATTCTTTATGGTGGCCACTACTTTTGAAGATTTGAGCGGAATAAAAATAGACCTTCCTCAGTCTACGATAAAAGAGATCAAAGAGGTCAAGGAGATACAGATATTAATAGATGAAGACAGCGAACTATATCTCAACTACAGAGAGGCTTCTAAATCTAAAAAGAGTATGAAGGTTACTCTTGAAAATCTGAAAGAGGAACTAGGAGAAAAACTTTTGAACAGCAGTGAGAAAAATGTAATAATAACTGCTGATAAAAAACTTGATTATGGTTTCATAGTGGAAATAATGACAATAGCCAAAGAAGCAGGAGCCAGTTCTCTAGATATAGATACAGCTGTTGCAAAGTAGGAGGCAGACTATGGAAAAAAATGATATTCGTAGTCTTGGGATATCGCTGATTCTGAATCTTTTCATCATATTACTTCTACCTGGAATCCGTGAAACAGTAGTGGATACAGCTAAAATAAGCGTGGGATTTATAGAACTAAAGGATGAAAATAAAAAGGTTCCCCCCAAGAAAACAGAAAAAGAGTCAGTGGAAAAAACTATTCCTCAGGTTAAAAAGGAGATAAAGGTAGAGAAAGAAAACTTAAATCCTGTGAAGAAAAAAAAGATCGAGCCTGTGAAAATAGAAAATCCAGATTTTGAAATAGACTCTCTACTGGCAGCAGATAAATCTTTGGTGGAGAGAACAGTAGTCATAAAAAAGGATACCTTGAATAACAAGGCAGCTCCCCAGGTAGAAACAAGTGAAAAACTTGAAGTAACAGATGGAGAGCTGAAAGGTCAGGAGAAGCTAAAGGAGATAGAGCAAAAGAATATAAAGAGTGTCCTAAGTGAGAAAGAGATAACTGGGAGTTTCTCATCTGAAGAAAAGGGAAAAGAGATGGAATTTACATTGCTGTCTCCAGATTCAGATAAGATAGATGGCCTTCCAAAGGGTCATAAGATGGGATTTGCAGATGGAGATATAACTGCTAAATGGGACAGTGCCAACAGAGAACCGATCTATCCTCAAACAGCTTTGGAAAGAGGACTTTCAGGGGTTGTAAAGCTTAAAATTGATATCGGAATTGACGGCAGAATAAACTCACTGATTGTAGAAAAGGGAAGTGGAATTCCTGAGATCAACAGGGCTATAGAAGAGGTAGTAAGAACATGGAAGATATATTTGACGAAAAATGGTCTCAGCGTAAAGGGGACAGTTTTACTAGAATATAGATTTAATCTAGTCAGGGGAGAGTAGGTGATGTATTTGAATGTTTTAGGGATACTGTTAGATGAAAAACTGAAGAATGGGATAGCTGAATCCATCGACGGAAGTATAGAATTTGCAGATGGAGTCTTGAGGGCCCTTGAAATACTGGAAGAAGCCAGGTATGATGCTGTATTATTGGACAGCGATACTATGGAGAAGTCTCAGCTTATTGAGTCAATTGAAATGATAAGTTCAGCTCAGAGAAAGATTATTATAATGATCCTAGGGGAGAGATCAAATCTTGATCTGGTTGCAGGAAGCATAAAAGCAGGGGCCTATGATTATATTTTGAAACCTGTAGAAATACTCAAGGTATCAAGACTTTTGGAAAAGGCAGTGAGGGATCATAAACTAAAAGCTGAGAAGGTGGACAAGAATAAAGATACTGGAGACAAACTCATAGGCCAGACAAAGGAGATAGTCGAAGTATATAAGATGGTGGGGAAAATGGCTGCCAGCAGAGTACCGGTGCTGGTAACAGGTGAAAAAGGTACTGGAAAAAAGTCTGTGGCCATATCAATACACCAGTTTAGTGATTTTAGCGACAAGCCCTTTGTGAGTATAAATTGTACCGCTTTTCAAAATGAGTTCTTAGAGAGAAAAATATTCGGTTATGAAAAAGGAGCTTTTCCAGGAGCAGCTTTTGACCAAATGGGTGAGCTGGAGAAAGCTAACGGTGGAACTTTATATCTGGGAAATATTGAATCCCTCAGTATAGATATGCAGTCAAAAATTTTAGGAGTACTCCAGGAGGGTGAATTCTTCAGAATCGGAGGAACCAACCTCTTGAAGACTGATCTTAGGATAATAACGGCTTCTAGCGAAAATATAGAGGAGCTTATAGTAAACGGTAAGTTTATAGAGGAACTCTACCACAAGTTAAAAGTCCTAGAGATAGATATCCCACCACTTAGAGACAGAAAGGACGACATACCTTTTATAATAGATCACTATATAATGGATTGTAATGAGGAGTTTGGAAAAAATGTAAAAGGGGTGTCAAAACCGGCCATTAAAAAAATCATGAGATACGACTGGCCTGGGAATGTAAGTGAACTAAAGAATGCAGTTAGATCTGCAGTGGCACTTTGCAGAGGAAACTCAATACTGGTGGAAGACCTTCCGGCAAATGTTATAGGAGCTAAAATAAGTAAAAGAAGAGGAGATATCCAGGACTGGATACTTGCAGACTGGATAGAGGGAGAGGTATCTGTCCTCAAAGGAAATTCTCAAAAAGATTATTATGGAAACGTAATATCAAGAGTGGAGAAAGAGCTTATAAGACAGGTTCTTGAGATGACAAGTGGTAAAAAAGTAGAAACGGCAGAAATTCTCGGAATAACAAGAAATACACTTAGAACAAAAATGAATAATTACGGGCTGGAATAACCGGTCTTATAATAAACTGCGGAGGGGTGGAAGAAAAACATCGCTCCGCGGTGATTTATCTGATAAGATTGTATTAGAGCTGTATGATCAAAGATTGATTTTGCTGCTGTAATTCAAAAAAAGGTAGCTTTTAGGAGGAAACAATGCATCTCACTTTATATAGAAAATACCGGCCTTCCAATTTTAATGAGGTGGCTGGAGAAGAGGATATAATAAAAACCATTAAAAATTCCTTAAGAGAAAACAGAATGGCCCATGCATATCTTTTTGCAGGACCAAGGGGTGTGGGGAAGACGACAACTGCAAGACTCATAGCTAAGGGGCTGAACTGCCTGACAAAAGGGATAACAGACGATCCCTGCGATACCTGTGATAACTGTCTGGCAGTCAACGAGGGAAATTTTGTCGACATGATAGAGATAGATGCTGCGTCAAACAGAGGTATAGATGAGATAAGGCAGCTAAAGGACAAGATAAACTACAGACCTGTGAGAGGGAGAAAAAAAGTATATATAATAGATGAGGCCCATATGCTCACAAAAGAAGCCTTTAATGCCCTTTTAAAAACCTTGGAAGAACCTCCAAGCCATGTATTATTTATACTGGCAACAACTGAACCTGATAAAATACTCCCAACTATCATATCGAGATGCCAAAGATATGATTTTAAACCTATCTCATTTGAAAATACAAGGGAGAGGCTGCTTGAAATAGGTAAAAGCGAGGGTATAGAGGTGGATGATGAAAGTTTGCTTCTTATCTATGAAAAGGCGGGGGGAAGCATGAGAGATGCCATATCCATATTTGAAAAGCTTATTTCAAGCTGCTATGGAGAAAGTATCACAGTGGAAAAGAGTCAGAAAGTTTTAGGGGTTATCCCAGAGAAACAGCTTATGGAATTTCTTCAAATAGCAAGGGAAGGAGACAGTTATAGAGGGATAAAATTTTTGGATAAGCTTTGGAACGGTTCTGTGAATATAGAGAGTTTCTTTAGGGATCTGGCAAAGTTGTCAAAAGAGCTCATGTTGAAAGGTGAGTTGACCCCAGGGGAGGGGATGCCCATTATAGGGGCGATATATGACGTGATAACAAAGTTTAAGTATGAAGAGGACAAGAGGCTTCTTGGATATGTAATTCTTCATAAACTTTCGGGAGAAGCTAGTTTAGCTAAAACTGTCTACAGAGAAGAAAAAACAAAGTATATTCCTGAGGTGAGAGAGCCTAACTCTGAAGAAGCATTTGAAAAAGCACTCCCTGAATCTGAAATAAGGGTAACTATAGATGATGTAAAAAGGTCATGGGATGAGGCTGTAAAAAGAGCCAAAAATGAAAAGATAACTATAGCCGCACTTCTTGCAGGGGCCTTTCCTGTGAAAGTTTCAGAGGGGACTCTCTATGTGGGATTTTACCCGGAAAATAGATTTTCTAGGGACAAAATGGAAGAGGCTCAATACAGGGATATATTTCTAAGTTCTATGAGGGGACTCACGCATCCAGGGCTCAAAATAGTATATGAAATAGTTGGAGAAAAAAATAAAAAAACTGAAACCGGAAAATCTTTCTCTGACAAAATAATAGAGTTTTTTGACGGGGAACGAATGTAAATCAATGATTTTCATATGTGTCGATAAGGTTTTTGACTAAAGAGGCAAATTACCTAAAGTTAACAAAATAATGAAATTATGCTATAATGATTTAAAGTATTTTTATATGTTGAGTTCACAGGTAACTTATTATTTTTTTGAAAGGAGTTTAAGATGATAATAGCAGCAATTAATATTTTCGGATTGTTTTTAGTAGCCCTGATGGTTCCTTTTTTATCCTTTTTACTTCCAGTATACAAGATAAAGAAGATGCGTACCATGAATATTAAATCCAGATTGGTTGCTAACTTCCTAGCTATGGCAGCTATTGGAATATTTGATATAAGTCTTTTGATTGCATACATAGGAGTATTTCTTGTAATAGAGATCTTGTATTATTATTTTGAAAAATATAAGCCTGATACGGCTATATTTGACAGGATTTTTATATCGACCTCTATAATAACCCTTCTTGCTCTTGTTTTTTCACTGCTTGTAGTAAAAGACTCGGCAACTGTTATTGAGGCAAATAAAAATCTATACACGGAAGTTTTGAAGATGGACCCGCAACAGATGGAGGAGGTTTTTAAATATATATCAGCTAATTCCTTGTTTATAATGTTTATATACTCCTTTATATGCAACTATTTCACTTATTTCAATCTGAATTCAAAAACCTATAGAGTATGGGACTTTTCTTATAAGTGGACCCTTATTTATATAGTAGCGTTTTTTTCCACAAAGTTAATGGGTACAGAAAATTTCTACCTCAACAACCTTTTGAGTATAAGCAAGCTTATGTATATGATATTCGGTATAAAGGTAATTTACTCGATGTTTGGTAAAAAATTCAGCATAAAAGGGCTTACAAAAATCTTGGCAGTGCTTACTGCGGCGATGTTTCCAACTGCAGTTTTTATAATAGGAGCTGTAAAAAGTTTTGATATAGTAAAAATAAATGTTGAAAAAAAATAGAGTTTGGGGGAATTTATAATGTCAAAGATCAAAGTTATTCTTACACAAGACGTAGCAGGACAAGGTAGAAAAGGTGAAATTATAAATGTGTCTGAAGGATATGCAAAAAACTTCCTTTTAAAAAATAATAAAGGGATAATCGCAACAGATGAGGAGCTTAAAAAGCTTGAAAATAAAAAGCTAAAAGCAGAAAAAAAATTGGCCGAGGAGAAGGCAAAAGCCCAAGAGCTTAAAAAGTTTATAGAGGAGAAGGTACTGGTAATGGAAGTTAAGGCCGGAGAAAGTGGAAAAATATTCGGTTCAGTAACTACTAAGGAAATTTCTGCAGCAATAGAAAAGGATTTTGGCCTGAATATAGACAAGAAGAAGATAGATGCAAATATAAAGACCACAGGTGAGCACATAGTTACTCTTAAACTGCATAGCGATGTAAAAGCGGAACTAAAATTGGTGGCTAAAGGATAAAGGAGTATAATCTATGCATGATTTAGATAAATTGAGAAAAGTTCCTAGCAGCCTAGAAGCTGAAAAGTCAATTCTAGGAGGGATACTATTAAAACCAGATGCATTAGGTGATGTTGTAGAGATACTATCGCCGGGAGATTTTTACAAGGCAGCACATAGAAATATCTATGAGGCTATGATAGCAGCTTATAACAATGGGGAAGTTATCGACCCCATTGTTTTAATTGATAAATTAAAAAAGCAGGAAAAATTTGACGAAAGCGGAGGAAACTCTATAATCTATGAGATTATAGAAGAGGTTCCAACTGCCGCCAATATTTTAAGCTATGCAAAGATAGTAAAAGAAAAGGCTATTTTGAGAAGACTAGGAGATGTAGGAACAAAAATAGTTGAGATGACCTATGAAGGATACGAGGACGCCGATGCTATTTTGGATAAGGCCGAGGGGATGATATTTAAAATATCAGAGACCAAGGAAGCGAAAGATGTGGTGGGCATAAGCCATATTTTGGGTGAAGAGTTTGAAAGGCTTGAAAATCTTCAAAATAACAGGGGAGCCACGATAGGGATATCTTCTGGATTCAAGCATTTTGATGATATGACAAGTGGATTTCATCCTTCGGACCTGGTGATAATAGCGGCTAGACCTTCCATGGGAAAAACAGCCTTTGTACTTAACCTGGCTCTGAACGCAGTAAAAAACGGGGACAATGGAGTCCTTATATTCAGTTTAGAGATGTCTAATTCCCAGCTTTTACAGAGGCTTCTTGCTGTAGAAGGAAGTCTTCCACTTCAGAAGATAAGAAACGGATTTTTGAATGATGAGGAATGGGGAAGACTAGGAATAGCAAGTGCAAAACTGGCAAATTCTAAGATTCATATAGCTGATACTCCAAATGTATCGGTTCTTGAAATAAGAGCCATGGCCAGAAGACTAAAAGCTGCAGGAAAACTTGATATGATTCTTATAGATTATCTCCAGCTGATAAGTGGTTCTGGAAGTAAAAATGACAGTAGACAACAGGAGATTTCAGATATATCAAGAGCACTAAAAGGAATAGCTAGGGAACTGAATGTACCTGTAATAGCCCTGTCACAGCTATCCCGTGCACCTGAGCAAAGGGCAGACAGAAGACCTATACTATCTGACCTCCGTGAGTCTGGTGCCATAGAGCAAGATGCAGACATGGTAGTATTTCTCTACAGAGATGACTACTATAACGAAGAGAGTGAGTTTAAGGGGATAACTGAAATAAATATAGGAAAACAGAGAAACGGTCCCGTAGGAACTGTAAACTTAAGGTTTTTCCACGAACTTACAAAATTTGCTGATTATACTACAAAAATAGATTAGATTCAGAAAGGATGAAATAAATGAAAAGAGCAGAGTTGTTGGCTCCTGCAGGAAATATGGAAAAATTAAAAATGGCCTTTCATTATGGGGCAGATGCAGTTTTTCTAGGTGGGAAAATATTTAATCTTAGAGCAGGAAGTCATAATTTTTCTGATAAAGAGTTGGAAGAAGCAGTTAATTATGCACATGGTATGGGGAAAAAGGTGTATGTGACTCTAAATATAATACCTCATAATGAAGAGCTAGAAATCCTTCCTGGATATGTAAAATTTTTAGAAAAAATCAAGGTAGATGGTGTTATTGTGGCAGACCTCGGTGTTTTTCAGGTAGTTCGAGAAAATAGCGAGATTCCAATAAGTATAAGTACCCAGGCCAGTAATACCAACTGGAGATCAGTAAAAATGTGGAAGGATATGGGAGCCAAAAGAGTGGTTCTGGCAAGAGAGATCTCCATTGAAAATATAGCCGAAATAAGAGCTAAGGTCCCAGATATTGAGATTGAGGTATTTGTACACGGAGCCATGTGTATGTCCATATCAGGAAGATGTCTTTTGAGCAACTATATGACAGGGAGAGACGCCAACAGAGGTGACTGTGCCCAATCTTGTAGGTGGAAGTACTCTATAGTGGAAGAAACTCGTCCAGGGGAGTATATGCCTGTATATGAAGATGAAGGTGGAACCCACATCTTCAATTCAAAGGACCTTTGCACAATAGAGTTCATAGATAAAATCTTAGACCTAGGTGTTGATTCTCTCAAGATAGAGGGAAGAATGAAGGGAATATATTATGTTTCTAACGTGGTGAAGGTATACAGCGAGGCTGTAGACAGTTATTATGAGGGAAATTATAAGTTTAAGGAAGATTGGCTGAAGGAGCTAGAGACAGTTTCCCACAGACTTTATACACCAGGATTTTATTTTGGAAGACCTGACGATAAGGCACAAAATTATAATGACAGAAATTCATACAGCCAGAGTCATCAACTAGTAGCCAAGGTAGAGGAAAAGATATCTAAAAATGAGTATCTTCTGGCTGTGAGAAACCGTATAGAAAGCGGACAGGAGCTAGAGATAGTATCACCTAAGGGAGAACCTAAAAAAATAATTCTTCCTAAAATGACCCTGGTAAAAAACAGACATGAAGAAGAGGTAGAAGCTGCAAATCCAAACTCTTTTGTAAAAATAAATATAGATCATTCTATGGAAGAGATGGATATGATAAGAAGAATTTTACCTGTAAAAAAATAAGTTTAATCTTAAAAATATCAAAATAAAAGGTCTGCCAGTGGCAGACCTTTTATAATGCAGTTACTTTTTTAGGATTCCTAATAAGAATTCCATACTGGAAATATTCAGTTATATCAGAAGGGTCATAATCATTTATGGGACAAGGGCTCTCCCCTATACTGTTAAAATTTTTAAGTTTGTATAAAGTGAATTTAGAACTACTATACTCCTTAAAAGCATTTAATAATTTTCTGTTTGTGGACTTGTGTTTGTTATTGTCATAGACAAATTTTATACTTACCACCTTTTTTCTCACAGGAGAATCCTTTAAATTCAGATATGAGGCAAAAGAATCTTCATCAGATCTGCTTTTCTGAAGGATATGAAACCCTCCCCACTGACCGAAATACTTTCCGCTGCCAAGTTTACCGTAGACTTTCAGAAAATTATTATATATACTTTTTTCTCTCTCACAGTTGAAATATCTACTGTTACCTGTATTACTATAGATTCTAGCAGTATCGCTAGAATTAGACAGAGTTAACTCTAAGTCACGGAATTCATCTTTGCTGAGAATTTTTTTATAGAGGAATTTTCTTTTTCTCAGGTCTGTGTTTATACTCTCTGTTATTTTTTTGAGGTATAAAATTTTTATTCCCTGGGTATTTTTGAGGATATTTTCTGTGTTATTCATATCAGGGCAGATATAAGAGCTAAGTCTGTTTAGATTCTCTAAAACCTCTGTCATATCAGATCCTAGATCTTTGTTTCTTAAAATATCATTAAGGTGTATAATGGATATCCAATATTGATGCTCTAAATCAAGGCCTATGACTTTAATCTTTTCCTTTTCCGGAAGGGAGTTATTATATTTATATAGGCTTCTCCAGAATTCAACATCCTCTAGAGAATAGTCGTATGAACCTACTATAGAGTTGGTCACGAGAAAAAGATATTTCTCATCTCCTGTGGATAGGTATCTGTTTATATAAAAACTGCTGCTGTAACCCATCTCGGCCAGGTAGTACTTGACATCAGCATTTTCCCTAAGGAACTTAATAAGATTCAGTCTGAGGGTGTAATTTTCCTTTATGCCGTGCATTTCACCTGCTAAAAAGATGGTGTTTGTTTTGAGATCATCTGTTAATTTGTCATAATCTGAGGAATCATAGGATGATTTTAATTCAGATTTATTTATGCTGAGATACTCTGCTTTCTCCACATTGCTGCAACCTGAGATTGTCAATACAAGAAGAAAAAGAAAGATGAATTTTTTCAAAATAACCCCTCCTTTAAACAACGACTATATCATATTATACTAAAAATATGATAATTTTGCACATCAAAAATTCTGATGAAAATTTACGACAAGTCAAGAATATCATTATAACTAGACTTTTATATTAAAAAAAGCTAAAATAAATATGAATATATAAAGAAGGGTGGGGTCAAATATGGAACTGATTACAACACATATTTATGCAGACTTAGATGCTCTTTCGTCCATGGTTTTGGCAAAAAAACTATATCCAAAAGCTGTTATAGCTTTTCCGGGAAATGTGAGTAATAATGTGAAAAAATTTGTGACCCTTTACCAGGATTTTCTTGGAATAACCAAAACCAAGGATATTGATTTTGATCAGGTAGAGAAGCTAATAGTTGTTGATACGGCAAAAGTTTCAAGGATAGGAAGGTTCAGCGAGCTCATAGGGAGAGTTCCTATAGAGATATACGACCACCATCCTGAAAGTGACGAGGATATAGGTGGAGATATAGTCAGAGTGAGCTATGGATCTAATACCACACATCTTCTAGAGATTATAAAAGAGAGATTAGGCAGCACTGTGAAGTTTGAAAAATATGAGCTCAATCTGGCTTTGATGGGACTATACGAAGATACGGGAAACTTTACATACTCTATAACAACTCCTAAAGATCTAAAAGCCGGGGCTTTTTTGATACAAAAAGGTGGAGATCTTAAATTTGTTCATGAATATACAACCAAGGGACTTAGAGAGGATCAGAAGGAAACCTTTATAGAACTCCTTGAGGCAGGAGAAACTATAAAATTTTCAACAGAGAGAATATTTCTGACTAAGTTATATTCAGAGGAATTCCTCGGGGGAATAGATGAGCTAATAAACAAGATAAAGGATGTAGAGGACTGCACTGCCTGCTTTATAATATGCGGCAATGATGAAAAGTCTAATATAATAGCTAGAAGCTCCAGTATAGGGGTTCCATTGGACGAGATATTAGAGAGATACCAGGGTGGAGGACACACCAGTGCATCCTCTGTGGTGGTAAAAAATATACCTGTGGATGAACTCTATGATCAACTGCGAGAGATTATACTCAAAAATGTAAAAAAGGGTAAAACAACTAAAGAGATAATGTCAACTCCAGTCAAGACCATTACCATGGAAACAAAATTGAGGGATGCCCATAAAATAATGACTAGATTTGGTTATACAGGTCTTCCTGTGGTAGAAGACGGAAAACTTGCAGGGATAATATCAAGACGTGATATCGATCGTTCAATGGGCCACGGTTTTGCCAATGCACCAGTTAAGGTTTATATGACATCAAAACTCATAACGGCCACAGAAGAAACCTCCATTGATGATCTGAAACAGACATTGGTGGAAAATGAGGTAGGAAGAATTCCCATATTGAGGGGAGAAAAGCTGGTAGGAATAGTGACAAGGGCCGATATTTTGAGGTTTCTCTATGCTCAGAAAAAAAGAATGGATATAAAAAAAAGAGAGGTTTCAAAGGCTGTGAGGGAGCAGCTTTTGGACAAGATTCCAAAAGATCTTATTGATCTTTTAAAAGCCATAGAAAAAGTAGCTAAAAAGAGAAAAGAAAAAGTTTATATGGTAGGCGGTATAGTAAGGGATATAATTTTGGGAATCCCCAATAAAGATATTGACATAGTGGTGGAAGGCGAGGGGATAGCCTTTGCCTGGGATCTGAAAAATGAGCTCAATGGAGAAAAAATAGTCGTCCATGAAAAATTTAAGACGGCAGTGGTAATAGTAAGCAGAGAGCTTAAAATAGATGTAGCTACATCTAGGGTGGAATACTATGAATACCCTACTTCACTTCCAAGTGTTGATTACGGCAGCATAAGGGAGGATATGTACAGAAGGGATTTCACAATAAATTCTCTGGCTTTAGAGGTAGACTATCAGAAATTTGGAGAGCTGGTGGATTTTTTTAATGGCTACAGAGATATTCAGAAGGGAGAGATCAGAATACTTCATAATTTCAGCTTTGTAGAGGACCCTACGAGAATAATAAGGGCCTTTAGGTTTGCCAGTAGATACAACTTTAAAATTGAAGAAGAGACAGAAAGATTTTTAAAAGATGCCGTTGAAAACGGTTTTCTGAAGAAAATATCCTGGCCAAGGGTAAAAAATGAATTTAAAATAATTTTAGGTGATAAAAATCCCCAGAAGGCTTTAAATTTTCTTGAAAAATATGATGTTTTAAAAAATATTCACCATAATATAAAACTTACTGAAAAGATGAAAAAACACTTAGAGGAGCTTAATTCTCTGGGGGAAATGATCTCCCAACTAAAACTTGAAAAATGGATTATGGCGTTTCTGATTCTCATGGAGGACTTAAAAAGCGATGAAATAGAGCTGATCTTCAATAAGTTTAGTTTCTCTCAGGATTTCAGAAAGAAGTATGAATTCGGAATAAGAAAAAGATCAGAGGCACTTTCAAAATTAAAAAAAGCTGATAAAAATTCTGAAATTTATGATATTCTAAATGAGATAAGTCTTGAAGTACTTATGCTGATATATTTAGAAGGTAAAAAGCCAGCAAGGGAAAAGATAAGAAAGTTTATATTTGACCTTTCTAAAATAAAACCTCTTGTCACAGGAGCTGATCTTATCAGTACGGGGTATAAGCCAAGTCCGAAATTTAGGAAAATACTTGAAGGCTTACTATACAGGCAGCTTGACTGCAAAGATATTACAAAAGAGCAGTTGATGATGAGTATAAAGAGACTTTAGGGTCAGGGGAGATAAATTCATTGGCGTCATTATTTTTTAACTTGGAACTCTATAGGTAATCCCAAAAAAATTTCAGATATTATAAGCTACATATGATAAAGGGGAATGGAATGTTAAAAAAAATTATCTTACTGATATTTTTTATTTTTTCAATAGCTATGCAGGCAAATGAAAAAACCTATTATGAAGACATAAAAATAAAACAGTTAGAAACAGAGATAGAGAATATCCAGAGTAAAATTGATAGATTGAAGAGATCTCGGGAACTGAGAATAACTAAAGACAGAGAGAAGAAAAGACCTAAAATAGGACTTGTATTAAGTGGAGGTGGGGCCAAGGGATTTGCCCATATAGGGGTTCTCAAAGTTCTCGAAGAAAACAATATAAAGGTGGATTACATTACAGGAACCAGCATGGGGGCAGTTATAGGAGCACTTTATTCTGTGGGGTACTCTCCAGACGAGATAGAAGATGTGATGATAAAAACTGACTGGAATGAGATATTAAAAGATGCTCCGGACAGATTGGATGTTCCTCTAGAAGATAAAATGGGAAAGAAAAAATACCCGGCTTCTATAGCCTTTGACAAAGAACTCAATATTTATTTTCCAAGAGGACTGAAGCAGGGACAGAAAATATATCTGAAACTAAAGGAACTCCTCTGGGATGTGGGGGATATAGAGGATTTTGATGATCTTCCTATCCCTATGAGGATAATAGCCACTGACCTAGACAGTGGAAAGGTTAAATCTTTTTCAAGTGGGGATCTTTCTAAGGTAATAAGTGCAAGTATAGCGATTCCTACACTTTTTGGACCTGTAGAGATAGATGGCAGAAATTACGTAGATGGTCTTGTGACAAGGAACTTCCCAGTAGAGGATATAATTGAGATGGGAGCTGACATAATAATAGGAGTGGATGTAGGGACTCGTATAAAAGAAAAAAAGGATTATAACATACTAACAGTCTTAGATCAGGTTCTTGCCATACAGAGTTCAGGATCTACCCCAGTTCAAAAGTCCATGGTAAATTATATAATAGAGCCTGATATTTCAAAATTTAAGAGCACAGATTTTGAAAAAGTAGAAGAGATAATAAAAGTCGGTGAAAAAGAAGCAAGATCTAAAATAAAATCTATGGAAAATATAGACAAGACAGAGAAAATTTCTGAGAAAAGAGTGGTTTTGAAATCTAAAGATTCGGATTCCTTGTACCTGGAGAATATATATTTGGTTGGAAATGTAAATGTAGACCGGGAAATTATAGAGGGGAACTTGGGAAAGGAAATTCCAGGTAAAGTTACAGAGTCAGACCTGGAAAATATGATACTGAATCTTTATGCACTGCCATATATAGAAAAAGCTTATTATAAAATAAAAGGAAAAGATCTCTATGTAGAAACTGTTGAAAAACCTACAAATTATCTAAAACTTGGGATGAATTATAATAGTGAATATGGAACAACAATAGCCTTGGAGACAAATACACTGTCTATAGGGAAAACCGGACGTAAAACTGTTTTTGATTTCAAATTCGGAGATTATTTCGGGGCAAGTGCAAAAAATTATACCTACTATGGAATCGAAGACAAAATAGGATTTATATTTGAGATTGGCTATAACGAAAAACCCTTTTTCTTTTATGAGGGGGATGAAAAAAGAAGTGAATTTACAAATAAAACTTTTGAATTTACAGGTGCTTTGGCCACTCAGTTTGAAAACCAGTTTTTTATCTCCTATGGATTTTCACAGAAGTTTAGTGAACTAGAGCAGGACATTGGTCTGAGTTCCGACGAGAGTCTTGAGTATGATGAAAGTTACGGGAATATTTTTTTCCAAATTGTTTTGGATAATTTGGATAATAAAATGTATCCCAGTCGTGGGATAAAAAGTGATTTTCAGTATACATGGGGCGGCGATTTTGGTACTGAAAGTGTAGATTTTTACGGGCCGGCTTATCTTCTAGAAGGTTATTTCCCAGTTACCAAAAGATTGTCTCTCTTATCAGTAGTAGCTGGAGGAAGTATAAATGGCGAAGGAATACTTCCAGATGAATACTTCAAACTGGGAGGTGTGAGAAGTGACATATCCAATAAGGAGTTTGTCTTTTATGGATATAATTCCCAGAGAAAACTTGTTGAAGAATTTGCAATGGCTCAGCTTGGATTACAGTATAGATTTTATTCAAATATATACTTAGCTGGGAAATGGAATATAGCCACATACACAGGATCCTCTATACAGGGAGAGGATGATAAAAAAATATGGGATAATAAAGTCCGAGGTTATGGTATCACTCTTGGAATAGATAGTCCTTTCGGACCTCTTGAACTTAGTTTAATGGAAGACAGCGATACCGAAAATATATTGACACAGTTCAATATAGGATACATATTTTAAGGAAATAACTGCTAATCAGCCAAATTCTAAAAAACTAGATTCCTTCAGATTTCAGCCAAAATATAATTTGGTAATTCTGAAGGTTTTTGTATTGGAAAATTAATTGCAGAGAAGGTCAGTATACTGATTTGATAAATTTTTATATGAGTGGCTTAAAATGAGTGTATTTTATTTTAAATGTTAGTAAAAGAGAGCAGATAAAAAAGAGTAATCGCTGTTATTAGCAATTACTCTAGTTATAATATTAATTTTAAACAGTAAAAGTTTAGTTACTCATATGAAAAATTAGATCTTATTGTCAGCTATAAATTCTATCAATTGTTTAGGATCCTCTGTTTTTTCAATAATTTTTATGAGGTCGTAATCCTCTATCAAAGTAACCAGCTCGGAAAGAGCTTCAATGTGTTCATTTTGGTCCACACTTGAAAAAGGGAAAATTATTTTGACACTTTTATTTCCTGGGAAAACAACTGGATCAACCAGTCTTATTAAACTCATATCTGTTTTTAAAACCGATTCTGTCACTCTGGCGTGAGGGAGAGCGATCATCTCTGCGACCACCATGTAACTTCCATTTTTATTTACTGCTTTGATCATATCTTCCACATAATCATTGGTTACAGAGCCATTTTCCACCAAGATGTTGCCTGCTATTCTTATGGCATCCTGCCAGTCTTTGGCTTGGGAGTTCAATTTTATATTTTTTTCTGACAAAAGATTAGACAGGCTTTTTTTGTTGAATTTATCTCTGTCATCAAAAATTTTTGAAGCAAAAAAATCTTTAAGACTAGCTGCCAGTTTATCCTCATTTTTTATGGTACATTCATTTTTTATTACTTCTAAAAGTTTTGCCAAAGATATTTTTTTTCTAACTTCAGTTAAACCATATTCTTCGAGTTTTATCCTGTCATTTTTTGAAAAGATAGGATGTACTTTTATGATGGGGAAAGGATATTTGATATGTTCATCTACATCTAGGGTAGATATTATGAGGTCTATATCATCATAATTTTCTATTTCCAAAAATTTATGGTATGGAAGGATATCGAGGATATTTACATCATATCTTTCAAGTAATTTCTGTGATAGAAGTTTTGAACTACCATAGCCGAAACCACAGACGAGTAATACATTTTTGGTTTCTTTGCTTATATTTGCCTTTCTGTCAATTGCGATTTTAAAGTGAATTGTCAAAAATGCAACTTCTTCTTCAGGAACTGATTTATTCATGTAGGGATGCAAATGTTTGTTGCATACAATTCTCACATTTTCAAAGAGTTCCTCATATAAAAATTTTGCTTCATTAGATATCTCGTTTTCTAAAACGATATCATTTTTTATTCTGTAAATTGCAGGTTTTATATGATTTAATAGGCCATCTAAAAGTATTTTATCATTAGAGAGATCGATTCCTATGTTTTGACTGACCTCTTTTATTATCTCATTTACTGAGATTTCGATTTCAATCCATTTTTCATAAAAGGAAGATTTAAAATTATAAGAGTGACTCCCCAAAAAAAGTTCAGTCAGTAAAAGAATCTCAGAATCATTAAATTCCACACTGAAATTTTCTTCAAAGTGTCTTAACTCTTTTAAAAGTATGTTATATTCTCTTGTTTTTTTGAGAAAATTCTCATTTTCCTCTCTTTGAGTTATGGAGAATTTTTTCTCTAATCTTTTTAATGTAATCATCAGATAAAATTCTAAAACCTTATATGCCTCGTCTGAGATGACTGTTTCTAAGTGTTTTTCAATTCTTTTTATAAAAATTCTAATATCCCTTATTGGGAATTCTTCAAAGTATGAGAACAGCTCCTCAGTTATCATTTTATATCCTAAAGTTTCTTCAATATTATTTTTAGTTGTAAGTTCATCTTTAAAAAACTCTAGATAATCAAGAAGAAATTTGAGCTGGGCTTTCCTTAGTTTTTCTTCTTCCCCTTCTAAAACCAGCCCCATTTTAGAAAAGAATTTAAGATTTAATTTTTTCTCACTGAGAAAGGCCTTTATCTCTTTTAGGTCAAGTTTTATTGTGCTCAGACTTACAGACAGGGTTTCTGATATCTCATGAAGCTTTATGATATCTTCTGAAAAAAGGCATATAGCTTTTATATATTCCTTTCTCTCATGCTTTGAAAAACTGTAAAAACTGGCATTTAGAATTTCGATTACTGTGGTTAAGTTTTCTTTGGTTTCATCGATTTCATAGATTCCTTTTGACATTTTATTTAGCTGCCTAAATCCATTTTTTTTCAAGAAATAGTTGATATTGTCGATATCATATCTGATGCTTCTTTCACTTATTTCGTAAACATCAGAAAGTTCTCTTATGGATATCTGATTTTCGTGATCGATCAAATATTTGATTATGTCCAAACAACGTTTATTAAGCACGGTCATCCTCCAAACATAGTATTTTGTAAATTTCTTCAACCTCTATAGCCGTAGTAAGGCTCTCTGAAAGCTTTTCATCCTCCACAATATCTGCTATTTTGGAAATTATATCAATATGTTCATCCTCTAAGGCTGCGATTCCTATAAGTACATAGGCAGTGTTCCCATCTCCAAAATTAATTCCGTAGGGGTACTGGTGTATAACCATTCCTGTCTTTTTGATGTAAACTTTTCCTTCAGAGGTTCCATGGGGAATGGCAATCCCATGTTCAAGATATGTATTTGATATTTTTTCCCTTTCAAGGATACTATCTAGATAAAAAGGCTCTACATATCCTTTTTGTATCATAGATTCTCCGATTTTTATAAGAGCCTCTTCTTTTTTTACTCTTTTTAGTCCTAGCTGTATACTTGAATGCTCTAGTATTTTAGCATCATGTGATGGAGTTTTCTTAAAAAATTTATACTTTTTGATTTTTTCAATGAGCAGGTCGTATGGTTTTGGATCAAGAAAATCATCCACTATAACTATCTCTGCATTATTAATCTCTTTTTTTACCCTCTCAAGAAGCTGTCTGTGAACGATAATGATATCTGGATTTTCTGATTTTATATTATCTATGGAACAGTTTGCTGCATTTATATCTGTTAAACCTGCTTTTTCTAGTTTACGTCGTAAAAATGTGGCTCCCATGGCACTTGAGCCCATTCCTGCATCGCAGACTATGTATATATTCTTATAATCTTTATTTTGAACAAAATCAGCTTCAATCTCAGACAGAATCTCTTTTGATTCTTTTGGTTCTGCTTTCTCTCTTGCAATGTCTTCCTGCCTTATCATAATATAAGATAGGAAAAAAGTAACAGCTGCAGAGACAGCTATGGCAAGGAGCAGAGTAAGTCTCTTTTGTGCCGGAGCCAAAACAGTTATGAGAAGGATGCTTCCTGGAGAGGCTACTCCCATAAGGCCAGAGTCAAATATTGAAAATAAAAATATACCAGACATTCCGCCTAAAATCAAAGGTAAAATTAATCTAAGGTTTCTGAGGACATAGGGGAAGTATACCTCGTGGATTCCTCCTATAGACTGTATAAATATATTTGAAAGGGTTTCCTTTTTTTTCTCTTTTTCCTTTTTTCTAAAAAAATAAGCTAAAAGCAGTCCCATTCCAGGTCCAGGGTTTGTTTCTAAGAGGAAAAAAATGGATTTTCCCTTTTCATTGAGTTCTGAAAGACCCAAAACTGAAAAAATACCGTGGTTGACGAAGTTATTCATGAAAAGAACCTTTGCAGGTTCTATTATTATTGAGTAAAGAGGGAGGTAGCCAGTCTTGAAGATTTTTGAGATTATATTTTTATAAAAGATAGCTTGGAATCCTTCATAAAATGGGAGCACTTTGTTTATTATAATTATAAGTCCTAAACTTATAAGTGCGACTCCAAGATTATTTAGAAGCATTTCAAAACCTGGGAACTTATATTTTTTCAAAAAACTGTGATATTTTTTTATGGCAAATCCTGCCAAAGCACCTATAAAAACAGGTTCTAAGAGAGTTTCTACCTTGTACCTAGATAATACTCCCCCGATTATTATTACGGCAGTTATACCTCCGTATTTTTTTTCCACTGCAGCCCCAGATGTATAGGCTATAACCAAAGGCATGATAACATTATACAGGAATAATCTTAAATCTCCCAAATCGAAGAAATTAAGTATTCCTATAACTATAAAAAGTGGTATATTTTCTACAATTATATGACTCAGAAATTCCGGAATCTTTTTTAATTTTATTTTCATAAAGATATCCCCTCACCTTGTATTGTTTGCATATTGTACTGTTTTCACCAAATCGAAACACTAACAAATCTTTTCAGTTTTTTTTGAAAAAAATGATTTGATGAGATGCTGAAAAATTGAATTGTAAATAAATTTTTTTTCTGTTACAATAAACAGGTAGTATGTATTCATTATAATATACTATATAAAGGCAACAAGAGGGAAATAAAAATAAAAAAAGCGCCAGGGCTTATGAATATATAAGCTGACGAGGAACGGAGTTATCGAAAATTCGGCGGATGCTCCGAAGGTGGTTACAACCTCAGTAACGTTACAAATTCAAAGAGTGATCTTTGGGACAAAAGACGTTTCAGTAACATTTCCTTCTCATAAAAGAGTTATAATAGGCTCTTTTTGTTGTGAAAAAATTCATATTTACTGAAGTAGTGGATACTTTCAGACAAGAAGGAGGAAAAATTTATGTGTGGAATCGTAGGTTATGTAGGAGACAGAGATGCCAGTGGGGTTATCTTAGATGGATTAAGCAGATTAGAGTATAGGGGATATGACTCAGCAGGTATTGCTGTCAGTTCTGGAGATAAGTTAATTGTAAAAAAGAAGCAGGGAAGGCTGAGAATTTTACAAGACTACATCGATAAAAATCCTATAGAGGGACATGTGGCCATAGGTCATACTAGATGGGCTACTCACGGTAAGCCATCAGATGAGAATTCTCACCCTCACTCAAATTCCAGTGAAAACATCTCAGTGGTTCATAATGGTATAATAGAAAACTATATAGAGATAAAAAAAGAGTTAATTGAAAAGGGCTATGAGTTTCTTTCAGATACAGATACAGAGGTATTAGCACACCTTCTAGATTTATATTTGGAAGAGGACTTTTTTGCCACTATTCAGAAAGTTCTGAAAAAGGTAAAAGGATCTTATGGACTTGGAATATTAAATACAAAATATCCAGACACTGTATTTTGTGCCAGAAAGGACAGTCCTTTAGTAATAGGTCTTGGAAAAGACGAAAACTTCATAGCTTCTGACGTTCCTGCTCTTCTAAAGTATACTAAGGATGTATATTTCCTTGAGAATGGAGAGATAGGTATTGTCAAGAAAGACTCTGTAGAGGTATATGATATAGAGAAAAATGAGATAAAAAAAGAAAAAGTTACAATCGAGTGGTCTTTAGAGCAGGCTACCAAAGCTGGATACCCTCACTTTATGCTAAAAGAGATAAATGAACAGCCAGAGGGAATAAGAGAGACAATAAAAAGAAGAGTAGATGAAAATAACCTCATCCATTTTGATGATATTAACCTCGGTAAAGAAGAGCTTAAGGCTATAAAAGATATTTATATCATAGCATGTGGTACAGCTTACAATGCTGGTCTTCAAGGAAGGTTTGCACTACAGAAGATAGCAAAAATAAAAGCAGATGCTGACATAGCTTCAGAATTTAGATATTCAGATCCTTTCATGGACGAAACAACTCTTGTAATACTGGTAAGTCAGTCTGGTGAGACTCTAGATACACTGGCAGCTCTTCGTGAGGCCAAGCAAAAAGGTGCTAAAACCTTAGCAATAACAAACGTTATCGGATCATCAATAGCAAGGGAGGCAGACAATGTAATTTATACATGGGCAGGTCCTGAAATCGCTGTTGCTTCTACAAAGGCTTATACAACTCAAGTGGTGGTTTTCTACATGCTTTCCCTTTATATTGCAAAGCTTAAAGAGATAATCTCTGATGAAGATTATACAACTATTTTAAAGGGTCTTAATGAAATACCTGAAAAAATTGAAAAAATAATTGCTCAGGAAGACAAGATAAAAGCAATAGCTAAAAAAATAAAAGACTGTACTCAAGGTTTTTATCTAGGAAGAGGACTTGACTATAGTGTAGCAACAGAGGCTTCTCTTAAAATGAAGGAAGTTGCCTACATGCATACAGAGGCATTTGCTTCTGGAGAGTTAAAGCATGGTACTATTGCCCTTATAGAGGATGATATCCCTGTAGTTGCAATAACTACCCAGTCTAACCTTTTTGAAAAGTCTATCTCTAATATAAAAGAGGTAAAAGCAAGAGGTGCCTATGTAATATCTGTTACTCAAGAAAATAACACAGTGGTAGAGGAGATTTCTGATGAAGTTATTTATATCCCTGAATCGGATGACCTTATTGCCGGGATAACTGCAATTGTACCACTTCAACTTCTAGCCTACCACGTGTCAGCTATGAGAGGAATAGATGTTGATAAACCTAGAAACTTAGCAAAATCAGTTACAGTAGAATAAAATTTAGATGCCGGGGCAGAGCTCCGGCTTTATTTTTTTATAAGATAGAAGATCTCTGTGAACAACTAAGACCTTTGCATTGTTGACTGGAAAATAAAAAAAGGTGTAATTCTTAATAATATAAGAATTACACCTTTTATAATGTAAGCCAAATGTCAGACTTTTAAATTTAAGCCTTATAAGCTTCTATTATTTTTTCTATCACAGATTTGTTGCTAAGTGATGTGATATCTTCAATTGCAGTTTTCAGATCATCACTGTTTAATCTTTCTTCTAATTTGGTAGCTTGTTCATCTGCAGGGTTTCTGTATTTTAAAGCTGCTGCAATACCTTTTATCAGATTGTCATTTTTTGTATTGTACTCGATGGTTCCTCTCAGAGGTTTTATCAGTCTGTCGTTGAAGCTCAATTTTCTTAAAGGCTCTCTTCCTACTCTGCTAACTTCATCTTTCAGATAAGGATTTTTGAATCTGTTGAGTATCTTATCGATGTAAAGATAGTGTTTTTCTCTTTCAAAACTGTATCTCTTGATAAGAACTTCTCCACTTTCTTTCATGGCTTCTTTTACAATAGTTGCAATCTCTTCATCCTCTATACTCTCTTTTACAGTCTCATACCCCTTTAGAACACCTAAATATGCAGTTATAGCATGTCCTGTGTTGAGGGTGAAAAGCTTTCTTTCAACGAAAGCCATAAGGTTGTCTGTAAGTTGCATTCCCTCTATCTTAGGTATTTCTCCCTTAAATAAAGGCTCTTCTACTATCCACTCTTTAAACTGCTCTACACGTACTCTAAGTACATCGTCAGACCCTTCCATGGGAGGAACAATTCTGTCAACAGCTGAATTTGGGAATCCAACAAGAGATGTCATTTCAGTTAATGCGTCAGAAGATATATGCTTTTCCACTTCCTCTTTTAGGAAAGTAGAACCGTTTATCATATTCTCACACGCAATTATGTTTAGATTCTCTTTGTTTCCATCTTGGATTCTTTTTTCGATTCCTTTTGCTATAGTTTTTGCGATTATTTTAAGAACATTTGGTCCTACTGCTGTAGTAATAATTTCCGCCTTAGATATCAGATCTAGAACTTCAGGACTAGTTGACATCATGCCATCTACATTTGTTACAAGGATATCCTCCTTGGATTCTCCTACCACTTCTACTGTGTATTGTTTTTTAGCTTTAAGTTCATCTATGATTTTTTCATTTACATCCACAAAGTACACATTGTACCCTGATTGAGATAATAGTTTACCTATAAATCCACGTCCGATGTTTCCCGCACCAAATTGAATTGCTATTTTCATTATTTACCCCTTCCTTATAATTTTATGATGAAAATCTGCTATAAATTTCTTCTACGTCTTTTGTTTTAGACAGAAGTTCTACTGTTTCTTCCTCTTCTATTGCATCTGCGATATTAGAGATTATATCCACATGTTCGTCATTTTTACCAGCTATTCCTATGAGTAGATACGCTATGTTACCGTCTCCGAAATCAACGCCTTCAGGATATTGATTGATAACAATACCAGTTTTTAAAACACTTGCTTTTCCTTCTAGAGTTCCATGAGGGATAGCAACATTGTTTCCTATAAAAGTTGTAGATTTACTTTCTCTTTCAAGCATATATTCATAATAAGTATCTTTTACATAGCCCATTTCAGACATCTGCATACCTATTTTTTTGATTGCTTCTTCTTTAGAGACAGAAGGAAGTCCTAAGATGATTCCGTCTTTTACCAGGATAGTATTATCTCCTGACACTTCTTTAGCTGGGGCTTCCTCAGTTTTTTCACCGCTGCCTGCAGCGACTTTGCCCTTCAGTTCTTCTATTAGTGAGTCATAGAATTTACCGTCCATAAAGTTATCTAATGACATATGCACAGGATTTGTAACTTTCTTTTCAGCTCTTGGAGTTAGATCTTTATGAGTGATAACTATATCAATATCCTCAGTAAGGTTGTTTATAGCCAGATTTGTGACATCGATATCGAGTCCTGCATTTTTTATTTTCTTTCTTAGAAGGCTTGCACCCATTGCACTAGATCCCATACCGGCATCGCAGGCAACTACTATTTTAGATATATTTTCAGATAAATCTTTTGATCCAGAAATAGTTGGCTTATTTTTCATAGATTTCATACTTTCTGTAGCTTCATCAAGATCTTTTCCAGTGGCAGTTTTCTTAAGAATAACCATAGCCACGAAACCTGATACTAGTGTTGCAAGAATGATTGATGTCATGGTTGCCATAAATCCACCCTTAGGAGTCATAGCAAGTACTGCAAAGACACTTCCTGGTGATGCTGGTGCTATAAGACCACCATTTAAAATTACGTTTGTAAACACCCCAGTCATTCCACCAAGGATTACAGCTATTATTAATAGCGGCTGCATAAGAACATATGGGAAATAAATTTCGTGAATTCCTCCGAAGAAATGGATAATAGCGGCACCAGGTGCAGATTCTTTGGCCATTCCCTTACCAAACAACATATAGGCAAGTAGTATTCCAAGTCCAGGACCAGGGTTAGCTTCTATCAAGAAAAATAATGATTTTCCAACTTCAGTTGATTGTTGTATTCCTAGTGGTGAGAACACACCATGATTTATTGCGTTATTAAGGAATAGGATCTTTGCAGGTTCTACGATAAGAGATGTAAGTGGCAAAAGGTTCATCTCAACTAATCCTTTAACTGCATTTCCGAGGAGTGTATTAAGCATCTGAACTACAGGCCCTATAACCTTGAAGAATAATAGAGCTAAAGTCATACCTAATAATCCCGATGAGAAGTTATTTATAAGCATCTCAAATCCTGATTTTATCTTTCCGTGGATAGCTTCGTCGAACTTCTTGATTACGTATCCTCCGGTAGGACCTGCAATCATAGCACCCATAAACATAGGTATTGAAGTACCGATAATTACTCCTGAAGTAGCGATAGCTCCTACCACTCCTCCACGCTCTCCGGCAACGATTTTACCACCGCTGTATCCTATTAGTAGGGGTAGTAAGTAAGTTATCATTGGGCCTACCAGTTTTGAAAAGGTTTCATTTGGAAGCCACCCTGTAGGGATGAACAGTGCTGTGATAAACCCCCAAGCGATAAACGCCCCTATATTTGGCATAACCATCGCACTTAAAAATCTACCAAAGGCCTGAACCTTAACTTTTAAACTTTGACTTTCATTATTAACTTCAGTCTGATTCATAATATTTTCCTCCCAATTTTTATTTTTTAAACTTCAACTCTCTTCATGTATTAAGTATACTCTTCACGTCCTGAATGTTCAATGTCCAAACAGTTCCTTGTAAAGAGAAGTAATTGTTTTCCTTTTTGAAAGAAATATTAGATTTCACTTTTTTTTGAAATAAATTATCTTAAAGAGCTATCTTAAGATTTAAAATCTTTTCTTCAAAAGGTGAGAAAGTAAAAATAAAGTAATTATAATGAGCTTTTCACAGAAGTGGATATATCTAAATGGCAAAAAAAAGGAATCAAAATTTAATTTTGTAATAATTACAAAGTTAAATTTCAAAAAATGATACTAAAGAGTGAATATGGTATAAATTAAGCAGTGTAACTCAATAAATAATGAAAATATATTAAATTTTTTAAAATTAATCTTTTGAACTTGGCTTTAGAAAAGTTAATTTCTGATGTAAAACTTAAGGTAATTACCAAGGAGGGTATAAAATGCTGATTTTATTTATTCTTATGTTTTCTATCTTTCTACCCAGCAGTGGAGAGGATATAGATTATAGGAAAGAGATGATAAATTTTATAGGGGAGATAAGGGAAAGATCTGAAGAGGGTAAAATTATCATAGTGCAAAATAGTACAGAACTGTTTTACAAGGACAAAAAATCAGATGAAAAATTATTATCAAAAATAGACGGAATATCCCGGGAATCGCTTTTTTACGGTGAAGGAGCTTACAACAAAAAAAATACTTCTGAGCAGATTCAACAGACTTTAAAAGAACTCATAGGAATAAGGAAAAAAAATAAAAAGATTCTCTTGATAGAATATACAGACAGAATGTGGAACAAGCAGAAAATAAAAAAATATATAAAAAAATATGACTTTATAGGGGAAAGCTTCGATACATATGAGCTAAATTCAATTTATAAACCCTTGTTGGGCTTTAACAATAAGAGTGTAAAGTCTTTAGAAGATGTGGAAAATTTTTTATGCCTGCTGAATCCTGAAAAATTTAAGAGTGCTGAAAGTTTTATAAAAACACTGGAAAATTTGGATTATGACCTCCTTATAATAGACGCCGACCATATGGGGAAAGCTCTCAGCAGATCTCAGGTAGAAAGATTGAAAAGGAAGAAAAATGGATCTAGAAGACTGGTCGTGGCATATTTTAGTATAGGCGAGGCAGAAAATTATAGGAGATACTGGAAAAAGCAGTGGAGTAAAATTTTGCCTGGATGGATAGAAAAGGAAAATCCCAACTGGAAGGGAAATTATATTGTGAAATACTGGGATCCCGCTTGGAAAAAAATAAGTAAGGATTATCAGAAAAAAATAGATTCTGCAGGCTTTGACGGGTATTTTTTGGATACGGTGGACACCTATAGGTTTTTTGAGGAAAAGGAGTAAATTATGAAAAGCAAAACTTTTAATTGTTTTACAGAGAGTTTATTGTACACCACGGCAGTTTATCTTGTATTTTTTTATTTTTCTTCCTTTAAATACAGTTTTTTGAATATGAACTTGCATCCCTTTTTGATTGTGATAGCAGTGATATCACTTAAGTACGGAACCTATATGAGCGGATTTGTAGTTTCTTTTTCTATAATTTACTATATTTTATCCTATATAGGACTGGGAAGGGATATGATCATATTTTTTTCAAGCTTTGAATATTATAAATTTATCTTGATGTTTTTCTTTACAGCACTTTTTCTAGGGAAACTGAGAGATACCACTGATGAAAGGATAATGTATCTAGAGGAAGAGGTTTCTAAAGCCAGAGAGGACTATGAGAAACAAAAGGAAAATAATGTCAAACTTATCACCGTAAACAGTAGGCTGAAAAAAAGAATAATAAGCAGTCGTGAGAGTATACTGACTCTGAACCAGATAAAGTCATCTTTTAAAAATATGAGTGTAGAACAGATATACACAGAAGCAGTACTTATAATGAGACAGTTTTTAGAATGTGATGTGGTGTCTATTTACAGCTTTAATCTTGAGAAGAATTTTATGAGGCTAATATTAAGAGCAGGAAACGGACGAATGCCAGGATTTCTACAAGTAAAAGAGAACAGTGTATTCAGTGAGGTTATAAAAGCGGGAGCTACCATGGAATTTCCCCTTGATATAGAGGGGGATTCTCCGGTTTTTGTTTCCCCCATCAGAAATAATAATGAAATTTTAGGATTTATAAATATAGAAAGAATGAGTCTTGAAGCCAGCGAGAGGTACAGTTATGAGATGTTTAAGATAATAACCCACTGGCTAAATGAAGCTTTATCAGAGGCAGTTGTCAAAGAGAAAAAAGAGATAAAAGAAAACTCTCTTGGAAATACAGGGATATTTACCATGGGATATTTTAATAAAATTATGCTTGAAGAGGAGAGAAGGAAAAAACTTCTGGATATGGATTTCATGGTCTTTGAAACCAAACTTGAAGGAGTCACACCAGAGGAGGTTGCAGAGATGATAAAAGGAAAGGTTCGTGAGAGTGACTTTATAGCAATGGATGATGTGAGGTTAAGAATACTTTTCCCTGCCACAACTGCAGCTAGTAAAGAGCTATTAATGGAAAAAATAGCAACTCTGTTCCAAGGTATAGAGGCTGATTTCTATGAAATTTAAATATTTTATGCTGATTACTTTTATAACTGCACTGGGGCTTCAGTATTTTCGTGTAAAGAAACTTCCCACATACTTTACTTTAAAGCAGGAAAGGGATTTTATTGTACCTGAAGGTAAAAAGGGTGATCTGAATATAGAAAATCCCCAAAAACAGCTTCTTCTTTACAGTGAAGACGGTATAGGAACTAGGGAGATTTTATATAATCTAAATAAAGTTTTTGAATTTACAAAGACTAAACATGACAGTCAAAAGATAAATGGCTATCAAGGAGAAATATCTGGTTATTCCAGTGTGATAATTGTAGCAGAGGATTTTACAGGAATGAGAAAAGAAGTTTTTTTAGGTATAAAAAAATTCATCGAAGATGGGGGAAACCTCATTGTTTTGGAAAGATCCTTTAAAAGTCCCTTTAATTCCATGGGGGGGATACTGAACATTGATGGTTTTACAGAGACGTCAGGGATTAAGTTTTATACAAGTTTTTTTCCGGGAATGGAAACTACAAAACCAAGTGGTGAATTTATATCGGGGTCTTCATTAAAGCTAAACCTCTCTCCTGATGCAGAGATTATAGTTGCGTCTGATGATGACACCCCCTTGATCTGGGAAATCCCTTACGGAAAGGGAAGAATAATATATTCCAATACTTCAATGTTTGAAGGGAACACGACTCGGGGGCTTCTGACTCAGCTTATAGCCTACGGAAATGATTATTTCATAATGCCGGTGTTCAACTCCAAGATAGCTCATATTGATGATTTTCCAGCACCGATACCTTCTGGGGACAATAAAAAAATTCATGAAGAATATAATATGAATAATATTAATTTCTTTAAAAAAGTATGGTGGCCTGACATGGAGTCTATAGCTCAGAGAGAGAAGCTTCGATACACCACTTTTATAATAGGGGATTACACCGATGCCACAGATAAAAGAAAAATTGTAGATTTTACAGAGAAGTTAAGAGAAACAACAGGATATTTTGGGCGGGAAGTTTTTCAAGATGAGGGAGAGCTAGGTTTCCACGGATATAATCACTTTTCCCTGGTTTTAGAGGGTGGTATGAATTTTGAGGATTATGGTTATATCCCCTGGACAGGGATAGAGGATATGATTTTTTCCCTTGAAAAACTAAAAGATCTGACCAAGGACCTCTACGGTGAGGAAGTAAAAATATTTTCTTATGTGCCACCAAGTAATATTATAACAAAAGATGGAAAAAAAGCCCTGATTGCTGCTCTGCCTGAACTAAAATCAATTTCCGGAATTTATATGGGAGATTATGAGCCTGGGTTACTTTTGCAGGAAGTAGGAAGAGATCCAGACTACCCGCAGCTTTACAGTCTGCCTAGGTTTTCTGCAGGATTCCACTACAGCGAGGATCTAATGTGGAGTATATACAATGCCATAGGAGCCTATGGTTGTGTTAGTCATTTTGTACATCCTGATGATATTACAGATCAGGAGAGAGGCAAGGGTAAATCCTGGGAGCAGCTGAAAAAAGAGTATGAAAAGATATTTTCACAGATAAATATTCATTTTCCATTCTTAGATGCAGATGTTCAGAGTGACGCAACTCTTAAGTATATGCAGATGGAAGGGCTAGTTATAGATCATGAGAAAATAAAGAATATTATAAAAATTAATTTTAATAATTATAGAGGTCCGGTAAACACCTTTGTGAGAATAAGAGGTAATAGGATTAAAGATGTTGAAAATGGAGAGTTTCAGCTAATTGAAAAGACTGCTAAAGATAACCTTTATCTTGTGAAGTTTGATGCTGAAAAATCACATATAATACTGGGAGGTGAAGGATTATAAAAAAGAGATGGATATTTATTCTGATTTTGATTTTAGCTACCTTTTTAGACTCATACTTATTTACTTATAGTCTTAGGCGTCCACTGGAAAAATTTTGGTATTTTCATATAGGCCTTGGCTTAATTTTTCTTTTAATAAACCATATTTTTTTTAATGAGGACATATATTATTTTGATCTTTTTATTTTCCTTTTTCCAGTTATGGGTTTCGGAGGACTACTCTTTATAGAACTTATTCCCAGACTGGATTTTGATTATCAGATGATAGAGGAAAGTTCAGATTTTGAAAGATATCTTAAGAACAGAAGAGAGGTAAAGTTTATAGATCTGGCGGTGGAGCTCGGGACAATGGGAGCCTTTGATATACTTGCCACAGGGACTCCAGAAGAGAAAAAAAGATTTTTGATAAACTTTAATCCTCCTGATGAACGCTTTAAGGTAGAGGTCCTAGAAAAGGCCCTTTTAGATGAAGATATAGATGTGATACATTATGCCGCTACGGAATTAAACTGGATCTATGAAAAGCACGGGATTAACATACAAAAGACTGATCAAAGTGGGGATTTAGATAAAATTTTTAAAAGTTATAATGACTATATAGAATCAGGTCTTTTAAAGGGAGATGTACTACTCATAGCTCAGAAAAAAGCTCTTAATACTTTAAAAACTCTTTTTGATAAGGATAAAAGCTATGCTGCAAAACTTCTAGAGTTTTATAAAAATATGGACGATAAAAAATGTCAGATTCATTTGGAGAGACTTTTAGAAGAAGAGGAACCTGATGCAGAGGTAGTTAATTTTGCCCTGGAATATTACTATGAAAAGAACTGGTATGAAAAAATAATACAGATGAAAGAAAGGTTTATAAAAAATGGACTCGAGATGCCCTATCATCTTAGAAACGACATAAAAGGAGCGTATGGCGATGGCGAAAATATGCTTGATTTGTGAGGGTTCTTATCCCTATGTTGTGGGAGGAGTATCTTCGTGGGTACAGGACCTGATAAATTTGAATAAGGAACATGAATTTTCTATACTGTGTATTATTCCAAACAAGGAATTTGCCGTTTCAAAATATGAGCTTCCAGATAATATAAAGGAGGTTAAAAATATAACCCTGAATCCGGATCTCCCTGTAACCGGATTCAGAATATTTAAAAATAATTATATTAGAAAAGATAAGGTTAAGGAGGAACTTTTTAACTTAATGAACTTCAGAGAGGCATCTGTGGAAAAGTCCGCTGAAATCCTTGACAGTCTTTCTAGAAAAGAATACGGAAATCCCATGGAAGTAGTTGTGAGCAAGATATTTTGGAATCCACTTTTGAGAAATTATAGGGAAAATTTCAGCAACACCAACTACAATATATATTACTGGACCTATAGAAATATTTTTTTAAATTTAATTGGGATTCTTCAGGAGGAGATACCTGAAGCAGATATTTACCACTCTGTCGCCACAGGGTATGCAGGTGTTATAGCAGCTATGGCAGGGTATAGGGGAAAGGGGAAGATAGTCCTCACTGAACACGGGATATATCCAAGAGAGAGGGAGGAAGAGATAGTGCATGCCCAGTGGGTGGACAAAAGTTTCAAAAGTATATGGATAGACTTCTTTTACTTTCTTTCTAAAATAACCTATAAATATAGTGATGTCATAATTACTTTATTTGACTATAACAGAAATTTTCAGATAAAAAACGGGGCAGACCCATCAAAATGCTTGGTTATTCCAAATGGAATAGATAAGGATAGCTTCGGTAATCTTGATTTTGAAAAAAAAGAGACATTTAGTATAGGGGCTATCTTGAGAGTCGTCCCTATAAAGGATGTAAAGATGATGCTAAAGGGATTCCGTGTGGCCCTTAGGAAACTAAGGAACGCAAAACTCTACCTGATAGGACCTATAGATGAAAACCCAGAGTACTATGAAGAGTGTGTACAGATGGTTAAAAATCTTGAGATGGAAGATTATGTGGAATTTACGGGAAAAGTAAATGTGACTGATTATTACAAGTTTTTAGACCTTTTATTATTGACCTCAATATCGGAGGGGCAGCCCTTGAGCATATTAGAGGGCCTTTCTGCAGGAATACCATTCATAGCTACAGATGTAGGAAACTGCAGGGAGATACTAACAGGGAAAGTGGAAATAGGTGAGGCTGGAGTCATAATTCCTCCTACATCATATGTGGATCTTGCAGATTCACTTGTAAAGATGTACCACAGCCGAGACAGGTTAAAAGAGATGGGAGAGAATGGAAAAAAAATAGTAGAAAAATATTATTCCAGAGAAATTTTTATCGAAGGTTACAGAAAGATATATAGAGAGTTGGGTGATAAACAGTGGCAGGAATAGGATTTGAATTTAGAAAGTTATTCTCAAAAAGTAACAGTACCCTTGGAGATCTTAAAGCCATAGCCTATTCCACTCTTGTAAGTGTAGGACCTTGGCTGATCACAACAGTGAGTCTGAATTTTCTTATGTTTATATCGAGAGAATATATATCTATAAGAGATGAGAGGGTACTGTTTATGTCTACGGTACTCTACTGTTTTATATTTTCTCAGTTACTGGCAACCCCATGGCAGTATGTGGTAACGAGGTATATGTCAGACTGCATCTATCAAAAGAGAAGTGACGAGCTGAGAAAAACATATATAGGAGTAATAAAAATAATAATCATAATGGCATTTATAATTGGAAGCTGGTTTTTTCGTAATTCTCCACTTCCGTTTTACTATAAAAAAATGGCTGTGATTCTTTTTACTCTACTATCTGCATCGTGGATAGGGATGTGTTTTGTTAACGTATTAAAAAACTATAGATTTGTGGCTTTTTCCTACTTTGCAGGAAATCTTCTGGCAATGGTTTTGGGGTTCTATCTCATAAAAAACCCAATTGATTTTCCGGAAAACTTTTTGGCTACCAATCTTATTTTTGCCTATACAATGGGAATACTTCTGACTTTTCTGCTTTTGTCCTATTATCTTCTTTCAGCCTTTAAGGAAAGAGGGGGTACTGAGTTCGGATTTTTAAAGTATTTAAAGAATTATTCCTCTCTTTTTTTTATGGGATTATTCTATATATTGGGAATATGGGTTCATCTTTTTATTGTTTGGACAAAGGGAGACCATTATATAATTGCCGGGACTTTTACGGCTTCACCTTTTTATGAAGTGGCACTATTTTACGCCTTCTTCATAACTATTCCAAGTATGGTATATTTTGTTGTTTTTTTAGAAACTAAATTTTTCCCAGACTATAAAACCTATTATGCCCATATATCTTATAAGGGAACTTTAGATGATATAGACAAAAGTTTGGCTACAATGATGGATGTATTAAAGAGAGAGATGTTTTATTGCATGGAGATGCAGTTTTTCATAAGTATATCCTTGGCACTTCTTTCCAAATTGATATTTGAAAATTTTGGACTGGATCTGTATCTATTGGATCTATTTAGGATATCACTTTTTTCAGCCTTTTGTGCTGTGTTTATATCTATGATCATAACTATATTTTTATATTTTGATGCTAGGATACAAGCTCTTATGGTGTCTTTTGTGTTTTTTATAACAGATCTTTTATTTTCTCTTTATTTTGTAAAATTTGGAAATGAATATACTGGGCTAGGGTTTTTTCTCTCTTCCTTTATAACTCTTTTGTTTGCAAATGTTTTATTAGATAAACTTTTTAAAAATATCACCTATATCACTTTTTACAGGCAAAATTTTAAAAGTGTAATAGGTAGTCCTCTTATAGATATGTTGGACAAGTTTCTGAGCAGAAAAGGTTATCTGTCTGTGATAGTTATTATACTTTTGTCTGGATTCTTGAATGGGTGCTCTAGATATGATGAAAGAGGATTTAATGAGATAACAAAGCATAACTGGCATAGCATGAGTACCTATGATCTCAGTGGTTATGATATGCAGGGTTATAATTCTGATGGTGCAGACAGAAGAGGCTTTACATCTTTAGGCTGGAATGTTTTCACAGACTCACCCTATGATTACTATGGATTTAATTTCTTTGGAAATCATTCTGTGACAGGGACATCCTTTGATGAAGAGGGGTTCGATGTCTCCGGCTGTAGTAGTGAGACAGACTCAGTATATAATAAAGATGGGTTTACGAGAGAGGGGATTCACAGAGATACTGGAACGGCATTTAACAAAGCCGGATGGAACAAGTACGATGTAAACAAAGACACTGGAAAATACTATGATTACCTGGGGTACAACATACAGGGATATGACAAAGAGGGGTATAACAGGAAAGGAAAGGATGCCGAGGGATTTGACCGTGAAGGTTGGAATGAGAATGGGGTGTTTAAATACACCGGCACCACTGTGGACTATAGAGGCTTTGACAAAGCCGGATATAACCTAGCAACAAAATCGAAATATGATGAGAGAGGTTTTGATTTTAAAGGGATTCATAATAAAACAGGAATAAAATATGACCTTCTTGGATTTGATCCTCAGGGGATTAATAAAAATACAAGAACAGAATATGATGTTAAAGGCTGGACATGGTATGGTTTGAATTCAGAGACGGAAGATTATTATGATGTTAGGGGGTACAATAAAGAAGGTTATGATAAAAGTGGGTATGATAAGAGGGGATTTGATTCTGATGGATATAACAGGGCAGAATGGAGTAGGAAAGGTATCTTTAAAGGAACAGGCACCAGGTATGATTATTATGGATTTGATGTGAGAGGAATAAATAAAGAAACAGGTACCCGGTATGATAAATACGGATGGAACAGCCGTGGGGTAAGCAAAATAACAGGTACAAAATATGATACCCTTGGTTTTGATAGGAATGGGCTACACAAAACTACCGGTAAAAGTTACAGTAAAGCTGGATGGAAAAATGATACAACACATATACTTACAGGAACACTATATGATTCTAAAGGCTATGATATAAACGGCTATGATAAAGTTGGATATGACCGAAGGGGATACAACTCCTCAGGAATTGACAGAAATGGATTTGGCAGAGAGGGGAGGTATGTAGGTGAGTAGAGTGAAAAGTATATTTCTTTTGATATTTTTAATGTCTCTGACCTCCTTTTCAAAAGATGAGTTGGTACTAGAGGAAAGAAGTTTTGTAGGAAAAAACAGAGGTATTGATGTGCTCAATTTTTATGAATCTGTATCGGAGCAGAATAGTATAAGGCATTACTTAAGCTATGAATATGATGCAGACTACTCACTGGTGGAGTGGAAAATAGCCCTGGGCTATATCGCTTTGGATAAAAAATGGGATTTTGAATATGATACAGACCGTGAATTCTATATTGATGATGATTTGGGAAACGGGAGCGTGAATTATAATGGATGGGATAGTCTTGTGGGTTTTGTAAAAGATACAGGTTACCATAATTTCGCAGATAAGATATGGGGTACAGATTTTGGATTTATGTGGGAGTATAATCAGCTAGGACTTCCTGATGAAAGCGGAGGAAACTATGAAAAAAATGAACTTGCCCTGAGATACAGAGTAAGAACCGATACCGACATAGGAATGGGAGGTACTTACTGGGGCCTTGATTTCTGGTTGGGGAAGGTATTTATTACTGGAAGGGATGGATATTCCCTTGAAGGCAATCTTCTCACAGCTACAAACTGGGGATATGGATGGCAGACTTTCAATACCCTTTATAATGAATATTATGATTATAGAGGATATGAGGGGACGTATCTTTTGGCATTAGAGAGCATAACCAGATGGACCTATGAGTATACTGAAAACTGGGCCTTTTGCTTTGAAACAGAGGTGGATGTAGATAAGTTTATAGGGGGTACAAGTCAGGATTATACGGCGGAACTTACTTTATATCCCCATTTACTTTATAAAAAGGAGTTTTATCCAAATTTAAGAGTTTTTTCTAAAATAGGACTCCCTGGATATGGCTATAAAAAGAATGTTTCTGATAGCAGTTCTAGTACAGATTCAGGTATTTATTTTCTTGCCTTGATTGGAGTACAGTATATTTGGTAGATTTGAGTAACTTATTAATTAGCAGTGACAGTGCAAGTGATTTAATTTCTAAAAAAAATCCCTCTGAACCTCAGTTCAATGGGATTTTTTTAGTTGTTTCTATTTTTTAGAGAGATATGGTGTCTCCTGAAAAACTTCTTTTTACATCTGTATTAATCAATAACTTTGAGATTTCATCTGCTACAAGTTTTTTTGTGCAGTGTATAGGGTAAAATATACTGATATTTTCTTTTTTCAAAAAATCAATGGCCTTGTAGGTTGTGCTGTCTAAGTTCATAAGATGAAGCCCACCTATAACTGCGTAAACATTATCCACACCTGTGACTTTTTTTGCATAATTGATTATATTGCATATACCTGAGTGAGAACATCCTGGGATTACTACGAGGCCGTTTTCAGAATTTATAACAAGAGCCGAATCGTCTAAGACAAAGTCATCCTGACCATTTTCAAATTTAAAAGGCGTATTTTTACTTTCAAAGTCGTTTTCCCTGGGGATTTCTCCTAGAAAAATTATGTTTTCAGATAATTTATAAGGTTTTTTAGTCAGGGTAAGGTCAAATTTTAAACTGGCCTTTTCAAGAGTAGTATGAAGTCCAAGGTAAGAACTATCTCTTTTTCGAAATCGTTTTTTAAAAGAATCAGGATGGCAGATGAGTTTTTTACCTTTTATAAATCTCAGGCCGTCTCCGTGGTCAAAGTGACCGTGGCTCAGGACGATACAATCTAAATCATTTATAGTTACTCCCAGTTTAGACGCGTTTTCTAAAAAAAGAGATGTCTCTCCTGTGTCGAGAAGTATTTTTTTATTATCAGCCTCTATATAGAGGGAAAGCCCTTTTTCTCCCTCACACAGGTCACCTGAGTTATTTTCTACCAGTACTTTAATGACCATTATTGTCCTCCTCTTACTTGTTTTCCATTTCTTAAAGTCTACATAAGTTTTTCCTATAAGTCAAGAACTGGTGATCTCTTCTGAAATTAAAATACCATAATAAGATATTTGTTTTGTAACCTAAGTGTACTTTATTTAGATAAAAGTGTTTACAAATAAAAAGCTGATCTATTGACTTATAAAAAAACAAATAGTATATTATGTGAATTATATTAAAATTAGATTAAATATAAATCATAAAAAGATTTTTTATCAATTAAAATATAATAAAAAATTAAACTTGGAGGGATTTACATTGGGAGTTTTGACGTGGATTATTAACACTGGAAAGACGATACTTTGGTCCTATGTACTTATTGTTTTACTTATTGGGGCTGGACTTTACCATAGTAAATAGGTTTGTTCAGTTTAAGTTTATAAAGGAGATGAGGGAACTTCTAGTGAGAGTGAAGGAGGAGTATCTTCCTATCTGACCGGTCTTTTTTTGTGTGTATTATAATATTTAAAGGGTCAAAGGAATTTATTTATAAGTCAGAATAGAATAAATGAGAGCGGGAATTTTTATTCTTTTGAAAAGGTGGGGAAAACAGATGAAAAGATTATATGTTTTTATGTTTTTAATTATTTTTTCTGAAGTTTTCTCGCTAGATTACTTTGGGGAGGTAGAGGGGACCCAAAGATTTAAATCTTACAATAGCAGCTACGGTTCTATAGAGCTTATATTAGGAGCAGAGCATCAGGAGGAGAATTTTTATTCACAGGTATCTCTAAAGGCTACTGATGATTCAGAGAAATACCTAAAGTTGTATAGAGGTTATTTCGAACTCTATGGTGATTCTACCACCTTTAGTGCAGGTCGGCAGATGATAGTCTGGGGAAGTGCCTATATTTTCAATGGAGCAGATGTTTTTAATGAAGTTGATCTCGAAAATCCTAGAAGTGATAAGGACGGGATCGATTCAATGAGGATGAAATATAATTTAGAAAATATGTCCCGTCTTGAAGGGGTAATTTTTAAAAACACAGCCAGGGATGACAATATAGGGGCCCGTTACACTTTCTTGGTGGACAACTATGAATTCATGGCAAATTATTTTCATTATGACAAAAGAAATTTTGTGGGAGAAGCAGTCAAGAATGAAGATGTGGTACTGGAGGTAAAGGGAGATGCCGGCATAGGAATCTGGTCGCAGCTTATACACAGAGAATCAGATGAGCTAGACCAGAATGCAGTTGTGTTAGGAGGAGACTACAGCTTTGATCTAGCGGGAAATCTACTATATACCCTGGCAGAGACCATATATATAAAAGAGGAAGACATAGTTGCTCTTTATCTCAGATACAACTATGTGGTCAGTGAAGACATAGAGGTTTTTCAGAGTTTACTCGTAGACGGGAAAATAAGCTATCTCTATGTGAGGTCAGGCCTTACCTGTAAATTAAATGATTATTTCAATATTCAGGTATCTTATAATTATTATAATAATTTTAGGGGTTTGTACCAATACTCCTACGAAGAAGAGTTAGACAGTGAAGTGGTTTTTGAGATCCAAGGATTTTTTTAGAGGAGGCAGAGGATGGCTATAGTGAGTCTTAAAAATATAAAAAAGATTTATCTAAAAGGTGCTCTAGAAGTTAAGGCTCTAAATGGCATAAGTCTTGATATTCAAAAGGGTGAGTTCACAGTTTTGGCTGGACCTTCAGGGTCAGGAAAGACTACCCTTTTAAATATTATAGGGGCTATGGACAGAGCCACCTCTGGCGAGGCTGTGGTGGACGGAGTTGACCTTTCCCTTTTAAAACCTAAGGATGCTTCAAATTTTAGGAGGGAAAAGATAGGGTTTATATTTCAGGACTACAGCCTTATTCCTGTGCTGACAGTATATGAGAACGTGGAGTTTTCTCTAGACCTTCTAGGGACTTACGATAAAGGCACAAAGAAAGAGATGGTGGAAACTATTTTAAAAGAGATGGATATTTATGAACTAAGAGACAGAAGGCCCTCTGAAATTTCCGGGGGGCAGCAGCAAAGGGTTGCAGTGGCCCGGGCTCTGGTAAAAAAACCAAGTATTATACTGGCAGATGAACCTACGGCAAACCTAGACAGTGTGACAGGTGAGTCCATTCTTGCAATGATGAAAAAACTCAATGAGGAACACAATATAACCTTTATTTTTTCCTCTCATGATCTCAAAATAATTGAAAAAGCAAAACGAGTTATAAGGCTTCGAGACGGAATCAAAGAGGGTGACTCATCATGATATTGAAAATGATCTTTAGAAATATATTCAGGTATAAGAAAAGAACTGTTCTCACCTTGATAACAATGATTGTGGGGATATACCTTGCAATTTTAGGTGAGGGTCTGAATTCAGGGCTGGAAAATCAAATAACTGATATTTACATAAAAACAGACACATCCCATTATAAGATATACGGTAAGGATTTTTATCTAGAAAAAGATGATAACGACCAGCTGGAATATCCCATAGAAAATCTAGAAAAGATAGAGAAAATACTAAAAAATAAAGATTACAGTAAGAGGCTTCTGTTTAAGGGGAATATAACTGACGGCAGGGAGGAACTTATAGCTCAGTTTATAGGGGTCGAATCTCAAAAAGAAAACCTGGTATTTGAAAGGGACAATTACATGGTCGAGGGGTCCTTTGTGGATAACGAGAATTCACTGGTCATAGGACTGGAGATGGCAAGGCTTCTGGATCTGGGTATAGGGGACGAGGTGACCCTCATAGCAAGAACTGCATCACAGAGTATAAACGCATACAGTCTCGTTATAACGGGGATAATAAAAACCGGGAACACCCTTATGGACAGCAGCAGTATTTTTATCGATCTAGATTTTGCCCATAGATTTGCAGACACACCTTTTGTAAATGATATAGCTGTAAAAACTCTACTGACTGATGAAGAAGTTGAAAGTCTGAAAAAACTGCAGATAGATTTTATTCCCTGGCAGGAAGAGATAAAGGACATACTTAGGATAACTTCTATAAGAAGAAAAGCCTTTGCCATAATAAGCATGACCATCCTAGTCATGGCAGGTGTGACAATAGCCAATACAATGCTCATGGCCATGCTAGAACGTCAAAAAGAGATAGGCATAATGATGGCAAATGGTATGAATAACAGGGAAATTTTACTTCTCTTTCTAGGTGAGGGTACCTTTGTAGGGAGCTTGGGAAGTTTTATAGGCTTTCTTTTTGGAGCTATAACCACTAAATATTACCAAAACAACGGGATACAAATAGCAATAAAAAGTAGCGACCTAGGAATAAACATCCCCTTTTCAGATCGACTTTATCTTTATTTTGATTTAGAGAAGTCCCTAATTATATTTATTGTGGGAATCCTTTTTTCTGCAGTTGCTTCAATATATCCTGCGATGAAATCCATAAGATTAGACCCTTCAGAAGCTATAAAGGACCGGTGAAGGTCATGTTGAAAATAGCCTTTAGAAATATATTTAGAAACAAAAGAAGGTCCTTTCTCACGGTGATCTCCACCATGGTGGGCATAATGGGAGTCACAGTTGGCTTAGGCTGGGTATATGGAGTGGAAAGAATGTTTACAGAGGAGGGAAAGAAGCTCACTGGAATTGTGAGGGTGACTGCTTCGGATTTTCAGCTAAAAGAAAAATCCCTGGATATATCCTCTAATATATCTTCTGAGGAAATTCAGAAATATCTCAAAGATTTTAAGGGAACTGCCATTGGAAGGATAAAATTTGGGGCAATGATTTTTTCTCATGATAAAGACGAGAGAGCCATGGGAGTTGGAATTGAAAAAGAGGACAGAAAGATAATAGAGTTTGATAATTTTATTTACGAGGGGAGATTTTTAGACTTTGAAAAAAATGGGGAGATAATAATAGGAAGTAAGGTAAAAGAGAAACTCGGATTAGAAATAGGAGAGTCTGTTACTGTCCTTACTTTTACCCAGGACAGGTCTATTTCAGCTCTTAATTATAAAATAGTCGGATTTTATAAGATGGATAACGGACGGCTCAATAGGAGTTTTTATATTACTCTAAAAGATGCTCAGTACCTGTTGGATATGGACGGGGCGGTGACTGAATTTCTTCTCTATCCCGAGCCAGAAAAGGACTCTGAAGATTATAAAAAAATGCTTGTATCGGAACTCGGGAAAAATTATCTGGTAAAACTCTGGAGTGAGATAGGGATAAATGAATATATGTCATCGGTTTTTCCAGTTGTAAAATTGATATTCACTGTAATATTGAGTCTCCTTTCCGGAATAGGTATCACTAATACAATGATGATGGTGGTTTTTGAAAGAAGAAAAGAGATCGGAGTCCTAAAGTCCCAAGGGATGAGAAATTCTGAAATAAGGAATCTTTTCTGTCTCGAAGGAGGTCTTATAGGGGCTTTTGCATCTATGCTTGGAATTGTAATAGGAGGTACTATTGTATATTATTTTTCAGTAAAGGGTATAAGGCTTGGAGAAGTTTTGGAGACTGTTTCTGATGCTATGAATATTCAGAGTACCATTTATATGTTTTTTAGCTGGAGACTTCTTATCTTTGCTTTTTTATTGGGATCTATAGTATCTGTTTTTGTAACTTTTATAACAGTAACTCCGGAAATAAAAAAAGAAGCTGTGGATAATCTTAGAAGCAGGTAGGAGGAGTTTTATGAAAAAATATTTTATTATATATCTGATTTTTCCAGTTTTTTTATTTGCAATTACAGCAGAAGAGATATTAGAAAGAGTGGACTACAATATGACTCCTAGCTCTATAAAATATCATGGAGAGATGATCATCCATAAAAAAAATAAAAAATTTGTAAAAAATATGGAGATTCAGGCAGTGGGGAAGGACTTGGCTTTTATTGAGTTTACATCACCACCGAGGGACAAGGGGACAAAGTACTTAAGAAATGGTGAAAATCTTTGGATATTTCTCCCCAAGGCAGACAGAACAGTGAAAATCTCCGGGCATATGTTGAGACAAAATATGATGGGAAGCGATATATCCTATGAAGACCAGACTGACAGAAGTCATCTCACAGACCTCTATACCTCAAAAATACTGGAAGAGTCAGATAACTCCTATATTCTCGAGCTAATAGCGAGAGAGGGACAGGACACGGCCTACTACAAAAGGGTTATAGAGGTGGATAGGGAAAATTATATCCTGATAAGATCCGAGATGTATGCCCTTTCTGGGAAGCTTCTCAAGGTATTTTATGTAGATGATGCCATGTGGATAGGAGATAGATATTACATAACAAAATTCAGGATGGAAGACAAAATAAGAGAAAACTCCTACACGGAAATCATCCTAAATAATATAATTATCGATCCGGATATCCCCAAATCTGTGTTCACCCTTAAAAATTTAGAAAGAAGAAACTAATATGATGAAAGGTTCAGAAGTTTTGAACCTTTCATCATATTTTGTTATTAATAGTCTCTTTTAGATATTTACTTTTTGGAGCTGAGAAAACATCTTCTGTCTTACCCTCTTCTTTTATTTTACCTTTGTTTATGACTATAACCCTGTCGGAGATTATATTTATCAGAGGAAGGTTGTGTGATATGACTGCACAGGTGACCCCGGACTTTTGAAGTTCAAGTATGATATTCAATATCTCTCTTTGACTTACGAGGTCTAGGTTTGTAGTTGCCTCATCAAATATGATGACATCTGGAAAAAGGGCCAGTGCCCTTGCTATAGCTGCCTTTTGCCTTTCTCCCCCCGAGAGTTCGCCGGGATATCTATCCAAGTAATTTTCTTTTAAACCCACCTTCTTTAAAAGCTTTTTTACAAAACCGTCGCTGGCATTCTTTGGAATAAGTCCGTGGATGAACGCCCCCTCAAGAATTATATCTTTTAATCTCATTTTTGGATTGAGTGAGGAATATGGATCCTGAAATATAAGCTGAACTTCCTTGGAAAAAATCTTTTTTTCCCTGGAGTTCATGGACTTTATCTCTTTCCCCCTATACAGTATTTCACCGGTATACCGATCATTTAAAAGTGTCATGGAGTTTGCCAAAGTTGACTTACCTCCACCACTTTCCCCTAGAACTCCTAGTATCTCCCCTTTTTTTAGGCAGAGGTTTACCCCGTCAAGGGCCTTAAAGGACCCTTTGTTAAATTTTACAGTGAGATTTTTTATATCAAAGAGCTTACTCACAATCTTTCCTCCTCAAACAGTTTGGGTGGTACTTCCAGCATCTAATAATTCTGTTATTTATTTTTTTTTCATACCCAACCTCTTCCATGCATATCTTCATGGCGTCAAAACAGTTCGGTGCGAAGGGGCAGCCGGCAGATTCCCTGTCAGTCTTGTTGTACACTGGGATTTTTATTTTTTTTCTCTTACACGAGGTGGTGAGTTCTGAGGAGACTAGGAGTTTCGTATATGGGTGCAGGGGATCATTGAGGATATTTTCTCCCTCTTCGATGACCACACCGTTTTTTATAACTGCGATCCTGTCTGCGAGAGTTCTGGCAAGATTCATATTGTGGGTAATCAATAGTACTCCAGATTTCTTTTTTCTCTCCCTCACAGAGGCGGTGATTGTACGGAAATTTACTATGTCGATGGCAGTGGTAACCTCGTCTAAAATCAAAATTTCCGGGTCACAGATCGATCCCATGGCAAAGGCCGCCCGTTGTTTCATGCCACCTGAAAGTTCATGAGGAAAGGAGGAATAGGCTCTTTTTTTATCTAAATTTAATTTTTCAAGGGCTGAATACACCTTTTCAAAAGCTGTTCTCTTTTTTTCTTCTGTGTGAATGTATAGGGGTTCTTCTATCTGAGACCCCGTCCGAATTGTTGGATTAAATGCGTTCATTGAGTTTTGAAAAACCATTGCAATGTCTTTTCCTCTTATTTTTGAATATTCTCTGTCATTTAAAATATCAATTCTTCTGTTTTTAAAGAAAATTTCACCCTTGAATTTTTTTTCGAATCCCATTATAGTTCTGGCAAGGGTACTTTTTCCACTCCCTGATTCACCTACCAGGGCCACTACTTCGCCTCTTTTAATATCCAGGCTAAGATTTTTTATCACTTCTTTTTTTCCAAGCTTCACAGAAAGATTTCTTATTTGAAGCAGCTTATCCATAGTATCCCTTCCAGTGAAGCCTGCTGCCGTTTACAAGTTTTTTAATTCGTTCTCCAATATGAGTTATTATAAAAATGACGGTTACCAGTATAATGCTTGGGAAAATAATTTGATAGGGATAAAAGAAGAGGTTCTCCTGAGAGCCTGCGATCAACATTCCCCATGTTATATTTGGATACCCAAGCCCAAGACCTAAAATTTGTAGAAAAGCTTCTGCAAAAATATACTTTGGTATATTCATGATAACAGAGGCCGATAATATCCCTATTAAATTTGGGAATATATGATTTTTTATAACTGAAAATGGAGATGCACCCATTAATTTTGAGGCTTTTACATAATTTTCCTCCTTCAGATGCAAAACTTCTCCCCTTATTACCCTTCCAGTGGAAAACCATCCTGTAAAGGTGATGGCAACGGTAATTCCCAAAAGGTTTCTTCCAAGGAAAATAGGGATAAGAGTCACTAGCACAAGGTAGGGTATAGATGAAAATACATCTAAAATTCTCATCATAAGAAATTCAGTTTTTCCTCCCATATAGCCGGCTATAGCCCCGTATCCTCCACCGATAAAAAGTTCTATCAGCCCTCCAAAAATTGCTATAGTCATTGATATTTTGGTTCCCTTCAGGGTTCTGAAAAATATATCTCTACCAAGGTCATCGGTACCAAAGAGATGTTCTGAAGATGGTAGCATATTCATATCCCATCTGTTTTCCGAGAGGTGGTCTGGTATTATAAATGATAAAAGAATAATAAAAACAATAAAACCAATCTCACATAACAACACGGAGTCATAATTCTTTTTTTTATTTTTTAAATATTTTTCATCAGAGGAATAATTGCTTAATTTGTCGAATTTATCCATTTTTCCTCCTCAGTCTCGGGTCTGCAATAATAAAAAGAAGTTCAGCAACATAAACAGATATAATATAGCTTATTGTAAAAATTAAAGTTGCCCCTAAAATCATGTTATAGTCTCTGTTGTTTACAGAATTAATATATACAGTTCCAAAACCTGGAACTGAGAAAATACTTTCAATAACATAAAAACCCATAAAAATTCCGGCAATCTGAGGAAGAACAAGAGCGATCATCGGGAAAAGTGCATTTTTTAAAACATGCTTTTTAAGAAGACTCCATCTGGTATTTCCTTTAGCCCTTGCCTGGAGGACATAATCTTTATGTAATTCTTCCAAAATTCCCTCTCTAAAATATTTTGCATATATTCCTGCTGTGGAGATGGCGACACATACAACAGGTAGAATTACGTTTTCTCCGTCTAGGGTAAGGGCTGAAAGAGTTGTAAGTTTGACAATAAATATATAATAGAGAAGTGTCGCAACTATAAAACTAGGAATAGAAACCATCAGGATGGATATAACGACCAAAATATTTCTGACCAGTCTACTATTGGCGGTAATGCTAAAAATCCCTGTCGCACCCCCTATAAACAGTCCTAAGAGAATGCCTTTTATCCCCATAGAAAAAGAGGTGCTGCCGTATCTTTTTATTTCGTCTATTACTTTCCTTCCTGGGTATATCATGGATTCCCCTAAATTTCGGTGAAGAAAAATATTTTTAGTAAAAGCTATATATTTTTTTAAAATTGGATCATTGAGGTTGTAGTGTTCCAGATAATTATGTTTAGACTGAGAGTTGATAGTCTTTCCTAGGTGTGATAGAGGAGTGCCTGGAAGGGATTCTAGCATAAAAAATGTCAGTGTAAGCACAGTAAAAAGGCTTATTATCATATTTATAGTTTTTCCTAAAATGAAATTTTTCATGATTCCTCCAATATAAAAGTGGCAGTATTATATAATACCACCACTATTTTAAGCTATTCATTATTTTTTTTCAACAAATACATTTTTATAGTCGGTGCTACCAAATGCCGATATTAATAAACCTTTTAGATTTTTTTTGTGAAAGATTCTTCTTTTTAAAAATACTGTAGGAGCAATAACGGCTTTTTCGATAAGCATCTCCTCTGCTTCTTTGAAATACCCGTATCTTTTTTCCTCATCTAGAGTCATAATAGCTTTTTTTAGTAGCTGGTTATACCTGATGTTTTCCCATCCAGTGACAATGGAACCTTGGTCACTTATGAAAGGCTCCAAAAAACTTGAAGGGTCATTATAGTCTCCAAACCATCCCATACCTGCAAAGTCATAATCGAGTTTGGCAACTTTTCCTTCAAAAATAGACCACTGAACAAACTCAGACTTCACATTGATACCTAGTGTTTCTTTGTACATTTGTGCAAGGTATTCAGAATATTTCCTAGCCCATGTGGTAGTGCTGGGATTTAGAAATGTGACAGTGATATCTTCTGGAGACTGCTTTATTCCCAGTTCTTTCAATCCATCTATAAGAAGCTCCCTAGCCTCTTTGCTGTTTTCTCTTATAAAATCACCTCTTTTCTTCCTATACTCCTTTTGCCCTATACTGACCTTAGGAGGAACCCATCCATACGCCGGCTCAAATATCCCCCTATATATAATCTCAGCCATCTCCTTACGTTTTACACCCATAGAGAAAGCTTTTCTTATTTTCTCATTTTTAAATAGTTCTGAAGTTTGATTGAAAAATAAAAAGTTAGTTGCGGCACTGTAACCAGAAACTTCATTGAATTTTCCGCTTTTTGTGAATTGATCTGCCCACTCTTTTTTGGTGGCCTCTACGATATCAGCCTGTCCTTTTGAGAGCATTGCCATTCTTACATTTTCATCTTTGACAATATGAACATTTACATTGGACAGTTTTACAGAATATTTGTCCCAGTAGTTTTTATTTTTTGCTAAAACTATCTTTTTTTCATGATTCCATTCTGTTATCTTGTAAGGTCCGTTGTATATCATCTTATCAGCATTGCTTCCATAGGAGTCACCATATTTTTCAACTATGTCTTTTCTCTGAGGTGCCATAAGAGTCGAGCTTGTTAACTGTATGAAATAAGGTGTAGGATTTTCTAGATCTATAACAAGGGTTTTACTGTCTATTGTCTTTACCCCTATACTATCTTGAGTAGCCTGTCCACCATTATATTTTTCGGCATTTTTTATTGGATATAAAAGATATGCCATAGGAGAGGCTGTCTTTGGGTCGAGGCTTCTTTTGATTCCATATTCAAAATCTTCTGCTGTAACCTCTTTACCATCCTCCCACTTGTAATCTCTCAAAAAGAAAATCCATCTTTTACCGTTGTCCTCTATTTTCCATGAGATTGCTCCAGCTTTTTCGGGAACCTCTTCTCCCATAGAATTCTTTGAAATTCTAGTTAAACCCTCTAATGTGTTTTTCAAGAGTTCTATGGAATAATCGTCGGCTGCCTTTGAAGGATCGAGGGTTTTAGGTTCGTAGTTGAAAAAAATACTGATTTCATCCTTACTCAATTTTTCTGAATTCTTTTCCGTAGGATCGGATAAAGGATTAAAAAATGAGATTAAGGATATTGAAATTATTAAAAAACTTAAGAGTATTGTTATTTTATGAGCCTTTTTCATACTTAAATGAGTCTCCTTCATAGCTAAATTTTGTCTATATCCACTATAATATTCTATTTTTAAAATTTTTACAAATAAAAATAATAAATTTTTCCCTTTATAGATACAATGAAACCTCTATATACTCGAGGTTAAAAAGAAATGAAATTAAAATACATTCTCTAATGGCAAAAGATTTGAACCTGCCTTGTACTTGACATATAAGTAAAAATATGTTAAAAAACTATTAGCACTCAATATAAACAACTGCTAACAAGGGGGATAGAAATGTCTAAAGAAACTTTAAATTTTCAAACGGAAACCAGTGAACTTTTAAATCTGGTAATTCACTCAATTTATACTCACAAAGAGATCTTCTTAAGGGAATTGGTCTCCAATGCAAGTGATGCCGTGGACAAACTTAAATTTTTATCTATTACAGATAAAGAACTTTTAGAAGGAGACCAAGATTTTAAAATAGAAATTACTGCATCAAAGGATAAAAAAGTTCTAAAGATATCTGACAATGGCATAGGGATGAATCATGATGAACTAGTTGCTAATTTAGGTACTATTGCCAAGTCTGGATCAAAGGCTTTTATGAATGCATTAAAAGAATCTAAGAAACAGTCTGACCTAGAGATAATAGGACAGTTTGGTGTAGGTTTTTACTCTGCTTTTATGGTTACTGATAAGATAACAGTTGCAACCAGGAGAGCTGGAGAGGAAAAAGCCTATAAGTGGGAGTCTGACGGGAAAAATACCTTTGTAATAGACGAGATAAAAAAAGAGAAAAGAGGAACTGAGATAACTCTTCATATAAGAGAGGACGAAGAAAATCCAAACGATGAATATCTAGAGGAATACAAAATAAGGGAGTTGATCAAAAAATACTCTGATTATGTGAGATATCCCATAAATCTGGAAGTTGAAAAAAAGGATGGAGACAAAAAAGTAAAAAGTATGGAAACCTTAAATTCTATGGTTCCTATCTGGAAAAAAAATAAAAATGATGTGACCGAAGAAGAGTACGACGAGTTTTATATGTCGAAATTTCATGATTGGGAGAAACCACTTATGAATATTCATATAAAGGTAGAGGGGAATATAGATTATACGGCTCTTCTTTATATCCCTTCTAGAACACCTATGGATTTTTATACAAAGGACTATGAAAAGGGGCTTCAGCTTTACACCAAAAATGTGTTTATCATGGATAAGTGCAAACAGCTAGTTCCAGATCACTTTAGATTTGTAAAAGGACTTGTAGATTCTGCTGATTTTTCACTTAATATATCAAGAGAGATACTGCAGCAGGATAGACAGCTCCAGAGCCTGGGTAAAAATATACAGAAAAAAATTCAAAGAGAGTTAGAAAATCTCTTGAAGAATGACAGAAAAAAATACGAGCTTTTCTGGGATGCCTTCGGCATGGATATAAAGGCAGGGATTTACAGTGAATATGGTCTGTATAAAGACACCCTTAAAAATCTTTTGATTTTCCATAGCACCTTTAATGATGATAAAACAACTCTTTCTGAGTATGTGAGTAGAATGACTGAGGATCAGAAGGAGATCTACTATGTCTCAGGAGAGGACCTTGATTCACTTAAAAAAATGCCTCAGATGGAAGCAGTAAAAGAAAAAGGTTATGAAGTTCTTTTCCTAAATGAGCGTGTGGACGAGTTTGCCATCAGAACTCTTATGGAATATGACGGGAAGCCTTTTAAATCAGTCACTGAGTCTAATTTAGGACTTGAAGACGAGATGGAAAAAAAGATGCTAGAAGAGAGTGAGGGAGAGAACAAAAGTCTCCTAGAAGGTATCCAAAATGCATTGAAGGATAAAATTTCCAAGGTAAAACTGACAAACAGATTGAAATCAAGTGCAGTCTGTCTGGTAAGTGGTGAAAACGGCATCTCCTTTGAGATGGAAAGGGTCATGAAAGATATCCCTGGACAAGAGAACGCTGTAAAGGCAGAGAGGATTCTCGAGATAAACCCTTCTCACAATCTTTTTAAGGCCTTAAAGTCCATTTATGAAAAATCACCTGAGGAAATTGAAGAGTATGCTGATATTCTTTATAATCAGGCCCTTCTTGTAGAAGGATTTCAGTTAGATGACCCTGTGGAATTTTCCAATAAGATAACCAATCTTTTGATAAAAGCATCAAAATAGAGGGCAGACCCTTTTGGGTCGCCCTCTATTTTTATTTTTCATCAATTATAAGTTCGTTTAAAGGCCTTTTAGGCACATAGTGAATATTATTTTCATCTCGGTAATAATTTATGTTTCCATCTTTTGCCTCTATAATTTTTATTTTTTCTGCAGATTCTCCTAGAGCTACGATAAGCTCTACCTGGTAGTCATCTGGTATATTCATTGCCTCTTTAACTTTGTTTTTGTCAAAGGCTCCGATCATACAGCCACCATACCCCATCTCTGTAGCTTTTAACATAATGTTTTGAGCAGCGATACCTATATCGCAGTAAAGGGACTTTTCTGGAAGAGGAAGATTTTTATCACTGCACATGAGAATGTATGCCGAAGGACTTTCCGACTCAGAAGGATTCCATTCTAGAAGACCAGCCCAGTGGGTGAGGGGAAATACTTTTTTTAAGCTTTCCTCTTGGATCACAGTTATATATTTTATTGCCTGGAGGTTTCTGCTAGCAGCTGACAATCTCACACACTCCATTATCTCTTTTATCTCTTCCCTGGTTAATCGTTTTTCTCCAAAACTTCTAATAGATCTAGTGTTTTTAATTAAATCATGAATCATAATTTTACCTCCTGTTTTATTTAAATTATAAAGAAACTTCTTTGCTTTTTCAAGGTAATATTTTACAGATTGGTTATAATCAGCAGAAGTTAAGGAATCTTGAAATCCAAATGAAATCTATAAAAAAAATCTCTCCTTGGGAGAGATTTTCATATATTTTGAGAAATTTCCTCATTTTGATTGTTGGAGTTATTTTGTGTGATGTTATATATAGATACCAGCATTACAAAGACACTTATCCATTGAACAGTACTCAAAATATTTCCATTGAAGATGTAGTCAAACAATATACTAGATATGGGAAAACAAAGTTCACACATGGTGGCAACATTTGCCTTTATGTAATTTAATCCCTTGTAGTAGAGGAGTATTGCACCACTTCCGCTAGTGAGACCGATTATAGAAAAAATAATCCAGTGTGTTTTTGTAGTCGCCGATATTCCCCCGAGACTTCCTGTATAAAGAGTTATTAAAAACATTATAAGGCTTGTAAAACCATATCTTAAATACAGAGCAGTTCTAAAAGATGAGTTTTCTAAAACCCTTTTGCCAAATACGGTACCACTTCCAAAGGAAAACGCCGCAAGGAGGGATAAAAGACTGGCCTTTAACATATTTCCTCCATCAGTTATTTCAGGAACATGAAATTCAAAGGTGAGAAAGTATCCTGCTAATAATGAGATTGAGGACCATAGAAGGAAATTTTTTCCTATTTTTTCCTTTAATATAATTCTTGCCAGAATTATAGCAAAAACAGGTTGAAGTTTTTGCAGAACTGTTACCACAGTAAGATGCTTAAAATTAACTAAAAACAGGGCTTTTACAATGGCTAGAGTCCCTATAGAACCTCCGAATAGAGCGATCAGGAAAAAATAAATAAAATCTTTTCCAGGTATTTTCTTAGCTACCTTTATCTCTTCTTTTCCAAATAAAATAGACATTCCTGTAAAAGGCAGTAGATGTAATATAAACACTACCAGTGGAACGCTCAGAGTGTATAGTCTGGGAGTCAAGACTACCCCGTCAAAACCCCATAAGACCGCTGCACCACAAATAAATAGAGCACCTATCATTTCTTTATTTTTACAAGAATTCATGAAAACCTCCAGTAAATAAAAAATCCCCATAAAAGGGGCTTATAATTTTAAAAACAGCACTGTACAAAAAATGCTGTGATCTCTATCCTATCCAGACTATAACCGTCGGTTTCGGAATTTCACCGAATCAAGGCAAAAGCCTTAACGGACTGTATCGCCGGTGGAGAATTACACCCCGACCCTAAAGATCGTTATATTTTTATTTTGATTATATCACCACTGATATTCTTTGTCAAAGACAATCAGAGGCTAAAAACAGGTTGACAAGAGGTCCAAATAAATGTACAATAATTTAATATAAAATTATTTTTTTGGAGAATTGGATATGAACATGAGATTTATGGGGAAAAATTATGAAAATATTATAATAATAATTAGCTCTCAGGTGTGGACTGTTTAAAAATTTGCGTTTTTAACATAGTAGTTCAGACCTCATTTTGATACAAACCAAAAGAGGCCTGAGCTTGAGAGTGTAAGATATACATTGAGCTTGAGCCAAGAGGGTTTAAGCTCTTTTTATTTTGTAAATGTTCATTTTTAAATCTAAAAAGATTAATTGATATAATCTTATGGGGGGTAGGAATTATGACAGTGGTATTAGAAGATATAAAAAAAGCACACGATACTTTAAAGGGTTCTGTGAAAAGAACCGCTTTGGCTGATTGTCCGGCTTTAAGTGAAATCACAGGAAATGAGGTATATCTTAAGCTAGAAAATCTTCAAAAGACGGGTTCTTTTAAGATAAGAGGTGCTCTGAATAAAATATCAAATCTTACTGAAGATGAAAAATCAAAAGGTGTAATAGCATCTTCTGCGGGCAATCATGCCCAAGGGGTGGCGCTAGGAGCTAAGGATATGGGGATTAAGGCAACAATAGTTATGCCTAAAAATGCTCCTCTTGCTAAAATATCTGCAACTAGGAGCTATGGTGCAGAGGTGATTTTGCACGGACCTGTATATGATGATGCCTATGAAAAAGCCTGTGAGATCCAGAAAGAAACTGGGGCTACATTTGTACACCCCTTTGATGATGAATGTGTTATCGCAGGTCAAGGAACAATAGGACTAGAGATTTTAGAGGATTTAGAAGATGTAGATGCTATCGTGGTACCTGTAGGAGGAGGTGGGCTTTTAGCTGGGATAGCAGTTGCTGTAAAATCAATAAACCCTGATATAAAGGTAATTGGAGTAGAAGCGTCCAATGCTGCTTCAATGAAATCAGCCCTTCAAAAAGGCTATGTTCATGAGATAAATACAAACTCTACTATTGCTGACGGTATAGCAGTTAGAAAGGCGGGAGAGGTGACCTATGGTCTGGTCAAAAAATATGTTGATGAGATAATAACCGTTACTGAATCAGAGATAGCTCAGGCAATATTGTTTTTGATAGAAAAAAATAGAGTTGTAACTGAAGGTGCAGGAGCTGCATCACTAGCAGCGGTAATTACTGGAAAGTTGAAGATGACAGGTAAAAAGATAGTATCGATAATTTCCGGTGGAAACATAGATGTAAACTTTATGGAAAGAATATTAAATGAAGCCCTTATAAAAGAGGGGAGAAGATTTAGGTTCAGAGTAGATATACCTGACAGGGCAGGTGCTCTTCAGGACCTTCTGGAGGGAATAACTAACCAGAATGCAAATATAATTCAGATATATCAATCTATGTTCAGGGAAAATCTGGAAATAGGAAAATATGAGATGGATCTTGTAATCGAGTGTGCAGACATGGAGCACAGAGAGATAATAAAAAGAGAACTTATAGATGCAGGATATGATATATATTAAAAAAATTGAATATTTAACCCAAGTTGCTACTTAAAAAAAATTATTATAAATTACTGAATTTATCTGAATATCAGAATCAAAAGATTTTGTCACGAATGGACACTAATAAAAAATAGGAAAATTAACACGAATAAGGACAAAAGCTTTTGGTCACAGAGGACGCAGAGAAAAATAGGGAGTTTCACAGAGTTAAAACCAAACTATATATGCGTTCTTTTGCGAGAGGTTTTTATCTCTTTTCCCTTGCCATTGATAAAATCAGCGTTAAGAATGACCGAAGTGGAATCCTTAGATAAATTCGACTGTTTGAACGAAGTGAGTTTCGAATTTTTCTTGGATTTCCAAGGGCATTTAGCTGATTTTTCACAGGCTTGAACTTTTGGTTACTTTTCTTTCAAGAGAAAAGTAACGAATTCTTATAAATTCAATACTTTAATTTAATAAAGGTAGCAACTTAGGTTATTTATATAAATAAAAAATCCTCCATTCTATTATGAATGGAGGATTTTTGGTACAGACGGGAATTATCAGATATTTTGAGTGAGCATTTATAAAACTTTTATGGATATTTCATATTCTGTACCTTGTGAGGTTTTATCTGACAATTCTCTTAAAATAAATCCCTTGTTGAAAATTATTAATTATTGAGCCTTTTTTTCCTGCGCCTTTTCTTTAGATTTTTCTTTGGCAACTTTAAGGCTTTTTATTTCGTTGAATTTTTCAACACCATAGTAAGCTCTTAGGTACATCTCTTTAAGTTCTGTCATAAGAGGGTATCTAGGGTTTGCCCCTGTACACTGGTCATCAAAAGCATCTTCAACCATTTGATCAAGTTTCCCTAAGAATTCTTCTTCAGAGATTCCGTAGTCAGCTATAGTAGCCTTGATACCGATCTCTTCTTTAAGTTTTCTTATAGCCGCTCTTAGAAGTTTAGTTTTCTCTTCAGGAGTTTCATTTCCTTTTGTAAGACCTAAGTAGTCAGCAGCTTTTGCATATCTGCTCTTAGCATTTGGATATTTATATTGTGCGAAACCTGCCATTTTAAGAGGTTTATCAGTAGCGTTAAATCTGATTACTTCATCTAATAAAAGTGCATTTGCAGTTCCGTGAGGAAGGTGGAATGCAGCACCGAGTTTGTGAGCCATTGAGTGACACACACCGAGGAACGCATTTGAGAATGCCATACCAGCTGCACAAGATGCATTTGCCATTTTTTCTTTAGCTTTTTTAGCTTTTGCTCCACCTTTTACTGATTCAGGAAGATATTTTAATGTAAGTCTCATAGCTTCTAAGGCCAGAGGGTTTGTGAAGTCAGATGCAAGGATAGAAGCATATGCCTCTACAGCATGTGTCATAACGTCTATACCTGATGCCGCAGTAAGACCTGCAGGCATAGAAAGCATTAATTGTGGATCAACAACAGCCACGTCAGGAGTAAGCTCATAGTCAGCTAATGGATACTTGGTTCCCGTCTTATCGTCTGTGATTACAGCAAAAGGAGTAACTTCAGAACCAGTACCTGCAGATGTAGTTACTGCCCAGAACTCAGCCTTTCCACCCATTTTAGGGAACTGTACTATTCTTTTTCTGATATCCATAAATGTCATAGCAAGATCTTGGAAATCTACTTCAGGGTGCTCATACATTACCCACATTATTTTAGCGGCGTCCATAGGAGAACCTCCACCAAGGGCGATGATTACGTCAGGTTGATAACTTTGCATCATCTCAGCACCTTTTTTTACTGTAGATAGAGTAGGGTCAGCCTGTACATCAGAGAATATTCTAAAGTCTACACCGATATCTTCTAAAACCTTTGTGATGTGATCTGTATATCCAAGTGAAGCAAGAACTGAATCTGTAACGATGACAGCTTTTTTCTTTCCTTGAAGCTCATTTAAAGCAACAGGAAGAGAACCGTATTTAAAGTAAACTTTCTCAGGAACTCTAAACCAAAGCATATTTTCTCTCCTTTCAGCTACAGTTTTTATGTTGATAAGGTGCTTAACCCCTACATTTTCAGAAACTGCATTTCCTCCCCAGCTTCCGCAACCAAGTGTAAGAGATGGAGCTAGTTTAAAGTTGAATACATCTCCGATAGCACCTTGAGCTGCAGGCATGTTTATAAGAGTTCTTCCAGTTTTCATTGTTTTTGCGAATTTAGCTATTTTATCGACTCCGTCTAATTCATCGATATAAAGAACAGAAGTGTGTCCCATTCCTCCTAATTCAATTAGTCTGTCAGCTTTCTGAAGTGACTCATCGAATGATTTTGTTTTGTAAAGAGCTAATACCGGAGAAAGCTTTTCATGAGAGAATGGTTCTTCTAATTCTACTGATTCCACTTCTCCTACAAGTACTTTTGCATTTTCAGGAACGTCGACTCCTGCCATCTTTGCAATTTTATATGCAGACTGTCCTACTATGTCACCGTTTAGGTGACCGTCGATTACTATCGTTTTTCCTACTTTAGCAATCTCGTCTCCCTTTAGGATGTATGCTCCTCTGTCTGCTAATTCTTTTTTTACTTCTTCATAAATATTTTCTGTTGTGATTACAGATTGCTCAGATGCACAGATTACTCCGTTGTCAAAAGTCTTAGAAAGAAGTATTGAGTTTACAGCCATTTTGATATGAGCAGTATCGTCAATGACTACAGGAGTATTTCCTGCTCCGACCCCTATAGCCGGTACTCCAGAAGAATAAGCCGCTTTTACCATTCCAGGTCCACCTGTTGCAAGGATAAGGTCTGCAGATCTCATAAGTGTGTTTGAAGCTTCGATAGAAGGCTCTTCTATCCATCCTACGATATTTTCTGGAGCCCCAGCCTTTACAGCGGCATCTCTTATTATTCTAGCAGCTTCAATAGTTGCTTTTTTTGCTCTTGGATGTGGAGAAAAAATGATAGCATTTCTAGTTTTTAAGGCGATAAGAGCCTTAAATATAGCTGTAGAAGTAGGGTTTGTAGTAGGAACGATTCCTGCGATTACCCCGATAGGCTCAGCTATTTTAGTTATTCCGTAAGAAGCATCTTTTTCTATTATTCCGCAAGTTTTAACGTCTTTATATTGGTTGTAGATATATTCAGATGCGAAGTGGTTTTTTATAACCTTATCCTCCACTATTCCCATTCCAGTTTCTTCAAAAGCCATTTTAGCAAGTTTGATTCTTGAAGCATTGGCAGCTAATGAAGCTTCTCTAAAAACTTTGTCCACCTGCTCCTGAGTAAAAGTTGAGTATTGTTTTTGAGCTAATCTTACATTTTGAATAGTTTGTTCGATTGTCATAATATCCCCCTTTATAAAATATAATTTTATTTGTTATTTAGTTTGTGAAAAAATTATTGCACCGATCTTAACTAGATGATACATCTAAGTGAAAAAAATGTCAAGTAAAAAGATTAAATTTTAATCTTTTATTTTTTTTGAAAAAACCTTGATTCAAAAACTAATAAAAACAGGGCTTAAGGACCTTTTAATTAATTTTAAGTTAAATTTTGAACATTTTATAATCTTTAAAAGGTCAAAAATCAATCTGAAAATTCAAGTCAAAATTCGGACAATCCATGTGAAAAAAATACGCTAATTGTCTGTAAATGTTGAAAAATTTAATATTATTAGTCCACTTAAAAACTGTATTTAACCAATATAAAAGGAAAAACTTTTAAAAGAGCTAATTTAAATATTAAATAGAGATTATTTCAAGTTGATATTCAGATAAATTCTGGTAAATTACTGAATTTATCTGAATATTAAAATCAAAAGATTTTGTCACGAATGGACACTAATAAAAGATAAGGAAATTAACACGAATAAGGACAAAAGCTTTTGGTCACAGAGAAAAGAAGAGAGTATCACGGAGGAGAGCGATATTAAAGTCAAAAGATTTTATCACGAATGAACACCAATAAAAGATAGGGAAATTAACACGAATAATAACAAAATCTTTTGGTCACAGAGGACACTGAGAAAAAAATAAAGTTTCACAGAGAAGATTTTTTGAATTTTCAAGTCGCAGGGCTTATACAGGAAAGAGCCGCACTCAGCCGTCATACAGAATAAGTTCCGCAGGGAACCGAGGACTGTAGCTCACAAAGGCGTCAAAAGAAATATATACTTACTAGACATTTGAAAATTCTTGAACTTTTGGTTACTTTTCTTTCAAGAGAAAAGTAACGAATCCTTATAAATTCAATACTTTAATTTGAAATAAAAAGCATCCTAGGTGGAATTATCTTTTTTATAGTGAATAAAATGGATTTTAGATTAACATATTTTAATTTGAGTTGTATTTTTAAGTGTTGTAAGATTAGCTGAATAGATAAAGGAGGCGTTAAATGAAAAAAATAGTATTTATCTTTATATTAATCATAAGTATGACCTCCTATTCCCAAAATGGGTATAACTATCCCTTTAAGGACCCGTATATAGCAACAGTAATAGGAAGCTCTAACATGATGACAAGTGGGGTAAGCGAAGAAGTTCCCAGGCGGGAATATATGATTCATATAAATCCTGGTCAGAAACCACCAAAGCATTTATGGTATCAGAAGGGGTTTCAATTTTCCCTTGTAAAGCAGGACCACAAGGCCCCTTTGATATTTCTCATAGCAGGGACAGGGACATCTTACTCATCATGGAAGATGAAGAGTTTTGAGAGGATATTTTATGATGCCGGATTTCATGTTATATCTATCTCCTCTCCTGTAAATCCTAATTTTTTGATTACAGCATCAAATATTAAAATGCCTGGAATTTTATTTAACGACAGTCATGACATATACAGGGGGATGAAAAATATTTATGGAGAGGTAAAAGATAAGATTGATATAGATGAGTTCTATCTCATGGGATATAGTCTTGGGGGTACACAGGCTGCCTATGTGACCATGCTTGATGATGAAGAGAAATATTTTAATTTTAAAAGGGTGCTCATGGTCAATCCAGCAGTAAACCTTTTTGAATCAGCAAAGATATTAGACGATATGTTAGACACCAACATACCTGGAGGCAGAAAAAATGTAGGCCAGTTTCTTGAAAAGATCTATAGAGAGCTAGGGAAGCATATAAAGGGGGATAATGTAGAGATAAATGAAGACACAATTTATGATTCATTCAAAGATACTTATCTTTCTCAAAAAGAACTTGCTGCACTTATAGGGATAGCCTTCAGAGTAACGGCAATTGATGTCAATTATTTAGGAGATGTTCTTAACAAAAGAGGCGTCTACGTTCCCAAAGGTAGGGAGATAGGTAAATTTGAATCTTTAGAACCTTATCTGGAAAAAATTAATTTTGCAAGTTTTAATGAATATTTGAGAAATATAGCCTATCCTTTTTACGCGGAGATATATGGGGACCTCACTCTAGAAGAACTCATCGCAAAAACCGATATCCACGAGATAAAGGATTATCTAATAAAAAGTGAAAAAATCGCCATGGTGACTAATGAAGATGAGCTTATACTGACTCCTGATAACCTGAAATTTTTAAAAGAAACTTTTAAAGGGAAAAGTATAATATATCCTAGAGGTGGACACTGTGGAAATATGTACTATACGACCAATGTGGAAAACATGGTCAGATACTTTCAAAAAGGGGTGCTGACCGATGAAAATTAAATATTTTATAATTCTCATTTTAATAGTATTTGGAGTATCGTGCAGTTCAGTAAGGAAGAGGCCAATTTCTAGAGAAAGTCAAAGAATTCTGAAGATGGAAGAAGAAAGTAGAAACTACTTTAAAGCCTATGATCCCTGGGAACCCTTTAACAGAAGGATGTATTATTTTAATGCAAAATTTGATGAATATATATTTCTTCCTGTTGTGGACACCTACAGGTATGTCACACCAAACTTTGTAGAGAAGGGGGTGCATAATTTTTTTAGTAACCTCAGTGAAATTAGGACCTTTGTCAATTCATCACTTCAGCTAAAGGGGAAGAAAACTCTCGTGACCTTTAACAGATTTGCAATCAATAGTACTTTTGGAGTTTTGGGTTTCTTTGATTTGGCTTCACAGGCGGGACTAAAGGGTTATAAAGAGGACTTTGGCCAGACTTTGACCTACTATGGAGTAAGGCCGGGACCTTACCTGATTCTGCCTCTTCTTGGACCTAGTACCCTGAGAGACGCTAGCGGTATAGGTGTGGATACTGTAGTTCAGAGTTATGCAGACCCCTTGAGGTTGGGAGATGCCAGCAGGAACGACACAGAATTTTTAGTAACAAACTCGGTAGACAGCAGGAGCAATGTTGATTTCAGATACTATAGTACGGGAACTCCCTTTGAATATGAATATTTGAGATTTCTCTATATTAAAATCCGTGAAATACAGGGTCAAAATTGACAAGAAATTTCACTTAATCCAAGAAATTTTAGGCTTAAATTCTTATAAAGAGTTTGAGCCTTTTAATATGATAGGAATTATAGAAATTGTTTAATTTTTATAACTCCTTGACTGTGAAATTGTTGTATAGTTTATAATGAGTCTGTTATTTTAAATTAGTTTGATTTTTAAATGAAAACAGTTGCTAAACTTTAACTGTTTTTAACTTGAATATATTAATACTGAATGGGAGGTTATTATGAAAAGGCGGGTTCTTGTATTTTTTTTGTCATTTGGGATATTTATCATGTCCTTTGGAAAAGAGATAGGTATAGGGGTTATATATGGTAATAAGTCTAAGGAAGTCAATGAGTATTTGAAGATTACCTTAGAAAAGGAGCTGGGTAAAAATTTTGAAAATACTCAGTTTGATCCAGTAATAAAAAAAGAGATAATTGTTTCTCAAGGTGATATTAAAGATGTTGTAGATAAGCTTCAGGAGAACAGTGAGATAGATGCTATTATCTCTCTTGATATAAATTCACCTGAAAATATGAAGGGGTCTTTTGATAAGCTTGTAATAGCACCATTTTTCTTCGGTAAGATTGAAAATGTAAAAAATCTAAATACAATTTCAACTGATTACAACTTGACAGAGGTTTTGGAAATACTGACAGAGATCAAAGAAATAAAGAAAATAGGAATCGTTTATTCTTCAGGATTTGAAAAAATAGCGAGGGAATATAAAGAAAAAATAATATCTGATAAGATTTTTAAGGGGGAAAATCTAAATATTATCTCTTTAGAAAATCCAAAAGAAAAATATACCGCTGACATATTAGAAAATGACGGTCTGATAATTATTTCAAATGAAGATATAGCTCTAAAGGAAGTAGTGATGAGGGCATCTGAAAATAAGATTCCTAGTTTTTCACTTTTCTTTGACACAGAAAATAATACAGATTTTTTTATGGGGTATTCTACAAAAGAGGCACAAGAAAGAAGCATACGTGCAGCTGCATTAAACCTCTTAAAATACTATGAAAAAAGAGAATTTTCAGAACTGACTACAAAGTTAGACTCAGAAAATTTAAATATTTTTATAGACTATAAGGTGGCTCAGATTTTAGACTTATATCCAGGCGACTTTTTATCTGAAAAAATCAGGATGGTAAACGAGACAGAAATAGGAACAGTAAAACTCAGCTTAAAAGATGCTTTAGATAAACTTTTTGAAAACAATACAGACGTGAAATCAAAGAAGCAGGATGTGACCTCAAGTAGATACGATGTAAAAATAGCTAAAGCTGCTGTAAAACCCAATCTGACAGCAAACTTGGATTACGATAAGCAGGATAATACAAGGGCTAGACTTTATTCTACAGGCGCAGAAAATTCATTGCAGGTTGGAGCTAAAATTAGTCAGGTAATTTATGACGAAAGTACCTTTTCAAACATAACAATTCAAAAGAAACTCTATGATGCTGTAAAAGAGGAACTGAGAGACAAAGAGATTAGTCAGGTTCAAAGTTTAATTGAAGCTTATCTTGGCGTATTAAAATCTAAATCCAGACTTGAAATAGAAAAATACAATATAAGCCTTGTAAAAAGATACTTGAATCTTGCAAAAACAAAGTACAGTATTGGAAGCGGCGGACCTGAAGATGTATACCGTTTTGAAAGTGAACTTGCAGATTCTATAACCAACATTGAAGATATAAGAAGTGACATATTATCTGGAAACTCAGATCTTAACAGACTTTTAGACAGTTCTATGGATACATATTTTTCTCTTAGTGAAGATGGAATTGTCGATATCATCGGTCTTTATTTATTCAGAGATTTTGAAAATGAGTTAAATAAGCCTTGGAAATTTGACAGGGTCAAAAACTATTTTATTGAACAGGGACTGGAAAATTCTCCTGAAATAAAAAGTATAGATGCTAAAATTGCTGCAAAAGAGAGGGAACTGAAGGCTGCAAAAAGAAAAAGATATGTTCCTACAATAACAGCTAGTGGAAACTACGATAGAGACATTGTAGATCCTTGGGGAACAGGGTCTGACAACAGTGATTCTGATGAGTACTGGAATGCAGGAGTAGGATTTTCTATCCCTATCTATAAAGGCGGGGAGCTGTCTTATAATAAAAAACAGCTAGAGGCAGAATTGGAGAAGTTAAAACTTGACAGAAAAACTGCGGTTTCTGAGATTTCAAAAGATATATCCAGCCAGTATGCAAAAGTTTCTGCAAGTTACAGAAAAATAAAGTCGGCAGAAAAATCAGCAGAGGCCTCGAGAAAGAACCTCAAACTTCAGACAGAGCTATATGTAGAAGGTAAAATAACAATAACGGATATGTTAGATGCTAGAAACAGCCTTATAGGGGCAGAACAGAAAAAAACTTCTGTAAAATTTGATTTTTTCATCTCACAGGCTAAGCTAGAAAAATTGTGTGGAAAATATTATTTTGAGAACAGCAGCGACGAAAAAGAAGTGGAGAGGGAAAATATCAAAAATCTAATTACAACAAAGTAGGGGGCAGTATTAATGAAGAAAATTTTGATTTCTATATTTATAATTTTAGTCTTGGCAGCTTGTGGAAAGGAAAAAGAGCAAGGGGTTCAAGTAAAGGAAAAACCAAGATCAGTGAGATATATAGTGGCGGAAGATAAAACTTATGAATTTCAAAGAGTCTTTGCAGGGAATATTATATCCGAAACTGAGTCAAACCTGAGTTTCAGGGTTTCTGGAACAATAATAAAAAAATATGCCAAATTAGGAGATTATGTAAAAAAAGATCAGGTTTTGGCAGTGTTAGATAATGAGGACTATAAATTAGAGGTAGAAAATGCCGCAGCCCAGTATGAGAGCAGCAGGGCAAAATTAGCAGAGGCTGATGCTCAAATGAAGAGTGCAAAGGCTTCTTTAATAAACTCTAAGAATGAATATGCTCGTATTGAAAAATTATATTATGACGATAACGTATCTAAAAGTCAGTATGATTCATCTAAAGCAGACAGGGATGTTACAGAGTCTCAGCTGGTTCAGTTCGAAGCCTATAAAAAATCTGCCCAGTCAAATCTAAAGGCAAGTGAGATACAGCTGGCCCAAAGTAAGCTGAAGTTATCATACACAAAGCTTCTAGCACCTGAAGACGGATTTATAACCTTTGAGGAAAAAGAGGAAAATGAAACGGTTTCTTCGGGAACACCGGTTTATAAAATCAGTCTGGGAGAAAAAGTGCAGACTGAAACCTTTATACCTGAAACTATGATAAGTCTCATAAAAAATGGGCAAAAAGTCACTGTGAAGATAAATGCCCTGCCTGGAAAAATGTATGGCGGAGAAATAAAAGAGATAGGTACATCCTCAGAAGGTTATGGAAACACCTTTCCTGTAAAAATAGAGCTACTTGAAAAAGACGAACAGATAAAACCTGGGATGTCTTCTAAAATAAGTTTTGATCTGAATCAAGAGAGTGACGACAGAATGATAATTCCTATAAGTGCCTTGGATCAGAATCCTGCCGGAGAAAAATATGTATACTCAGTGGAAAAAATAAAAGACGGAGTGGGGAGTGTAGCAAAGTCCGTGGTGACGATAGGAGAGATAACTTCTGAGGGCGTAGAGGTATTAAGTGGAATAAAATCAGGAGACTATATCATAACTTCTGGGGTGACTCAGATAACAGAAGGGCAAGAGGTCTCCGTATCTTTAAAGGAGGAAAATTAGATGGATATTACTAATTTTTCCATAAAAAACAGGGCCACAATAATAATTTTGTATATTCTTGTTATTTTTGCAGGTTTAAATACTTTTAAGAGTATGCAAAAGGGAGAGGATCCTCCCTTTACAATAAAAACAGCGACTATAACTACCAGGTGGCCAGGGGCTACTGCCCAGCAGATGGCTGAGCTTATAGGGGATAAGGTGGAAGAGGTTGTCCAGGATATAGAGGAGCTTGACTATGTAGAGACCAAAAATTCTCCTGGATTATCTACGACCTATGTAAATATAAGGCCTGAATACAGAAGGTTACAGCCTATATGGGATAATCTCAGAAAAAAAGTAAAGTACGACGTGGAGCCTTACCTTCCAACTGGAGCCAGCGTTCCCATTGTAAATGATGAATTTGGTGATGTATTTGGATCTGTTATTATGGTCACAGGAGACGGATATACCTATCATGAACTGGCTGTGATAGCAGAGGAATTGAGAGAGTATATCTTGAAAAAAGTACCTGAAGCAGGAAAGGTGCACGTTTATGGAGATCAGCAGGAAAAAATTTATCTGAATTTCGATCCTGCAAAATTAACACAGCTTGGTATAACAACTGCTGACATCAGAAATGCCGTAAGTGGAAGGAACCAGGTATCTTCGTCTGGAAATATAGTTATCGGGAATGACAAGATGACTCTAGATACCAGTGGAGATTTTATGAGTATAGAGGAGATTGGAGATACTATAATAAACACTCCCAGGAGTATGGGAATTGTCTATCTGAAGGATATAGCCGATATAAAAAGAGGTTATGTAAATCCCGCTATCTATCTCACTAGATTTAATGGTAAAGAGTCCATAGGAATAGCAGTATCACTAAAAGATGGCATGGACGATACAAAATTAGGAGAACACTTAAGGGATTATGTCACCAGTCTTGAAAAAAAGTATCCTATAGGTGTTGACTTTGATTTCGTGGCTTATTCTCCCCAGAGGGTAGAAGATAAGATAAACTCCTTTGTAAGTAACTTAACACAAGCGGTGGCGACAGTACTTATTGTAATGCTTATTTCTTTAGGGTTTAGAACAGGGCTGATAGTGGCATCACTTATTCCAACCTCTATAGCTATGGCTTTTATTTTAATGCCTCACTATGGAGTAAACCTTGATCAGATGTCCCTTGCAGGACTGATAATAGCCTTGGGAATGCTTGTTGATAATGCCATTGTAATGAGTGAGAGTATAATGGTTGCAATGGAAAAGGGGAAATCAAGGCTTGAAGCATGTCTTGGCTCTGCAAATCAACTGAAGATCCCCCTTCTCATGTCTTCACTAACAACAGTGGCAGCTTTTACACCAATCTTCCTCATAGAAGAATCTATGGGAGAATATGTGGGGCCTATGGCAAAGGTTGTAGTTTTTACGCTTCTGTCATCCTGGCTTGTTGCAATGACCTTAGTTCCCCTTCTTTGTTATATTTTCTTAAAAGTGGATCACAAAGAGCATGAATATAAAAGCCTTACATATAGGAATTATAGGAAAATATTAATTTTTGGACTTAAGCATAAAATAATTACTGTAATTTTTGCTTTTGGAATTTTTTGCACGGGGATATTTTTATTTAGATTTACAGGAAATGAATTTATGCCTGAATCTGATCAGAAGATAATGCTTACGACTATGAGGCTTCCTAAAGGATCTTCTGTTGAGGCTACAGAAAGAGTGGCAAAGGATCTAGATGACTATATCAAAGAGAATTTCAAAGTACCTGACAAAGAATTAAAAGCAGGATTTTTTAAAGATATTATAAGCGGGTTTACTATACGGGAATATGAAGAAGACGGTGTGTTAAGCTGGGGAACCTTTATAGGAGGCGGAGCTCCTAGATTCGTTCTGGCCTATTCTCCAGAGGCACCTTCAGAGGAATATGCCTATGTAATATATAACAGTACCGATCATATGATTATTGCTCAAATGGCCGAGAAGATAGATAATTATATGAAAGACCTTTATCCCGACCTTGATATATCTACAAAGAAAATGAAAACGGGTCCTTCGGCAGACAGAGATGTGGAGTACAGGATATCAGGTGACAATTTAAGAGATCTTTTTGATAAGGTGGGTATAGTTCAGTCTAAGCTAAGTTCTATTCCTATAGCTAAAAATGTTATCAATAGCTGGAAAAATGAGGTTAAGAAACTGACTATTGATATAGATCAGGAGAGACTGAGAAAAGTAGGGTTGACCTCAGAAGATGTTGCTAACTCTATGGCGGTAAATTTGGAAGGAATGGTTATAGGAACTTATAGAGAACCTGATTCTCCCTTAACTGATAAATCCATTCCTATTGTACTGAGGACAAATGAAGCACACAACACAGTGTTTTCAAAATTAGACACTATGAAAATATACTCCTCTTCCACCGGTAAATTTGTTCCCTTAAGTCAGGTGGCAGATATAAAAATGGAATTTGAGCGAGGATATATCCATAAAAGGGACAGAACCAACACAATAGCGGTGCAAGCCGATGTTATTGGTGGGCATACTTCAAATGAAATTGACAGAATAATGTCTCCTTGGATAGCTGAAAAAGTAAGAGAATGGGAAGCTGAAAATGGAGAAGAAGTTAAGATCAAAAGTGTAGCGGGAATTCCTGCAAAGGCAGAAGGACTTAATTACAAATATGAAATAGGCGGATCATCAGAAATGTCAAATAAACAGAGTGATGCCCTAGGTCAGAAGCTTCCTTATGCAGGCTTATTTATACTTCTGCTTCTTGTGGCACAGTTTAACTCCATCAGAAAACCTATTATTATTCTCTTGACTATTCCACTTGGAATCTTAGGAGTGGCTGTAGGTCTTATAGTTGGTAATCAAAATTTTGGATTCTTTGCAATAATAGGACTGGTTTCTCTCTCTGGGGTCGTTGTAAATAACGCCATAGTTTTACTAGATCAGATAGATATAGAGATAAATGAAAATTGCCTAGAACCTGCCCATGCCGTGGTTATGTCAGCGCAAAGTAGATTCAGACCTATAATACTGACTACCCTGACAACCTTATGCGGATTAATTCCTTTATGGCTTTTTGGGGGGAATATGTGGAAACCTATGGCAGTGTCACTGATTTTTGGTCTGATTTTTGCAACGGTACTAACTTTAGGAGTAATTCCAGTTTTATATACGATATTTTTCAGAGTCAGCTACAAAGATTACGAGTATGAAAAGTTATCAACAGATCCAGAAATTTCATGTACTAATTCAATGTGATAAATTTAAGTTTTATTAAATTTTCAAATAGAAAAACCGGCCAATAACCAGGCCGGTTTTTCTATTTCTTTACTATTTAAGAATGTTTATAAAATTCTCTGTAAGAGATTTTTTTGGCTGGAATCCCTGGGCTATAAGTTCTTTTTCCAAGGATTTTAATACATAAAATCCACTGTACTCTCTGGCACCTTCTCCCATATGACCTATTCTTATTACCTTTCCCTCAAGATACCCGAAGGCTCCTGATATCATGAGGTTGTGTTTTTCTAAGAGATTTTTTCTAAGTTTTTTTTCATCAATACCCTTAGGAACCTTTATAACACTCACTGTATTTGAGTATGAATCCTTTGTGTACAACTCTAAACCTGCTTCGACTATGGATTTTCTAAAGGCCGAAGCTATTATCTGATGTCTTTTTATGGTGTCCTCTGAAAAATAGTTGTCAACGGCGGCATTTAAACCCTCTATATCGCTTATAGGCATGGTATAGGGGAACCATTTCTTTTCATAGTAGTCCTTCCATATTAATAGGTTGCAGTAAAAACCGGCAACGGGACTCTCCCTGTTTTCAATCATCTCCCATGCAGTGTAACTGATACTTAGAAAGGTCAGTCCCGGTGGTGCTGAGAGAACCTTCTGACTGGCACCTAGACAGATATCGATCTCCCACTCATCGACCTTTACCTCTTCTCCCCCTATTGAAGATACAGCATCTACCACTGTTGCTATTCCATATTTTTTAAGGGCCTTACAAATTTCCCTGAGTGGATTCAAAACTCCAGAGGGGGTGTCACAGTGAACTATGGTTGCATATTTAAATTCGTTGTCTTTTTTTAGGAACTTTTCAAGATCAGAGATATTTATCCCGTGTTCTCTGTCTCCCTTAAAGTAAACAGGCTCTCCACCATATATTTTTACAAAATCCCCAAAGCCTTCTCCAAAAATTCCATTATCTAATACAAGGACTCTGTCCCCCTGCTCTGTGAAGGATGCACAGGCGGCTTCAAGACCTAAGATACCCTCTCCAGATAGAATTCTTACATCCTGCTTGGTCTCAATGATTTTACCGATTTTTATGCATAAATTCCTATAGAAATCATAGAAATTGAGATCTAAATCCGGATTTGAGCACTCTTTTGCTCTTGCCAGTCTCACATTTTCTCTCACCCTAGTAGGCCCAGCTGTCATCAAAAATGGTATTTTCATTTTATTGCCCCCTTTTTGTCTTTATACTACTCTGTATAATTCATCACTTTCAGGTTCTGAGATCTCTTCTATAAAATTTCCAGAAATTATAGACTTGGAATTATCCTTTGTAAATTTGCCTATAATTTGAGATTCTATTCCCTCGCTTTTTAATATTTCAACAACCTCTGACCCTTTTAGAGGGTCGGCGGTCAAAAGCATAGATCCACTAGATATAAGTTTCAGAGGATTTATATTAAAATACTCACAGATAGCTCTTGTACAATCTGCGATTTTTATTTTTTCCCGGTAAATCTCAGATCCCAAACCGTAGAATTCACTTACTTCCCACACTGCACCTAGGATTCCCCCTTCAGTTACGTCATGCATGCCTTTCACATAAGATGATGCTATGATTCCCTCTCTCACAACACTTATCTTGTCCAGCATATTCTTAGCTTCTTTCAAAGTCTGTTCTCCCAGGTTTTTTTTGATCTCTTCACTCTTTTCATAGGCTATTATCCCGGTACCCTCTATACCCGCTCCTTTGGTGAGAATCAGACAGTCTCCCGGCTTAACCTTCCCCCTCTTTGTATATTCATCTTTTTTTCCTATCCCAATGGCAGTTACGGATACAACCATCCTGTTTACCACTTTTGTGATCTCAGTGTGCCCCCCCATGATTGATACATTGAGTTTCTCACACTCTGCATGGGCATCAGCCACCACTCTTTCTATATCCTCCGCCTTGGTCCCCTCTGGAGCCAGGATAGTAAGCATAAGTCCCACAGGTTCTATCCCTGCAGTTGCAATATCATTGCAGTTTATATTTACAGCAAGCTTTCCCAGCTCTTCAGTGGCGCCCGTAATAGGGTCGCTAGAGATATATGCCACCTTGTCTCCGAAGTCAAGAACGGCACAATCTCCCCCTATTTTGGGATCTGTTAGTATTTCTGACCTTCTATGTTTTATATTTTTAAATACGAGCTTCTCAAGGTCAGAAGCTTTTAATTTTCCAATTTCCAAAAATATCACCTCGTTAATAAAATTGAGTAAAAAAATTTTGCAGTATAAATATGTATATTTTAGCATTTAACCATTATATGCGTATAGGGGTAAATTGTTTTTAACCAAAAAAATTATATCACTACTACCCATCAAATGAAAGGAGTTTTAGGGAGTTTAGATTTTTAATTCTGTCAGATTATAAAATTTATATTTTTATATATTGACTTTTCAATAAAATGGAGATAATATCTTCATTGAAAAGAATAATACTTTTATGGTTCGATTTATTGATTAAAAGGGAAGTGAGGTATTAATCCTCTGCGGTCCCGCCACTGTGAAGCTGACGAAAGCAACGTTACCACTGGACTATCCGGGAAGGGTTGTGATTAGGTTGAAGTTAAGCCAGGAGACCTGCCATGAAAAGAGTTATGCTAGCCTGCGAGGACGGGAAGTGTGAGAGACATTATAATTTTATTGTAGTGTTTTTTATACTTCTCCTGTTAGGTGACACCTGATAGGAGATTTTTTATTTCAAATTATATTTCTTTATCTTTGCCATCAAGTCAAATTGACATTTTTATATCTTCCTCGGGGAACAATAACCTGTTCCCCACTGAATAAGCCTTCTTTTATAAAATGATATATAGTTTTGTTTGGAATTAAAATAGGGGCCTATGCCCCTATTTTAATATCTCGTATATTTTATCCACATTCAGATTTTTTCTTAGATGCTCTTCCCATCTGTCAAATTCCATGTTCTTGACTTTTTCATAATCAATTAGATTTTTATTTTCTTTAAGTCCTTTTTTTCTTCTCAGATAATTTAAAATATGCCTTGTAAAGACTCCATTGTCAAATATTCCGTGAAGATAGGTTGCCATGATATTTTCTCTATAGACTCCTACGTAGAGCTCTCCGTCTAAAAACATCTCTTCCTTTCCCTCTGTCTGTCCCTGATGAATTTCATACCCTTTTACAGTTGCACCTTCAAGGCCGGCAAGGATGCCTTTACAGTTAATTAATTTTTTTTCTACTTGATAGGTTGCTTTTTCTTCTCCCATTGTAGTCGTTACATTTAGGAGTCCTAGCCCATCTTCTTCTCCTAGAGGAGTCTCTATGCAGAGAGGATCCATTATTTTACTTCCTAATATTTGAAATCCACCGCAGATTCCAAATATTAGTTTTCCTTTTTGAGATTCCTCTATAATTTTTTTATAAATTCCAGTTTCCTTTATAAAAATAAGATCCCCTATAGTATTTTTACTTCCTGGAATTATTATCATGTCCTCATCTCCTATATCTTCAGGAGAGTCCACGTAATTTAGGGCCACATTATCGTAAAATTCAAAAACATCAAAGTCGGTATAATTTGACATTTTAGGAGTCCTTATTACAGAGATGGTTATATCATTTTTAGTTTTTTTTGCAGTAAGTTTTTTTGCCAGGACATCCTCTTCCTCAATTTTTACATCTAGATATGGAAGAACTCCTAATACAGGTATGTCCACTCCATCTTCTTTTAATTTTTTCTCTATCATCTCAATTCCAGGGTCTAGTATCTCTTTATTTCCCCTGAATTTATTTATGATGATGCCCTTGATACGGTCTCTGTCATTTTTGTCTAAAAGCATTATTGTGCCGTATATCTGGGCAAAGACGCCTCCTCTTTCTATATCAGAAACAAGAACTACAGGGGCATCTACCAGTTCTGCCATTCCCATGTTTACCACGTCTACTTCTCTGAGATTTATCTCTGCAGGACTTCCACCCCCTTCGAGTACACATATATCATAGCTTTTTCTTATTTTTTCATATCCCTCTGTAGCCACTTTTCTCAGTTTTTCTGTCTGAGAAAAATATTCTACTGCAGTTACATTCCCACAGGGCTTTCCCATGAATATAACCTGAGAATGATCATCTGCATTGGGTTTTAGTAGTATAGGGTTCATATAGGCCCTAGGTCTCTCTCCTCCCATCTCAGCCTGTACAACCTGGGCTCTCCCGAGCTCGAGTCCCTCTTCATCTACAAAAGAGTTTAGAGCCATGTTCTGAGACTTAAAAGGGCTGACTTTGTATCCGTCTTTATAAAAAATTCTGCAGAGACCTGCCGTCACAAGGCTTTTTCCCACAGAAGAACCTGTTCCCTGGATCATAATTTTTTTATGCATGAAAATCCCCCTAAAGTTTTTTTTTATTATATCACTTTCAGAAGGTTTTATAAAGAACTTAGGCCGTTTTATCCTATAAGAATATTTTTGCTTTTTCAGAAAAACTCAAGGGAGAAACCTTAAGGTTTCTCCCTTGAGTTTTATACGATCTCTTTTCCACGTTTTTTATAATGGGTATGAAGTAACTTATGAGCTTTTTCCTTTCCAGGACCCTCTTTAAAAAAATTCTTATAAAGTTCTAAAACTCCAGGATTTTCGTAGGATTTTCTAACTGCAGCCTTTTTATCTTCGCTGTATATGGCATTTGCCCTTTTAATCCTTATCTCTTCATTGGTGGGGATGGGCTGACCTCCACCACCTAGACAGCCTCCTGGACAGGCCATAAATTCAATAAAATGATAGTTGCTGAACTCCCCACCCTTTTTAATATTCTCAAGGACTCTTTTGGCATTTGAGGTCCCGTGACATATGGCGACTTTCAAAGTTTGATTTTTTAGAAATTCAAAGGAATTAAGCTGACCCTTTAACAGCTCAGGAACCTCTGTTACACTGTCTATCTTTAATTCAAGAGATTTTATATTTTCAAACCCTCTTACAGGTTTTACATCTCCGTGTTCAAAAAGAGAATCCACCTTTTCTCCTGTAACCAGCTCATAGAGTGTCCTTATAGCTGACTCCATCACTCCCCCTGTAGCACCAAAAATAACTCCGGAACCACTACCCCCTGTGAAAGGGTCATCAAAATCTGAATCTTCGATATTTGGTAGGTCTATTCCAGTCTCTTTAAACATTTTTGCCATCTCTCTGGTTGTAATACCATAATCTACGTCTCTGTATCCCGACTGGCACATTTCCGGTCTTCCAGCTTCATATTTTTTAGCAGTACATGGCATAAGAGCCACGGTTACTATATCCTCAGGATTTATATTATTTTTTTCAGCATAATAAGTTTTTATAATAGTTCCAAACATCTGCTGAGGACTCTTTGCAGTAGAAAGATTTTCAATAAATTCAGGGTAAAAATGTTCCAAGTATTTTACCCATCCTGGAGAGCATGATGTGAACACGGGGAGTTTTGTATGACCATCACCCTCTATATTGTCATAGAGCCTTTTCAGAAGTTCTGTTCCCTCCTCTATAATTGTAAGGTCAGCTGTGAAACAGGTGTCAAAGACCTTTTGGAATCCGCAACGTCTCAGTGCAGTATTCATTTTCATGGTCATAGGGGTCCCAGGTTCTAGTCCGAATTCCTCCCCTATACCCGCCCTAGGTGCAGGGGCAGTCTGAATAACTACATGTTTTCCTTCGGTTTCTAAGGCATCCCATACAAGTTCACTTTCATCTTTTTCATAGAGGGCAGCAGTAGGACACCTGTTTATGCACTGACCACAGTTTATGCACACTATTTCATCCATGGGTTTGTCACCGAAGGTTGTAATGGTGGAATCCTTGCCCCGTCCTTTTACACTAAAGACTCCAACCTCTTGCAGGTCGATACAGCTTCTCACACATCTTCTGCAGAGGATACATTTATCTAGGTCTCTCATTATTGCATGACTTGAAAAGTCCACACCTTTTTTCCTGATATTGTCATGCCCGTAGGGATAAGAGGTTATACCATATTCCATTGCAAGGTCTTGCAGTTCACATTTTCCGTTTCTCATACATGAGTAACATTCTCCCACATGATCTGCAAGGATCAGCTCTAGAACGTTTCTTCTGGCTCTTCTTATCTTAGCTGTATTTGTTTTTATTTTTATAGGCTGAGAGATTGAGTATGAACATGATGCCTGAAGAGTCTTAAACCCTTCGACTTCTACCAAGCATATTCTGCAGACTCCAGCAAGGCATAGGTCATCGTGGCTGCAGAGAGTGGGTATTTTTACCCCTATACCCTTAGCAGCTTCTAATATGGTGGTACCCTTAGCCACCTGCATCTTATGGTTGTCTATTTCTATATCTATGAGCTCAAACTTGCACTCTTCCTCTTGCCCCTCGCAGGCGTCTCTTAGCATCTCAGTCTTAGGAACTCTGCAGCTCTCTGTATCACACTTGTTTATCATAGTATTATACCTCCTCTGGGAGTCTTCCCAGGATCTCCTCTTTGAAGTTTTCCACAATAGACCTAAAGGCCACTGTGCTAAGCTGACCCAGTCCGCATTTAGATGCCAGTTCTACAGTTTCACACAGTTCGAGAAGTTTATTCAGATAGGTAACAGAGCATTTACCTTTTTTCAAAAGCCTTATACCCTCTAGGATTCTATAGGTACCTTCTCTGCATGGGGTGCATTGACCACAGGATTCCTCTACAAAAAATTCCATGAAGTTTTCGGCGATGTCTAGCATATCCCTATTCTCGTCAAAAAGAATTATGGAACCACCTGTAGATGCCGCTTCAAAAGCTATCCGCTTTGAGAAGTCGTTTTTATGGACACATTCACCTGCAGCTCCTCCGATCTGTACAGCTTTTATATTTTTACCCTCTGCCAGATCCACCACTTTATCTATTGTAACTCCAAAGGGAAGTTCATATATCCCCTCGTTTTTACAGTCGCCGGAGATGCTAAAAAATTTTGTTCCCTTTGAATTATCGGTTCCGTACTGGCCGAAGGATTCTACACCTTTTTCACATATGAGATTTACATTTAAAAATGTCTCCACATTGTTTACAAGGGTCGGGTAGTTCATAAAACCTGTGTCCACAGGATAAGGAGGTTTGTTTCTGGGCTCCCCTCTTTTTCCTTCTAAGGACTCGATAAGGGCTGTCTCTTCACCACAGATATACGCCCCGGCTCCCATTCTTATCTCAATATCAAAGTCTAAGCCCTTTCCTGTTTCATTTCCCAATAGTCCGGCTTTCCGCCTTTTTTCAATCTCTTTTTCCAGGGTTTCTTTAATATAAGTATATTCTCCCCTCAGATAGATGAATCCCTTTGAAGCCCCTATTACATAGGCGGCGATACTCATACCTTCCAAAACTCTCTGAAAATTTTTGTGGAGGATATACCTGTCCTTAAAAGTACCCGGTTCTCCCTCGTCTGCATTGCAAACGATGAATTTCTTATCTTTTTTCTCCTCTTTTGCAAGTCTCCATTTAAATCCTGTGGGGAAGCCTGCTCCACCTCTTCCTCTGAGATTTGATTTTTCGATGTCTTCCAAAATACTGTTTTTATCTCTTTTCATTGTTTCTATAAGAACACTTCCCGGGATAAAATTTTCCTCTAAAAGGGGACCTTTTTTAACTACCTTGGATACCAAAGGGGTTTTATATTCCTTTCCTACGACTCCTCTTCTGCAAGATTGGATGATAAGAGGTATGTCAGATGGTTTTACCTTGGATATTAGAATATCATTTATCAGCATGGCGGGACCCTGATCACACATTCCCAGACAGTTGCAGTACTCTAGGGAGAACAATCCGTCAGAGGTTATTTCTCCGAATTCTATTCCAAGTTCATTGTTTAGCTGTTTAGCAATCCGGTCTTTTTCTTTCATATGACAGGATATTGTTCTGCAAAGTCTGATGACATATTTTCCGTGTTTTTTACCAGATTTTAAAAAGTTATAAAAAGTCGCTACACCGTATACCTCACTAGGATGTATACCGACTAAAAAAGCCAATGTCTGCATTGCATAGAGGTCGATCTCACCGTATTCTCTGCTTATCACCTCAAGCACGGGCAGAATAGCTGCTCGGTTACCTCCGTTTTTAGAAACCAAGAATTCTATTTTTTCCTTTAGTTCCTCCCTTCCCACTCGGTTCATAGGATACCTCCATTAATTTTTTTTATTTAAAGATAAATAACAAAAGCTTAAAAATCAGATAAATAAAGAAGTTACCAGTATTATTAGAAAATTTATTTTCTATTCCTACATAATTATAATTTTATTTTAATTATTTGATTAGAATTTTATTTCAAAAAACAAAAAAAGATGCCGGTATCATCAGAAAAAAAATCAATTTTCATCTTGACACCGACATAAATTTTAGACTTTAAAATAAAAGTTTACAGGTATATCAGATTTACAGTTTTCCCAAGTTTTTCAAGCCAAAACTTCAGCTCTCTTACAACTTTCAACTTAATGTTGAATTCTGTAGGAAGGTCTGGGTTTTGATGTGCCGGATTTACAGCTGTTCCTGCCCATATATTTATATGCGTCGATTCTTTTAAGAGCATTCTTGAAATGAGGGTGGCTCCATCTTCTTCGGTCAGAGGATAATTTTCTCCAGAGTAGGTGGCATCATGGAATTTTTTTATCAAGTCCACTGTTTTGTTAAGGGTGATAAGCCCCTCTGTAACTAAGTCAACTCCCCTCATGAATCCCACAGGGGGGACATTGTACTTTTGATAATCTTTTAGATTGATAACCACCTCTTCCCCCAAGGCCTTTGAAACAATGTTGGAAGTAGTTCCTCCAGAAAGGATCCTAAGCCCCTTTGCCTCTCTGATTTTTTCTAGCAAGATAACATCGTCCTCAGGTTTTGCAGGTGGACCTGTGAAGAGGTCGAGATACTTTCTATATTGGAGCTTTACTGATAAGACAGTGGTGTCGTCACCTGGTTTATTGTTGTAGAGTTTGTTGCATACAGCCAGAAGATTTTCCGATACTTCCCCGGAGAAATAGTTTTTTTCAGAGAGACTTCTCAGAAAGTCGTTTATATCTTCCCACTGCCATCCAAGGTTCAGCAGTTCTCCCACCCCTGCATGGACGGCACCGTCACTTGTTACCACAAGAAGATCCTCGGTGGTCATTTTAAAGTGGGATTCGTGTATCTTCTTTCCGTTGACTACCCGTTCTACCTTATTTAAGGGGTAGTCACATCCTTTTCTAAAGAAGAAACATGGAGGGTTGTCATATTCCACCATGTAGGTCTCTCCGCTATTTTTTATTTTTATAATTGTAAATGTAGAATAAGCCAGCTTTCTGACACTGCATTCAGGAAGAGTGTTTGTGATGGTGTCTATGGTTTCCTCTATAGTGGCCCCCTCTTTTAGCATAGTGACAGCTATTTTCGAGGTGAGGGTAGCTAGTATATTTGCCTTGACACCACTTCCTAGTCCATCTGAAAGGACGAGTATGACTCCGTCATCTGTCTTAACAGTTTCCACATTGTCCCCGCAGAGCTCTTCCCCGAACTTATTGATATTTTTATAGGAGACATCTATAAAGTATTCTGTCAAAGCTCTGCACCTTCTTTCTCTAGGACATGTTTTAATTTTGTCAGAGCAACCTTGGTCTCAGCAGTTGTTTCTCCTAGAAGGCTGGCTATCTCCTGGGCTACTCTCATCTGTTTTTCTATCACTCCCTGAGTCACATTTAGGGTATTTTCTTTGAGCTCAAAAAGTTCTCCCCTTCTTTTTTCCTCGTCACTTATATCAGAAAGGATAATCAGAAGAGCATTTTGATTGTCTAGGTGGATAACACTTTCTTTCATATAAAGACTAAATTCTGGAATATGAATTTTTTTCCAAAGCATATTTTGTTTATCTTCAATAACCGAAAACAGATCGTCCCCTGGTATAAAATTGTCTATTCTCTGTCCTTTGCTGTCTGAAGGTGTCACTCCGAAAAACCTGGAAAATGACATATTGGATTCTATGATCTCAAGGTTATCATTTACAATAAGCAGTGCATTTGGGGAATTTTCAAAGATCTCATTGGAGATTCTTTCGGCTCTGCTCTTTATGAAAGGCATACACATATCGATACTGGACATTCCCTTAAGGACGGCAATTGCATTTTCCCTGCAGGTATTGTAACCGCAGCTGGCACAGTTTAGTTCATCAACCTTACTGAACTTACCCATTTTAACAAGAGTTTCTTTTATTCTTTTTTCATCTATCTCTAGCTCTTTTAATGGGTTTTTAGGGATAATTTTTTTCAGATCTGTTTCTGATAAGATACACTCTGCAGGAGCTTCTTCGGTTTTAGCCGACATGAGATATTCTTTCACATTTTGAAGTCTTGAGAATATAGATGAGGAGATGTGATGGCCGCCGGGTCCCCCTATACAGCTTTTTTTACAGGCACTTACCTCTATACAGGAGTTTTCCACATTTCCGTTTATTATCTCTTTGAATACTTCCTTGCACTCGTCCACCCCATCTATTCTCATGGAGATGAGTCCTTTTTTAGAAATTTCATCCTTTATTCCTTCTAGGATACCTCCTACGATTGGGTATTGTTTACCCTTGGCAGAACCGTACTTATGCGGATCCGACGGAGCCAACTCTAGATAGTCTATATTTTCTTCAGAAAGCCACTTGGCTATCTCATCAAAAGTCAGAACAGCATCGATAATTCCGTCGTTTTCCCTAGAGATAGCTTCACATTTTTTTGAAACACAGGGACCTAAAAACACAGTCAGGTCGTTGGGACGCTCTTTTTTCAAGAGCTTCCCGTGGGCGATCATGGGAGACACAAAGGGTATAAGGTTGTCCACAAGAGAGGGGTAATATTTTTGAATGAGAAATACTACCGAGGGACAGCATGTAGTTATAAATGCCCCGCTTTCTTGAGAGGAGAGATATTTTTCGTAGGCCTGTGAAACCATGTCTGCTCCCACTGCAGTCTCTTCTATTTGGTTGAAGCCCAGTTTTTTAATTGCAGATACAAAACGCTGGGACTCCTCAAAAAAACCTCTGAAAGATGGAGCTATGGATATGTTTACATTTCTTCCAGAAGATATGGCATTTTTTACAAAATCAAGGTCAGACATTATATTCCTTGCATTTTGGGGACAGATTGCAAAACACTGCCCACAGGCGATGCACTTATCCTCCATTATATGTGCCTGATCATTTTCTATTTTTATAGCCTTTACTTCACATTTTCTTACACATTTATAACAGTGTTTACAGTTAGCTTCTGAAAAATTCATTACCTGCATCAAATCACCTTTTTCATAATATTTTTAAAAAATTCAGTGGTATTTTGAGGAGAGAGGGAAAACACTTCTTCTCCATCATCAACTGTAACAGATACAGCCTTTGTACAATTGCCTAGACAAAATGAGGCTTTTAGTGTTATCTGATCCTCCATGTTAGACTCTTTTATACATTTTTGTAAAATCTGGATCACTTGTTCAGAGCCTTTTATATGACAGGCACTTCCCACGCATACTTTCAAAACCATATTATTCACCTCGACAAAATTTAAGAACATACTTAATTATATTTTTCACACAGCAAAAAGTCAACTTAACAGTAAATAAAAAAAATGATATAATCACTAAAAGAGGTGATCTGATGAAGGACAACATAGCTCTCATTGGTTTCATGGGAAGTGGTAAGACCACTGTGGGAAGACAGCTGGCAAAGGCCCTTGAGATGAAATTTGTAGATATAGACAAATTGATAGCAGCAAAAGAGAGTAAAAACATTTCAGAAATATTCAGTGAGAAGGGTGAAGGGTATTTTAGAAGACTAGAAAAACAGATAGTTGTAGAAGAATCAAAAGACAATAATGTCATTATCTCTACTGGCGGCGGGGTTATTATAGATAATGACAATATAAAAAACTTGAGAAAAACCTCTTTCGTGGTATTTTTGGACTGTGAGATAGAATGTATATATAACCGTGTGAAGCGAAGGAAAAACCGTCCCCTTCTCAATGTGGAAAATATGTATGAGACTATCCAGGAACTATATGAAATGAGAAAGGTGCTTTATAAGATATCTTCCGATTTCAGGGTTGAAATAGACAGTGATACCAACATATACGACACTGTTGACAAGATAAAGGAGGCTTATATCAACAGCTAAAAAATAAAAAACCAATTTCTTTAAATAACCCAAGTTGCTACTTAAAAAAAATTATTATAAAATACTGAATTTATCTGAATATCAAAATCAAAAGATTTTGTCACGAATGGACACTAATAAAAGATAGGGAAATTAGCACGAATAAGGACAAAAGCTTTTGGTCACAGAGAAAAGAAGAGAGTATCACGGAGGAGAGCGATATTAAAGTCAAAAGATTTTATCACGAATGAACACCAATAAAAGATAGGGAAATTAACACGAATAATAACAAAATCTTTTGGCCACAGAGAATACAGAGAAAAAGAAGGAGTTTCATAGAGTGAAAATAAAAATCTTTTAATTTTCAGACTACTTTCCCCTTTAAAAAATGCCGTTAAGAAATCATCTTGTGAAATCCACTTTCATTGAAATAAGGAGGTTTACCGACTATATTTCAATCGAAAGTTAGTTCAGAAGTGATTTGACTTAGAAAATAATGAGTGGAACGAGTATATTTTCTAGTTCTTGTAAAATTTATTTTTACAAGTTTCATTAATTTTAATTAGGGGTGCCTTTTCTTTGGTTACTTTCTTTGGGCAAGCAAAGAAAGTAACACAGGTTTTCGGATAAATTCAATACTTTAATTTAATAAAGGTAGCAACTTAGGTTAAATAGTAAAACTTTTTTTCAGAGAAATAAAGGAAAAAACTTAAAAACAGGTAGTGATAAAATAAAGAGGTGAGGAAATATGAAAAGAGTATTTACAGCTTTCTTTTTATTATCAGCAGTTCTTATTATAAGTGAAATTTTTTAAGGAATAGACACAGGGGGAGATACTCATGAGAAAAATAAAAATAATAACAGAAGAGAAAAAAGAGGAGATGGAAAACAAACTTGAAATTCTCCTAGGTGATAACGAGAAGGAGATAGTAGATATACAGTTTTCTGTGGGAGACGGAAAATATCATGCTCTTATAATTTATAGAAAACCTTGCAGTGAAGGGTAAAAACCCCTTCATTTTTTATTAATTAGATTCAAACTCTTGAATTCTCCATTTTCAAATAAATAAAAGATTAATTTAAAAATTTATTTACGCTGTCAAAGTAAAGGGGTATAATTATTTTGAACTTGTTTAAAGGAGGTAAAGATGAATAGAATATCAAAAAAAATGGTACTTATCACAGGAGCCACAAGCGGAATAGGAAGGGCCACGGCTATGGCTTATGCAAAAATGGGAGCTAACCTCATTCTTGCAGGTAGAAATATAGAAATCTTGAAAGAGATAAAATCAAAACTTCACGAGTGGTACGACATAAAGGTGCATGTACTGAAATTTGACGTGAGAGATTTAGAAAAGATCAAAGAATCGGTGAATAACCTTCCTGAGGAGTTTAAAAAAATAGATATTTTGATCAATAATGCCGGTCTGGCTCTCGGCTTGAATAAAATCCATGAAAGCAGTTTTGAGAGTTTTGATACAATAATGGACACCAACGTAAAGGGGCTTTTATATGTAACCCGGGTGGTAGTTCCTTATATGTTAGAACATAGTCCTGAGGGTCATATTGTAAATATAGGCTCAACCGCTGCTCAGGCTGCTTATGCAGGGGGAGGGGTTTACTGTGCCTCTAAGGCAGCTGTAAAGACACTGAGTGACGGGATGAGGATAGACCTTGTAGATACATCTGTGAGGGTGACAACAATAAATCCTGGAATGGTAGAGACCAATTTTAGCATCACAAGGTTTGAGGGGGATAAAAAGAGAGCCGATAAGGTCTATGAAGGAATAGAACCCCTTGCGGCGGAAGATGTTGCAGATACAATAATTTATGCAACCAATCTGCCTCTGAATGTGCAGATATGCGACCTTACCCTGACTCCAAATCATCAGGCCGACGTGAGAACATCTTATAGACAAAAGTAATATATCTGAGATTTAAGGTATATTTCACTGAGGAGGAAAAACATGAGATGTAGCTGGTGTGGGGATAATCCCCTATACATAAAATATCATGACGAAGAGTGGGGTGTCCCTGTATATGATGACAGGATCCATTTTGAGTTTTTGGTTTTAGAATCTGCCCAAGCAGGACTCTCCTGGCTTACTGTCCTCAAAAAAAGAGCGAATTACAGAAAGGCTTATAAAGGCTTTGACCCGGAAATTGTTGCAGCTTTTGATCAAAATAAGATAGATGAACTTATGCAGAATAAGGGGATAATCAGAAACAAAAAAAAGATAGAAGCTTCAGTAAACAATGCAAAAGTTTTTTTAGAGGTTCAAAAAGAATTTGGCAGTTTCAGCAATTACATATGGTCATTTGTAGAGGGAAGGCAGGTGGTTTCCTCTTATGAAAGTATAGAGGAACTTCCTGCAAAGACAGCTCAGTCAGAAGCCCTGGCAAAGGATATGAAAAAACGTGGCTTTAAGTTCCTAGGGCCTGTAATACTTTATTCTCACATGCAGGCTACCGGACTTGTAAATGACCATATTGTTTCCTGTTTTAGGCACAAAGAGATCACTGAGTAAAAATAAAATTGATACATGACATATATATTACAATAAAGGGGGAGTTAGATTGGTAGTTCACCTAGTATTTTTTAAATTTAAAGAGGAAAAGAAAAAAGAAAATATGGAAAAGTTAAAGAGGGATTTAGAGGCTTTAGAACTAAGTCAACTGAAAAACCTAGAGGTAGGGATCGATTTCAACGGTTCTCCAAGGGCTTATGACATGTCCCTCTATACAGAATTTGACACCAGGGAAGACCTTGATTTTTATCAGAATTTTCCACCTCACGTAGAGATAAAAAAATTCCTAGTGGAAAATGAGATCGACACAGCAGTGGTAGATTACGAGAAATAAATTATAATTTAATATAAAAAAAGATAAAACCGGGAGTTTATTTCCCGGTTTTATCTTTTATGTCTTCTTGAGTTTCTGTTATTTTTACCGCCCTTTGTATCGGGTTCTTTCTTGTATTTTTCAGCTATTTTCACAGTAAAAAACATAAGAGCTCCCACTGCAATTAGGCCGAGAAATGACGATAAAAATTCCATATAGATCCCCTCCTTAACTTAGATAAGAGACTGGGCAATCTCGAGGGCCTTGTCATAATCTGGCTGATCTGTCACCTCAGGGACAACCTCTAAGTGTTTGATAGTACCTTCCTTGTCTATTACCACAACTCCTCTTGCAAGAAGTCTCAGTTCCTTTATAATGAATCCATATTTTGTTCCGAAATCAAGGTCTCTGTGGTCTGAAAGAGTTACAGCAGATTCGATTCCCTCGTTTGCACAGAATCTACTCAATGCGAAGGGGAGGTCTACAGAGATTGTCACTACAGATATTTCCGGATTTTCCCCTGCTTTTTGATTGAAAATAGTGGTCTGAAGCTCGCACACCGGTGTATCTACAGAGGGCATAGATGATATGATGACCACCTTTCCCTTAGCATCACTTAGAGAAAAAGGACTCATGTCATTTTTTAGAGCTGTAAAATCAGGGGCCTTATCTCCCACCTTGACCTGGTTGCCCAATAGTGTAAGGGGATTACTCTTCATTGTTATTATTCCTGTTCTTTCCATTGCATTCCTCCTCTTAAATAGTGTATCATAATAAATTATTACTTGAAAACCATTCATAAGTAAAGAAAATTTTCAATAAAAAAGGGGGAGTAATCTATGTATGTGGCTGCAGTGAAGATTAAAATAAGATTTGTCATCAGTTTTTCCCTGAAAGACAAGAGGATGAGATTGAGAAGCATAAAGGATAAGTTTACATCAAAGTTTAAGACACAGCTTACAGAGGTGGAACTCCAGGACAATAAAAATTTTTCGATTTTAGGTTTTTCCTTTGTATCTGGAAGTTACAGTCTAGCAGAGAGTATAGAGGGGAAAATGATAGCTTATATAGAGGATAACTGTGAAGATGAGATAGTGGATATAGCGTCATATATCGAAAAGTTTTAAAAACTATTTTTGAATTATAGACGTCAAATTGTTGTGTGCTATAAAAAAGGAAAGAAGAACCTCAAACAGTAAAAATATAGGAAAAGGAGGGGGTTTTTCATGAGCAAGAAAGGATTACTTTTAGGATCGATTTTGGCAGATGCTTTTTCTCTGGGAGGACACTGGATATACGACACAGAGAAAATAAAGGATGAGTTCGGGGAGTATAGTGATCTCAATGATCCTCTACCTGACAGCTTCCATAAAAACAGAAAAAAAGGGGAGCATACCCACTATGGAGATCAGACCCTTCTTCTCTTGGAATACTTGGCGGAAAAATATGAGTTTGACGAAAAGAGTTTCAGAGATTTCTGGAAATTTCATATGAAAAAGTATGATGGCTATATGGATTATGCTACCAAAAAAACCCTGGAAATGATAGAAATCGGTGAGGAATGGGGTTCTCATTCCAATGATTTAGCCGGCGCTTCTAGGATAGCCCCTATAATCTATTGCTTTTCCGAGGAGAAAGGGGTAGAATATTCTAAAGTCCAGACAAAGATTACCCATAACAATGAGCAGGTAATCGCAGCTTCTGAATTTTTTGCAAGAACAGCATACAGAGTTCTAGAGGGAATAAAGCCTCATGAGGCAATGGAAGAGGTATCTGCAGAGATGAAAAATAGGTGGATATCGGAAAAATTAGAAAAAGCAAAGTTACTGGTAGAAACAGATACCGTAGAGGCCGTGAAAAAATTGGGTCAGTCGTGCAGTATAGAAGGGGCTTTTCCCGCGACGATACTGCTGATACTCAAGTATTCTGACAATTATGAAGAGGGAATGATAAAAAATGTAATGTCAGGAGGGGACTCTGCAGCTAGGGGCCTAATAGCAGGGATGGTTATAGGGGCCTATTCAGAATCCACCATACCCAAAAGATGGCTGAAAGAGATGTGCAGTTTAGAGAGAGTAAATTTTTAGGAGGTATATGATGAAAAGGATATTAATAGGTATTTTTGTTATTTCTTCACTGGCTTTTGGAAAGATGCAAGACGGAAAATATTATGTGGAAGCTGAAAAGGCAGAATGGGGATGGAAAGCTTTTACCTATATGATTGTTAAAGATTCTGAAATAGTAGAAGTTAGACACGACAGAAAAAACAAAAAAGGTGAAAATGCTACAAAGGATAAAAAATATAATCAAAGTATGGCGAAGAAACAGGGATTAGGAATAAAAGATGCCGTTTCTAAGCTTGAAAAAAGATTCATGGAATCAAAAGATGTAGACAAAATTGATTCGATAGCAGGAGCTACAACTACAAGTAAAGAATTTAAAGTTATGATGAGATACCTTGTTCGTAAAGCTGAAAAAGGACAACCAGGGTCATATAAGATTTCTAATAAAGATTTAAAATAAAAAACCAGCCTCAGGCTGGTTTTTTATTTTAAAATGAGGGAGGTGTACTTACCCATATTACCTTGGCTTCCACCTTTCCTGCATTGGATATATAATGGTCTTTTTTGGCCTTGTAGTAAAAACTTTCCCCTTTTTTAGCCTTGTGTTTTTTATCCCCCAAATGAACATAGATATTTCCCTTTAAAACATACCCGAACTCCTCTCCCTCGTGGGCAGATTCCAATTTGTAAGAACCTTCCTGAGCCAAGGTTATAAGAATAGGCTCCATGGCATTTTTTTGGGCATTTGGGACTATCCAGTCGATTCTGTATTTAAGGTCGTTATCTTCAAATTCAAAAAAGTCATCATTTGAGAATACGATTTTCTCATCTTCCTCTTCATTAAAAAATTCCTTTAAGTTTGTCCCGAGACTTTCTAATATATCTACAAGGGTAGCTATAGATGGAGATGTAAGGTCTCTTTCTAGCTGTGAGATAAACCCCTTAGAAAGTTCACACCTGTCTGCTAACTCCTCCTGTGTAAGCAGCTTCCCCTGTCGCAGCCTTTTTATTTTTTCACCAATTATCATATAGTTCAAACCCCTTTAATTTTATTATCTAAAGTGTTTCACCGGTACATTATATAATCTCCCATTAAAAAAATCAAGTTTTGCAGATAATAGATAAAAAAATAATTGACATAAAAATTTAAATATAGTAAACTTTACGTTGTCTATTCCAAAAATAAAAATGTTATGGATTCTAATAAATACAGGCTTTCTATGAGGGAATTACCCTTTGAAAAAAGAACTTTAAAAATTATAAAAATATTCATTTTTTTTTGTAAATAAGTTTACTAATATTAACTTTTATAGTTAATTTAATGTCAGTAGACAGAAACAGATAAAAAAAATCTGTTTTTTTTTAAGTTATAAATAGCCCCTGCATCAGGGAGTTAATATAAAAAAATTAATTTATGTCTTAAGAATAGACTGGGAGGGAAATTATGAAATTAGAAACTTTAGGGAGACACATTTTGATAGAGTACTACAACTGTGACGAAGAAGTATTGAAAAGCCCTGAACTTATTGAAAAACATATGAATGAGGCGGCTAGAATTGCAAACGCAACTATAGTGAATTCCGTATTTCATCATTTCAATCCTTACGGAGTTTCAGGAGCGGTAATAATATCTGAATCACATTTGGCAATTCATACATGGCCAGAGTATGGTTATGCATCGGTGGACGTTTTTACATGCGGGGACAAGATCAATCCGTGGACGGCTTTTGATTACCTGGAAAAAATGTTTGGAGCTAGCAGAAGTGAGTCTATAGAGGTACCTAGAGGTATGACTGAAAAAATAAAAAAATTCCATCCAAATGGAGAAGATCTGGGTAAAATAGTATTCAAGCCAGATGCTGAATAAGTAAAAAATCTTTACATCAATGAAAAAAATCAGGAGGTAACTTAATGCTAAATCTTTGGTTTACAGAGGATTGGACACCAGAGTGTAAATTTTCTATAAAAATAAAAGAGCATTTTCATACAGAAAAAAGTCCTTTTCAGCAGTTGGACTTTTTTGATTCTTATGAATTTGGAAAGTTCTTTACCCTTGACGGAATTATGATGGCCAATGAGAAAGATGAGTTTGTATATCATGATATGATCTCACATGTTGCCCTTGCAACTAATCCCAATATAAAAAAGGTCCTTGTTATCGGCGGTGGAGACGGAGGAACTGTGAGGGAGATAACTAGATATCCTCACATAGAGAAAATAGATATGGTAGAGATAGATGAAAGAGTAGTGAGACTCTGTCAGAAATATCTTGTACAGACATCTTGCAAATTAGAGGATCCAAGGGTAAACCTTTATTTTCAAGACGGGCTAAAGTTTGTAGAAGATGCAGAAGAAAAAAGTTATGACCTAATACTTGTTGACTCTACAGACCCGATAGGTCCTGGAGAGGGACTTTTTACAAGGGAGTTTTACACAAACTGCTTTAGAGCCTTATCTGACGATGGAATTCTTATAAATCAGCACGAAAGTCCTTATTTCGATAAAGAGGCCGGGCAGATGAAAAGGGCTCACAAGAGAATAAAAGATCTATTCCCAATTTCAAAGGTATATCAATTTCATATCCCAACTTATCCCTCAGGACACTGGCTTTTTGGATTTGCATCTAAGAAATATGATCCTGTAGCAGATCATAAGCCTGAAGAATGGGAAAAATTTGGGCTTAAAACCAAATACTACAACTCAGAGATTCACAAGGCTTCTTTTGCACTGCCTACTTTTGTGAAGGATATGCTTGAAGAGTCTGAGTAAAATTTTTTAGATTTTTTAACTCAAGTTGTTACCCGAAAAAATTTAGATAAATTACTGAATTTATCTGAATATTAGAGTCAAAAGATTTTGTCACGAATGGGCACTAATAAAAGATAGGGAAATTAACACGAATAATAAAAAAACCTTTTGGTCACAGAGAAAAGAAGAGAGTATCACGGAGGAGAGCGATATTAAAGTCAAAAGATTTTATCACGAATGGACACTAATAAAAGATAGGGAAATTAGCACGAATAAGGACAAAAGCTTTTGGCCACAGAGGACGCAGAGAAAAAGAATGAGTCTCACAGAGTTAAAACCAAAACTATAAATGCTTTTTTTTGCGAGAGGTTTTTATCTCTTTTCCCTTGCCATTGATAAAATCAGCGTTAAGAATAACCGCAGTGAAATCCTTAGAAAAAATCGACTGTTTGAGCGTAGCGAGTTTCGAGTTTTTATTGGATTTTCAAGGTTATTTAGCTGATTTTATCAATGGCTTGAACTTTTGGTTACTTTTCTTTCAAGAGAAAAGTAACGAATCCTTATAAATTCAATACTTTAATTTAAAATAAAAGAGCAACTTAGGTTATTTTAATTAAGCTATAAGTGGAAAATAAAATTATGAAAAGATGAAAAAATAAGGAGGATTATCATAAATGGAAAACAAAATATTCTTTACTTCAGAATGTGTGTCACCGGGCCATCCAGATAAGATAGCCGACCAGATATCAGATGCGGTGTTAGATGCTTGCATAGCCGAGGATCCAAATTCTAGGGTAGCCTGCGAGGTGTTCTGTACCACAGGTCAGGTAGTGGTAGGAGGAGAGATAACTACCAATACATATGTAGATGTACAAAAGATAGTAAGAGACAAGATAGACGAGATCGGATACAAGCAGGGTATGGGATTTGACTCAGACTGCGGAGTACTAAATGCAATTCACTCACAGTCACCTGACATAGCTATGGGTGTAGATATCGGTGGAGCAGGAGACCAGGGAATAATGTTCGGAGGAGCTGTAAAAGAAACACCTGAACTTATGCCTTTAGCCCTTGTTCTTGCAAGGGAGATAATCATAAAATATACAAGAATGGCGAGATCTAAAGAGATAATCTGGGGAAGACCAGATGCAAAATCTCAGGTGACTCTTGCATATAATAAAAACGGGACTGTGGATCATGTAGATACGGTAGTAGTGTCTGTACAGCATAATCCTGAAGTGAGCCAGGAAGAGATCCATGAGACAATAATCGAGAAGGTTGTAAAACCTGTCCTTGAAAAATATAAAATGAATCCTGGAAGAGTAAAACATTACCATATCAATCCAACAGGAAGATTCGTAATCGGTGGACCTCACGGAGATGCAGGACTCACAGGAAGAAAGATAATAGTAGATACTTACGGTGGATACTTCAGACACGGTGGGGGAGCTTTCTCAGGAAAGGACCCTTCGAAGGTAGATAGATCGGCTGCTTATGCAGCGAGATGGGTAGCTAAAAATATAGTTGCTGCAGAACTTGCAGAAAAGTGTGAGATACAGCTATCTTATGCTATAGGCGTTGTAGAGCCTACATCTGTAAAGGTGGATACCTTTGGAACAGGAAAGATAGAAGAGGTAAAACTGGCAGAGATAGTGCAAAAGGTGTTTGATCTAAGTCCTAGGGGGATAGAGCTGGCCTTAGAGCTCAGATCAGGAAACTTTAAGTATCAGGATTTGGCAGCCTTCGGTCATATAGGAAGGACAGACATAGACCTTCCTTGGGAAAGAACAAACAAGGTAGAGGCTATAAAAAAACTTGTATAGAATAAAAGTAAAAACTCCGGAATTTTCCGGAGTTTTTTTGTATGAAAATTTTTTAATGATTTTTATACGGTAAATATCAGTGATGCTGAGTGCACTTGACCTTTTTCTAGTGAGATAATCAGTTCCTTTTCACTAAAATCTCCAGAGAAGCTAGCAGGTTCAGCTAATCCGTGCCACGGTTCTATACATAAAAACGGAGCATCCTTTGGCTGCCATATACCCAGATAAGGGAAATTTTCACGGGAAACCTTTATGAACCTTGAATCTTTTTCACTTTTTAAAGTGATGTCCTTTGATTTTATGTCTCTCAGGAAATGGGCTCCTTCGTAAAAAATTTCATGACTTAGGTTCATTCTTTTGGAATCTTTTATAGACAGTTCTTCACGATTTTCAATTAGAAGGTTGTTTGCGTCACAGTAATACCTTTTTGCTGTTTCTACTTGATCAAATTCAAGGAAATAATCTGAAAAATTAAGTTCGTTTTTCATTGGACAGTTGAAACCTGGGTGAGTTCCGAGCTGAAAATATATAGTCTTTTCATCGAGATTTATTACCCTGTAAGAGATTTTTACACCTGAATTTTCAAGGGTGTATATAATCTGTAGCTCAAATTTATAGGGGTACATAGCCAGAGTTTTTTCATTATATTTTAAAGAATAGAATAATTGGTCTTTTTTTTGTTCTACTAACTGAAATTCTTCCCGACGGGCAAATCCGTGGTTTCCCATGGAGTAGCTCTTACCCTCTATACTCGTGGTTCCTCCAGATAAAGATCCTATTATAGGGAAAAGTACAGGTGCCTGACCAGACCAATATTTCGAATCTCCAGTCCAGATGTATTCATATTCAGAGTCGTTTTTCTTCAGACTTGTCAATTCTCCGCCGAGGGATTTTACCTGGATGGTAATATTTTCATTTTTGAGTGATGTTATCATTATTTTCCTCTCCTTTTGAAAAGTATTTTTAGAATTCATAATCAGCAGTCTTGAATAACCATATTTAAGTATACACAATTATAACATTTGTTTGAAATTTTTTAAGGACAAAAATTGGTTGAAATGGTGATTAAAAATAGAACGAAAAACAATGTAAACTCTCTGGAAGGTAAGCGGTCCGAAAAAATCCACATGGAATATAGGGATAAAATTGTAAAAAAGTTTTTAAAAGTAGGGTAAATATTATAAAAAATATTAAAAAAACTGGGGTAAGGCGGGTGTCTGTATTTTTTTTTGTTCCGTTGTAATGGCAGGTTTATTGGTGTATAATTTAAGGAAACTTTTATGGGAAGGGATGGTAAATGATGAAAGAGATAAGAATGGACTTGGGGGATAGGAGCTATCCGATACTTATAAACAAAGGAATAATAGGTGAACTCAAAAATTATGTAACCAAATATGAAAAGATAATTTTGATATCAAATACAAAAGTAGGGGCCCTTTATTCTGAAAAAGTTTTGGATATTCTTGAAAACACAGGAAAAAATATAAGTTATTTTGAGATAAGCGACGGAGAAGAGCACAAGAGTATAGAGAGTGCCTTTGGAATATATGATTTTATGGTGGAAAATGATTTTGACAGAAGCTCCCTTGTAATAAGCCTTGGGGGTGGTGTGATAACAGACCTAGGTGGATACGTAGCTGCAACTTATATGAGGGGAATTGACTTTATACAAATTCCTACATCTCTGCTCTCACAGGTAGATGCAAGTATAGGGGGGAAGGTAGCTGTAAACCATCCTAAAGCAAAAAATCTTATAGGGGCTTTTTATCAGCCAAAACTCGTCTTGATCGATGTGGATTTTCTGAAAACTCTTCCTGAAAAAGAGTTTAAGGCAGGTATGGGGGAAATCATAAAGCATTCATTTTTAAAAGATGATGACTATTTTGATTATCTGGTTGAGAATGCACAGGCTGTAAAAGACCTGCAACCAGAAGAAATCATAGAGGTAATAAAAAGATCTTGCGTAATAAAGAAGAATATAGTAGAAGAGGATGAAAAAGAAAAAGGGATAAGGGCAATAGTAAATCTAGGACATACCTATGCCCATGCCTTAGAGACAGCCACTGAGTACAAGGGGTATTCCCACGGAGAAGCCGTTGCAAAGGGGATAATCTATGAGATATTACTGTCCCAGAAGCTAGGTTATGTAGAAAAAGAATTTTTAGATAGAGGAAAAATCGTATTTGATAAGTATGAAATTGATTGTGAACCTGTAAAAATGGAGATTGAGAGACTAATTGCCCTCATGAAAAAGGATAAGAAAAATAAAGGTGGAAAAATAAAGTTTGTGCTGCCTACAGGAAAGGGAACTGTATCTGTAGAGGATGTATCTGAAGATATAATAAGAGAGGTAAACCTGGAAATAGATAAAAGAGTCATAAAAGGAGTTGTGGACATAGGAACAAATTCCTGCAGATTGTTTATATCTGAAGTGGAGAAAGACGAAAATCAATATTCTATTAAAAGAAAATTTCGTAAATATCTTGAAATAACAAAACTCGGGGAAGATGTAAATCAAAACGGCTATCTCTTAGACAGTGCAATAAATAGAACTGTGGATGTGCTAAAAAATTATTCTGAAAAAATGGCTAGCTATGGAGTTGTAGAAAAACTGGTGTGTGCTACTTCTGCTACTAGAGACTCATCAAACAGAGAAGATTTTATAGAAAAGGTAAAGATCGAGTCGGGTCTTGAAATAAAATGCATCACAGGAGACGAAGAGGCAAGGCTAAGTTTTAAAGGAGCCTCAGATGATATAGAAGGTGAGCTTCTCTTAGTTGATATAGGAGGAGGAAGCACAGAGTTTATAAATGGTTCTAGAGAGAATATAAACTTTATGAAAAGCTTTGATATAGGAGCAGTCAGAGTAACAGAGAAATTCTTTGTAAATGATGATCACAGTGAAGAAAATATAAACTTGGCTGAGGAATGGGTCAAAAATGAGATAAAAGAGGCAAAGGAGTTAAGTCAAAGAGACTTTATCCTTGTAGGAGTTGCCGGGACAGTTACAACTAATGTAACTGTTCATGAAGAAATGGTTGATTATGATCCTGAAAAGGTGCACATGTACAGTCTTACAATGGCCAATGTAGAGGAAAATATAAAGCTGTATTTATCAAAAAATATAGAGGAAAGAAAAAAAATAAAAGGACTTCCCCCTAAACGTGCCGAAGTAATAATTGCAGGGACTTTTATTTTGAAATGGATAATGGAAACCCTCGGAAGAGATGAGATATTAGTATCTGAAAATGATATTTTAGAGGGGATGATGGAAAGCTAAAAAAGGAGTGTGGTAATATGCTTACGCACCACTTTATAGTGAAAGGCCGTGTACAAGGGGTAGGGTTTAGATTTTTTACCTACCATATAGCCAATGAATATAAGATAAAGGGATGGGTGAAAAATCTCTGGAACGGGAATGTGGAGATAGTAGCCCAAGGGGAGCCTAAGTATATGGAAGTATTTAAGACGCTTATAGAGGAGGGGCCCCCGTCTTCTAGGGTTAAGAGTATAGAGGAAGATGTTTTTGACAGTAAAAAATATGATGATTTCAACATAGAATATTGAGGTCATGGGACTGCGGAGGTAAGATTATGGGAAAACAGCTAATGTCACCAATAAGTCTTATTGGTTCAGGGGCGCTTAAGGAAGCCGGGGAAGAGCTGAAAAAACTTGGGCTAAAAAAGGGGTTCATAGTTATATCAAAAGCTCTCTTTGAAAAGGGTTTGTTAAAAAACTTAACTGATATATTTGATGAAAATTCTTTGGAGTATATGGTCTATGCTGTAGAAAATATAAACCCAGATCTGGATATAATAGAAGGTGGTATAAAGGAGTTTTCAGGAAGTAACTGTGACTTTATAATTTCCTTCGGAGGCAGAGATACCGGGAAATGTGCCAAGGGGATAGCCATGGGCTTGAAATGTTATGAAGAGAATAACTCCATAAACTGCTATATAAATGCAGAAATACCTTTTGCAACAGTAGTTATAAATTCCTGGATAAATGATGATAATAGTGTATATCAGTATCACCATCATAAGGTGAAGCTCAATAAAACGGTGAATCCTTTTATGGTGGTGATAGATTCTGAACTAATAAGAAATCTCCCCACTGACGCCATGGCATCAGTAGGGATAGACTCTTTGACCTACTCTGTGGAAGCACTGGTTTCTACAGGTGCAACCCTTATCAGTGATACCTTTGCCTTTGAGGCGATAAAAATTCTGAAGAAAAATTTGGAGGAGTTTATAAAAGGAGAGAATTCCAAAGAGATAAGGGAACAGCTGACTTATGCCAATTATCTTGCCAATATGGCATTTAATAATATTGCCGTAGTTCCTGGTCAGGTAGAAAGAACAAGTGGATTTCACACCCCTGCCTTTGATATGGAGGCAATAGATACAAAAATGAAGGATATTGCTGAAATCCTGGAGATAGAATCTAAGGATGAAAAGATAAGTATAGGGGTCATGGAGGAGATAAAAAGACTCTCTAATATGATAAAAGTGGATCCTGGTTCAAGAAAAGATGAAAGTGTAATAATGTATTAAAAAAAGCAGCAATTAAATTCCCCGATAGGGGTATTTAATTGCTGCTTTTACTTCCCATCTTCCTCAGAAGATCTGTATAAGAACCGGGGATTATTTTTTTTAAATATTTTCTTATTTTATCCTCTTCCTCAAAGATAAAGGCAATTTTTTTTAGAGAAAAGAACAAATTTTCAGCTATAAAAGAGTGTATCTCCTGATCTTCAATAATAATTCCCTCTTCAGTTTTTAAGATCTCGGCTCTTTTGATAGAGATATTTTTAAAATTCTCTATAATTTTATGTTCGAAATCTTCAAATTTTGTCCCCTTACTACCTGCAAAAAGTATAGCAAGCTTTTTTTTGTTGTATATGAGAAAATTTGAGATTAATTCTACATAAAATGAAAGTTTTTGTTCATGAGTCATTTTTGATAATTTATTGTGATATGAGTCAAAAATATTTAAAAAATTAACATAGGTGGCACCAATAATTGTCTCAAAAAGAGAGGCTTTATTTGGGAAATATCTATATATATTTCCCAGGGTTATACCTGAACTTTCTGCAATACTTCTCATGGTAGTTTTCTCATAACCATTTTTCCAAAACTCATTTAAAGCAGAGTTGTAGATATCTTTATAGACTGATTCTTTTTTTACTTGCAAAAATAGCACCTCCCGAGTAACAGTTTTATGAACATTAGAATGTATACTTTGCTCCCACTCCCACCTTGTAAAGGATATCTTCTTCTACTATAGGAGAGTCGCAAATTTCCTCTGAAAGCTTTTCCAGTCCGAAAAATCCAATAAGGGATAGGTGCTCGGTGACAATATATTCGGCTCCCAAATCTATACCGAAGGTATAGGTCTGTTCTGGCGAGTAAGAACTGTTGATTTTTGAATTTCTACTGGCTTCTGTTTGAGTCACTCCAAAGTAATAGTCTGTGTATTCTTCACTTAGATATTTTATATACACCTTAGGTATAATTGTAAAACGGTCGGTTAAAAAGTAAGACTTAAAGGCAAAAGCCCCTAAACTTCCTCCCTCTTCTCCTAAAGAAGCAAATCCCCCTAATTTGAGATCATACCAGCTAGTGTCGTATACGACTTTTATTCCACCTTCAATCTGATAATCCCTGTCATCAATATTGTTATAACCGCTGCTCAAATCAGAAGCATCGACTTTATAACCTCCCATTGGATTTGCAAAAAGAGACACAGCGAAGGCATCCTCCTGATACAAATTATACCCAAGCTCTACACCCCTAAGGTAAAAATCATTATATGTGATATCAAAATACGGAACAAAGAAATTATCATAATCAACACCTTTGTAAGGGCTTGTACCTATTCCTGCCCCCCCACCTATACTGAGGTTGTTTTCAGAAGCCATAAGGCTAATTGGGGCCGCAGCTAAAATTAGAATAGCAGTTAAAATTTTTTTCATATCTCTTCCCCCTGTGTGAAATTATATTTAAATTATAATCAAATAAAAGTATTTAATCAACTAAAAAATAGAGAGATGGCAAAGTCATCTCTCGTTCTTTTGTTCTCTTTTAATCTTAATAAAATTATAATTTCCTTTAATTTTCCTTTTGAAACCAAGGGAATTTATTGTGGGGAATATGCCGATTCTTCTTATCTGAAAAAGATCATCAGAGAAGCAAACACTTCCAGAATCTGTGGCCACTGCAAATTTATACCCAGCCTCTTCTGCCATCTGTTTTACCCTGTCGTTCAGGTCACCGTAGGGATAGGCAAAGGATATAAGTTTTTTATCTAAAATATTCTCAAGGGTCTCTTTTGATTCAAAAATCTCTTCCCTCGCCTCTTCAGGCTCGATACGGGAAAGTTTTGCATGGGTTTTTGTATGGCCTCCAAACTCAATGCCGTATTTTTGCATCTCTAATAGATGGTCTGTTGTCATCAGTTTGTATTTTTTCTCAGGGTTATTGATGTTTTCCACATCCCATTTATTGTAATCAAGGTGTGAAACAAGGTATACGACAGCTTTAAACCCATATTTTTTTAGAATAGGGAAAGCATATTTGTAATTATCCTCATATCCATCATCAAAAGTTATCATAATCTGTTTTTTATTTTTGTCAAATCTCTGCTTAAATCTGTTTTTAAGTAGGTCTTTAAATACAACAGTTTCATAGCCCATATTTTTTAAAATATTCATATGTTCATCAAACTGTTCAACTGTTACATAGGTTCCGTGAATCCCTTTTTCACTCTCCTCTTTTATTACCCTGTGATACATGAGAATAGGCATTTCATATTTTTTCTTTAGAACAATTTGCCTCTGATAGGCAATCTCAAGATTTCTAACTATTTTTTTTAGATCAAATTCTTTTTTTACTTTATGTCTAATTTCATGAAGCTCATTTTCATTTAATTCAAAAGCTTCCTTTATCTCTTCTAGCATCTTGTCCCAGTTGAAATTTTCTTCTAACTTTACTCCTATATCTCCGAAGTTAGAGCTGAGAGCATCTGCGATATTATCTTTAGTTATGAGTCCTATAGATTTTGCCTCACCTATTGCTAGTACCGGTCTTCCTGAAAGAATAGCCTCTACAGCAACCCGTCCTGCTCCTATCACAAGGTCAGATTCCTTTATGAATTCAGGGATATTATTCACATATCCCAAGAACTCCACCTTATCTGCAAATTTTTTAAATTTATCAGGAATATTTTTCCCACCGATTATTCGTACATGATAGAGGTCAGGGTCTAGTGCCTTTTCTAATAATTTATATGTAACTTCACCCTTTGGTCCTGACAGCCTTCCTATGATAGAGACTATTTTTTTCTCATTTTCAGGAAGAGGAGTTTCAACATATGAGTTTATATCAATACCATTTCTCAAGATCTCTATTTTGTCTTCTTTTACTCCTAAATCTTTTATTAAGTGGTCTCTTATATTTTCACATACTGCGAAAGAATAGTCTCCAAAAGCCTTGAAAATCTTTCTGCTGAGATGTACAGGCTGTCTTCCGTGGATTGTGGTAATAAGAGGTATGCCTGTCATAGCACAGGCTATAGATGTGCTCCATGAAGATGCCCTAGAATGGGCATGAGCCACTTGAATATCGTTTTTTTTGATAAAATCAGCTAAAAATTTAACCTGTGATATTCGTTTTCCAAGACTACGTTTATTAAATTCTAATTTGTGGAACTCTCCGCTGGTTTCTTTGGTAAAAGTATCAGATACAATGAAAACTTTGTGCCCCTTCTTTATAAGCCTGTCACTTAAAGTAGCGGCATAAACCTCTGCTCCTGTAACTTCGAGCTGAGATAAAGCCATCAATATATTCATCTATTCCTGCAATATCTATGATAAGATATGCAGTGCCCCCTTTCGAAAATTGATATTTTATTTATTTTTCATAGACTAAAAAATATACCAAAAATATTTTAATATATTCTAAAGCTTTTGTCCTAGTTTGTCAATTTTTTAGAGAAAGAAGCAAGGGGAAAAGCTGAAGGGGGGTATTTTAGGTAAATTACTGAATTTATCTGAATATCAGAATCAAAAGATTTTGTCACGAATGGACACTAATAAAAGATAGGGAAATTAACACGAATAAGGACAAAAGCTTTTGGTCACAGAGAGAAAGAAGAGAGTATCACGGAGGAGAGCGATATTAAAGTCAAAAGATTTTATCACGAATGAACACCAATAAAAGATAGGGAAATTAACACGAATAATAACAAAATCTTTTGGTCACAGAGAAAAGAAGAGAGTATCACGGAGGAGAGCGATATTAAAGTCAAAAGATTTTGTCACGAATGGACACTAATAAAAGATAGGGAAATTAACACGAATAAGGACAAAAGACTTTGGCCACAGAGGACGCAGAGAAAAAGAGGGCCTTTCACAGAGTGAAAATAAAAATCTTTTAATTTTCAGACTGCTTTCCCCTTTAAAAAATGCCGTTAAGAAATCATCTTGTGAAATCCACTTTCATTGAAATAAGGAGGTTTACCGACTATATTTCAATAGAAAGTTAGTTCAGAAGTGATTTTAGGTATTTTTTAGGGGTGCCTTTTCTTTGGTTACTTTCTTTAGGCAAGCAAAGAAAGTAACACAGGTTTTCGGAGAAATTCAATAACTTACTAAAATACCCGAAACAGTATAAGCCTGTATTTAAAGTATGATAGAACAAAATAATGAAAAAATTCTTGACAGAGCTAGTCAAAAGTAATATACTTTTTTAGTATAAATGAATTACTTATCAAGAGAGGTGGAGGGACTGGCCCTTTGAAACCTCAGCAACCTGCCGTAAGGGGTGTGGTGCTAATTCCAGAGAGATGAGGCTAATCTTCAATAGATTACAAGAAACCTCTTCTCTAAAAAGGAAGAGTTTTTTTATTTATAAAATGAAATTCTAGAAAACCGGTAAACAACATATAGAGGTTAAATTTATATTTTAAGTAATAATCTTTGTACATGATGTTTTTGAAGGGATTTTTTATATACAATTGAGGAGTGGTATGGATGATAGAGATAAAAGATCTCAATAAACTTTACAGCAGCGCCATCGGGGATGTCCTTGCTGTAAAAAATGTTAATCTACATATAAAAGAGGACGATATATATGGGATAATGGGTCTAAGTGGTGCAGGTAAATCTACCCTTATAAGACTTTTAAATAGATTAGAAGAGCCGAGCAGCGGTGAGATTCTAGTAGAGGGTAATAATATTCTTAAGTTCACTGACACAGAACTGAACGAGTATAGAAAAAAAACCGGTATGATATTTCAACATTTCAACCTTCTTCAGTCGAGAGATGTGTTTGGTAATATTGCCTTTGCATTAGAGATAGCAGGTTGGGATAAAAAAGATATTCCATCAAGGGTAAAAGAACTTTTGACCCTTGTAGAACTCGAGGACAAGGAAAAAGCTTTTCCAAGTCAGCTTTCAGGTGGTCAAAAGCAGAGAGTTGCAATAGCGAGAGCCCTTGCCAATAATCCTAAGATACTCTTGTCTGACGAGGCAACTAGTGCACTTGATCCTAAGACCACCAAGTCCATACTGGATCTTTTAAAAGATCTTCAGAGAAAACTCGGACTCACAATAGTACTCATAACACATCAGATGGAAGTAATAAGAAGTGTGTGCAACAGAGCGGCTATAATGGATAAGGGTGAGGTTATAGAAGAGGGAAGTGTGGACAGAATCTTTTCAAATCCAAGAACAGAGATGGCAAAGGAATTTATATCTCACTTGATACCTGACGAAACAGAAGAGGTAGATTTTGTAAAGAGTCCGGGGAAAAAAATAATAAAACTTTCCTATGTAGGACAGACAGTTGAAAAACCTGTTATATCACAGATGGTTAGAAAGTTTGATATAGATGCAAATATTGTATCAGGAAGTATAGACAAGCTTGTCACACAGAATGTAGGTCATCTAATACTAGAACTTTCCGGAGAAAAACAGGAAGATGCATTAAACTGGATAAAAAATGAGGATGTAGAGGTAGAGGTGATATACAATGGATAAGATAATAGCTTTGCTGATACCTGCTGTGAGAGAAACCATGTACATGGTTATACTGTCTACTATATTTGCTACAATTATGGGATTGCCCATAGGCCTACTTGCGGTAATAACAGATAAAAATCATATAATGGAAATGCCAAAGTTAAACAAGGTGCTAGACGGTCTCATAAACATCTTCAGATCAATCCCTTTTATTATATTGATGATACTCGTCCTCCCCCTTTCGAGGTTCATAGTGGGGACGACAATAGGATCCACGGCTAGTATAGTGCCTCTTTCCATAGCTGCAGCTCCCTTTGTGGCGAGAATCGTAGAAGGGGCAGTAAAAGAGGTGGACAGAGGTCTTTTAGAAGCCTCTATATCTCTTGGAGCATCGAGAAAAGATATAATACAGAAGGTGCTTATACCTGAATCCCTGCCTTCTCTGATTCACGGCCTAACAATAACAGTAATAACCCTTGTAGGATATTCTGCCATGGCCGGGGCAATAGGTGGTGGAGGTCTAGGAGATCTTGCTATCAGATACGGATATCAGAGATTTAAGCTGGACATTATGATAGTTTCGGTGGTATCCATAATAATCCTGGTTCAGGGGATACAATTTTTAGGTGATAAAATAGTTTACAATATAAGAAAAAAAAGAGGATAAAAAGGAGAGAAATATGAAAAGAATTATTAGTTTAGTTGCAGTTTCAATTTTATTTATTGTAGGATTGACTTCTTGTGGTGAGAAAAAAGTTGAAAAAAAATCACTAAATATAAAGGTAGGAGCTACTCCTGTACCTCACGCAGAGATCCTTGAGGTGGCAAAGGAAGAGTTAACTGAAAAAGGATATTCCCTTGAGGTAGTGGAGTTTACAGATTACGTAACACCAAACCTTGCACTTTCAGACGGAGAAATAGATGCAAACTTCTTTCAGCACGCCCCTTATTTAGAAGAATTTGCCAAAGAAAGAAATCTTGATCTTGTTTCTGCTGGTGGAGTACATGTGGAACCTATGGGTCTTTACTCAGGGAAAATTAAAGATTTGGCAGACCTCAAAGATGGATCTGTAATCGCAATACCGAATGATCCTTCAAATGGAGCTAGAGCCCTTATTCTTCTACAATCAAATGGGCTTATCAAGTTAGACCCAAGTGCGGGGCTGAAAGCCACAGAGTATGATATAACAGAAAATTCTAGAAACTTTAAGTTTGAAGCCTTAGAAGCAGCACAGCTTCCTAGAGTTCTTTCAGATGTGGACGCAGCCGTTATAAACGGAAACTATGCAATAGAGAGCGGACTGAACCCTGTAAAAGACGCACTTATTATAGAGGGAGCAGAATCTCCTTATGTAAATATAGTCGCTGTAAAAACTGGAGAAGAAAAATCTGAAAAGATAACCGCCCTTATGACAGCTTTAAAGAGTGAAAAAGTAAAAGCGTTTATCCAAGAGAAGTATCAAGGTGGAGTAGTGCCTATATTCTAAAAAAAGGCTGCATTGCAGCTTTTTTTATTTATGATAAAAATTTTAAATAAAAGGAGTAAAAATGAAAACCAAAGGTGAATTTAAAGGTCTGATACCTTTTATAATATTTGTGACAATATACCTAGGAAGCGGCATTGTCTTAGGGATGGCAGGGATAAAAATGAGCTTTTATCAACTTCCGGCTCCCATTGCAGCATTTGCAGGGATAATATCTGCTTTTATTTTATTTAAAGGAAGTATAGAGGAGAAATTCAAAGACTTTATAAAAGGCTGCGGCCATGAAGATATTATGGTAATGTGTATAATCTATCTTCTTGCAGGGGCTTTCGGAGGAGTGTCAAAGGCTATGGGTGGGGTAGATTCGGTGGTAAACATGGGTCTGACATTTATCCCGGTGCACTATATTCCTGCAGGACTCTTTGTTATAGGGGCATTTATATCTACCTCAACGGGAACTTCTGTTGGTTCTATAGTTGCCATAGCACCAGTTGCTGTAGGCTTAGCTGAGTCTTCTGGGATTTCTATGGCATTGACTCTGGCTGCTGTAATGGGAGGATCAATGTTTGGAGACAATCTGTCGGTGATATCAGACACCACCATAGCTGCTACACGAACTCAAGGTGTAGAGATGAGGGATAAATTTAGAGCGAATATATCTCTTGCTCTTCCTGCTGCGATAATAACTATAATAATGTTAGTTGTTTTGGGAAGACCTGAGGGTATGATAGATATGGCTGCAACTTATAACTATGATGTAGTAAAGGTAATTCCATATCTTGTGGTTTTAGTTCTGGCAATTGCAGGAGTAAATGTTTTTGCAGTACTTACAGGTGGAATTCTTCTTTCAGGTTTCATAGGACTGCTAAAAGGGGACTTTACCCTTCTTAGTTTTTCCAATGAAATTTATAATGGATTTTCAGGAATGCAAGAAATATTTTTATTATCTCTTCTTACAGGTGGATTAGCCCAAATGGTAACCAAAGCCGGTGGGATACAGTGGCTTTTAGAATCTGTTCAGAAGAAAATTACAGGCAGAAGAAGTGCTCAGCTTGGGGTGGCAGCCTTGGTCTCCCTGACTGATGCGGCTGTTGCTAATAACACGGTGGCTATTATCATAAACGGACCTCTGGCCAAGGAGGTTTCTGAAAAATACGGTGTAGAGGGTAAGAGAAGTGCTGCACTCCTTGATATATTTTCCTGTATTGTACAGGGAGTTATACCTTACGGAGCTCAGATGCTCATACTTCTTAGCTTTTCAAAGGGAAGCTTAACACCTTTTGAACTTATACCTCTTCTCTGGTATCAACACTTTTTGGCTGTTTTTGCTTTTATCTACATACTGAGAGACAGGGAAGTAAAAACTGAATTAAGTGAAAACCTGGCCTAAATATAAAAATTCCCTCCTCAGAGGAGGGAATTTTTATATTTCCAATAAGTTAATTAAATTTTTCATTGTCTATTATTTTTATGGTTCCCAGGGTAACGGCTACACATGAGACCAAAGGCGCTATAAATATGCCTATAAGGGGTATCAGAAATACTATGGTAAACAGAGCCCCGCTAAAGGCTGAAAAAACCCAGTTTTTTCTCAAAAAAAGCAGACTTTCCTTTGAAGAGTAATTGTGTCTTTCAAGGGTATAATCCATAAATGAAAAACCAATATAGTATGCCTGAAGAAGGAAAATTAAAAAAGGAACCGTAAGACTTAAAAACGGTATCATTCCCATAAGTAAAAGAATAAGTGTACCTACCATCTCTTTTGAAAAGCTTTTACAGGAAATTACAATACCTCTCCAGATAAATCTCATGTTGTCTTTGAAGGAGAATTCAAATTTCCGATTTGCCAGTGTTCTCTCAGTTCTTTCTGAGATATAGTTCAGAAAGGGTGAAAGAACTATCAGAAGAAGAGCCTTGTAAATGAGGAAATACAGTAAAAATGATAGAATTATGATTATAACCTTTATAATTATAAAGGCGATATTTTCATAACTACCGAGGTTGAAGTAAGTCTCAAGTTTTGAAAAAATATTAAATGAGACATATTTACTCAATCTATAAAGAAGATTAATAAGTATGAGGTTTATAACACCAGGTAAGAGATAAAATTTTCTCATTTTACCGCTTTTAATCACGGAAAAAGCTTCAAAAAAAGATTCACCTGCCAGATAAATACCACGCATAGATTACCTCCTTTGTTTATTAAATAAAATCATATCAAAAAACCAAAAAAAAAGCCATTTTTTTTAAAGCCTTTAGTTGATAAGGCAAAAATGGTATGCTATACTTAGATTGAACACACTTTATGAAGGGTGGAGCCGATGGATAATTATGTTATTTTAAAGGGAAAAGAGGACAGACTGGTAATTCATTTAGATGCTGAAATTGATTATGAAACACTGAAGAAAAATCTTGAAGAAAAACTCAGAGAAGCAGAGAAATTTTTGAAAAATGCAAAAGTTGCCATAGAGTTTTCAAATAGAAGTCTTTCAGAAAATGAGGAAAATCAGCTTGTTGAAATAATCAGAAGGGAAAGTGATATCCGAATAACTTATATTATGTCAAATGGTAAATCCTTTATGGGAAACTTTATTATACCTGAAACTGTAATAGATGAAGGTGTGACGAAATTTTATAAGGGAAACCTGAGGTCCGGTCAAAGTATACATTATGAAGGAAATTTGGTTGTTCTAGGGGACATAAATCCCGGAGCCATAGTAACTGCAAGGGGAAACATAGTAGTTCTAGGCTATCTTAACGGCACGGCCCACGCAGGTATAGAAGATGAAGATGAGGCTTTTATAAGTGCCCTCAAAATGAATCCTATCCAGCTGAGAATAGGAAAAAATATAGCCAGAAATCCATCAGAGGATATGCTTGTCACAAATAGGGTAAAAAAAGAAGGCAGCTTGGAAGTAGCATATATAAAAGACGGGAAGATGCATATAGAGGATTTTGACAAAATAACACTGAGAGACATGATGAAAATCTAGTTATTTTTGGGAGTGATAAAAATGGCAAAAGTAATTGTTATAACTTCTGGTAAAGGTGGAGTGGGAAAGACTACCACAACGGCAAATTTGGGTGCGGGACTTGCTCTTCAGGGAAAGAAGACTCTTCTTATTGATGCTGATATCGGATTAAGAAATTTAGATGTGGTTATGGGCCTTGAAAATAGGATAGTATATGATTTGGTGGATATAATAGACGGTCACTGCAGAATAAGGCAGGCTCTCATAAAGGATAAGAGGTGTGACAATCTCTTTCTTCTTCCTGCGGCTCAGACAAAGGATAAAAACTCAGTTAACCCTGAGCAGATGAAGACTCTTATAGAGTCTTTAAAAGAAGATTTTGATTTTATAATAGTAGACTGCCCTGCAGGAATAGAGCAGGGATTCAAAAATGCAATTTCAGCGGCAGATCAGGCTCTAATTGTAACAACTCCTGAAATATCAGCGGTGAGGGATGCAGATAGAATCATTGGTCTTTTGGATGCAAATGAGATAAAAGATTCTAAGCTTATAGTAAATCGTATAAAGGTGGATATGGTAAAAGAGGGCAATATGCTTGATATATCAGACATAGTCGATATCCTTGCAGTGGATGTAATGGGAATTATTCCTGATGATGAAAATATCATAATATCCACAAATAAAGGTGAACCTCTTATATTTAAAGGAAATTCATTGGCTGCTAAGGCATATAGTAATATATCCCAGAGAGTCATAGGCAATGAGGTAAGTTTTTTAGAGCTCCCGTCAAGAGGTGGGATTTTTAATAAATTAAGAGGAATCTTTAAGAGGTAGGTGGACAGATGAGTTTTTTCGACGTGTTTAAAAAGAATGGCTCTAAGAATGTGGCCAAAGATAGATTGAAGCTTGTTTTGATTCATGACAGAGCGATGCTATCTCCAAGAGTTCTCGATGATATGAAAAATGATCTGATAACTGTAATATCTAAATATGTGGACATAGATATAGATAGTCTGAATATAGAGATATCAGAGGATGATAAGCAGAGCAGAAAAACAGCTTTGATAGCAAATATACCAATAAAAAATACAAAATTTTAATACTGAAAAAAGTCCCGCTAAGTTTCGGGACTTTTTTCGTAAAGTAAAAAAAATTAATCTTTTTTTTCTATTATCTGATTGAGTTTTTGAACTTTTTTAGTTATATCTTCAGCCCCTATAACTTCGCTCACTAGACATATCCTAGCCGCCCCTGCCTTTAGTATCTCCTCAATGTTATGTTCTTTTATTCCCCCTATAGCCACGAGGGGAATATCTAAGTTTTTCACTGCAAAGTCCAAATATTCAAGTCCCACAGCCTCTCTGTCCTTTGTGGTAGTAGGAAATATTGGCCCCACACCGATATAGTCGATATCTTCTTCTAGGGAGGCTAGTCCCTCTTCTTGTGAGTGGGTGGAAAGACCTATGATTTTATCAGGTCCAATAAGCTGTCTGACGTCTGAAGGATGCATATCCTCCTGTCCCACATGTACACCATCGGCATCTACCAATATTGCGATATCCACATGGTCGTTTATGATGAAAAGAACCTCATTTTCTCTGCAGAGCTCTCTTATCTTTTTTATATCATTGACCTTATCCCTTAGAGGTTTATCTTTTTCTCTATACTGTATTATCTTTATCCCAGCTTCGATCATACTTTCTACACACTGCAGATTGCTCTTCCCCTTGGAAAAGGCCTCTCCTGTGATTCCGTAGAGACCTGTCGGAATGGTAATTCTATTTTTCATAAAACCCTCCTTTTTCAAGGACAATACCCGCCATCATTGCAGCTGCTATGGACACCTTGGGAGAATATGTCTTAAAATTTTCTATTCCCTTTTCAAAATCCCCCACTACAAAAAGGTTCGGCATGATTTCTTTTATCTTTATATTTCCGAGATCCCAGTGGGCTATTCCCGATGCAGAAACAATGAGCTTCCCTAGAGGATAGATCTCCTCTATAAGCATGGCCTTATATTTGGATTTATCAAAGGCCTCTACAACAATATCACAATCTTTAAAAAAATCTGACATATTTTCCCTGTTAAGTTTTATATTCTCAACATAAAAATTACCTTTGGGGTTTATATCCAGAAGATTTTTTTTCAGAGTCTCTACCTTAGAGGCGCCTATCTGATGGTGAAAGTAGAACTGCCTGTTTAGATTTGATTTTTCTATAATGTCAAAATCTGCTATTTTCAGCTCTGATATTCCCGTTCTTACAAGGTGGACTGCAACATTTGACCCTATTCCTCCGGCTCCTGCTATACCTATCTTCATATTGTGTGCCAGTCTTTGTAGACAGGCTGAAACCCCCTTTCTCTTATGGCATTTTCAGTATCCTCTATACTGCTCTTGTCGCTTATTTCAAATTGACATGTAGATTTGTCCCCCTCTGCATATCCCCCGACACCTGTTTTTGATCCTGCAGAAAATTTTGTAACCCCCAGTGGCATTATATTATTTCTAAATTCATGACTTTCCCTTGTAGATACAGTTATTCCCGCCTTTGGCTGAAACAGTCTGTAGGCCATCATCACCTGAATAAAAGCGGCATCATCCATTTTGTGAAAGGGTTTGAATCCTCCTTCTGCACTATTTATTCTAGGAAGGGATACTCCAAATTCTGTGTTTAGATACTTATCAGTGAGATATTTCAAGTGCAGGCCTGCGAAAAAGGCTTCTTTTTTTATCTCCCCTAGACCAAAAAGAGGAGCTATATTTATATTTCTTAGACCTGCCTTTCCACCTCTTTCTGGGGTATCTAAACGGAATCTATAATTCTTCTTACCTCCTGAAATATGAACCTGGTCATAGATCTCTTCATCATAGACTTCTTGGTATACAGTTAAACCGTCTAATCCGGATTTTTTTAAAAGTTTGTAATCAGCGGTTTCTAGAGGAAGGACCTCTATAGACACAGATGGGAAAAATTTAGCCGCCTTTTCAACAATTCCCTTGAGATAATCCATGTCGATAAGGCCCTTTGCCTCGCCTGTGAGGAGGATTATATGAGACATCTCAGTCTCGGATATGGCGATGAGTTCTTTTTCCACCTCTTCTAGGGAGAGGTGTTTTCTTACAATCTTATTCTCCTTATTGAACCCACAATAAATACAGTGATTTGTACAGTAGTTTGAGACGTATAGGGGAATATAAAGTGATATTATATTCCCAAAGTGCTGTCTCGTGACAGCGTAGGATTTTTGAGCTATCTCCTCTAGAAAATTTTGTGCCTGTGGTGAGAGTAGGTTCAAAAGGTCTAACTCTTCCAACTTTTCTTTTTGAAGAGTTTTTTTTATATCCTCATGAGAAACTCTAGAAAAATAAGATTCAAAGTCAAAATCCTCCCACTCTTTCATTAAGTCGTAGAAACTCATTTTTCTTCACCTCTAAAAAGAAATCCCGTTAGGGGAGAGCTGGCACTTGCGTATTTTTTTTCTTCTGCCATTTTGGCGAGGTGAGCTTCACGACCAGCTTCTACAGCCAGAGAAAATGCTCTTCCCATTTTTATAGGATCATGGGCAGTGGCAATGGCAGTATTTACAAGTACAGCATCACACCCCATCTCCATGGCCTCAGCAGCGTGGGAGGGTTTTCCTATCCCGGCATCGACGATTACAGGGACTCTCTTGTTGTCATTTAATATCTCGATAAGAGCCTTTGTTTCAAGTCCTCTGTTAGAACCTATGGGAGCCCCTAGAGGCATAACTGCCGCTGCCCCGGCATCCTCTAGTTTTTTTGCGGCTATGAGGTCTGGCATCATGTATGGAAGCACTATGAAACCTTCAGCAGCAAGGATCTCTGTAGCTTTTATCGTCTCTTGGTTATCAGGCATGAGGTACTTCATATCGTTTATTATTTCTATTTTTATGAAATCCCCGCATCCTGCTTCCCTTGCTATACGAGCTATTTTGATAGCCTCTTCAGCAGTTCTAGCCCCTGAAGTATTTGGTAAAAGCCTTACATTTTTAGGAATGTAATTTAATATATTTTCCTTTGGATTTTTAAAGTCGATTCTTCTCAGTGCCATTGTTATTATCTGGGAATTGCTGGAATCTAACATAGGTTCAATAAGATTTTTATCTGAAAATTTTCCAGTTCCTGTGAGAAGTCTGCTTTCGAAAACATGCCCACCTAAAATAAGTTTGTTGTCCATAATTATAAACTCCTTTTTTATCCTCCTGAAACAAATGATAAAACTTCCAATAGATCCCCATCATTGATCAATGTATTTTCCCAATTGTCTTTTTTTACAATTTGATCATTTATGAGAACCACTGCACCATTTAGATCGATTTCCCACTGGTGCCCCAGTTCTTTTATATATTGCATAAGATTTTCTTTAGGGGATATTTTTGTTTTTTCTCCGTTTAATATTATCTCCATAAGACCTCCTCATAAATTTTTTGTGGCTCCCAGCCCTTTTTCAGAGGGCAGAAAATATTTAAAACTTTTTGAATTGTGATTCTACTTGTAAGAGTCTCCCTAGGCAATCTCATTGCATCTTTTGATGGGGCAGAGGTCTCCGCACATTGTACATGCCTCTCCTTTTGAAGACTCTATTACAGAACGACGATATTCTATGGCCTTTTCACGGTCTATGCAGAGATCAAACATTTTTTGCCAGTTGAGAGTTCCTCTGGCTTCACTCATTGCATGATCCCAGTCAATGGCTCCTTTGATTCCCTTGGCTATATCCCCTACATGGGCAGCAATTTTTGAGGCTATGATTCCCTCTTTTACATCTTCTGCCGTAGGAAGTCTAAGGTGTTCTGCAGGAGTGACATAACAGAGGAAATCAGCTCCGCTGGATGCAGCTATCGCCCCGCCGATTGCAGAAGTGATGTGATCATAACCTGGAGCTATATCCGTAACAATAGGGCCTAAAACATAGAAAGGGGCACCGTGACATAGTTTTTTTTCAAGCTGCATATTGGCAGCTATCTCATTCAGAGGGACATGGCCGGGACCTTCGATCATAACCTGTACATCTTTTTCCCAAGCTGTCTTTGTGAGTTCTCCTAAGATGATAAGTTCCTGGATCTGAGGGGCATCTGTGGCATCCTTTAGACTTCCGGGTCTCAGACCGTCTCCTAGACTGAGGGTCACGTCATATTTTCTGCACATATCGAGAAGTCTGTCATAATGTTCATAGAATGGGTTTTCTTTATTATTTTTTATCATCCATTCATATAAGATAGATCCCCCTCTGCTGACAATTTTTGTAAGCCTGTTATTCTTTTGTAGTCTCTCTACACAGGTGAGGTTCAAACCGGCGTGTATTGTAAGAAAGTCCATACCGTCTTCGCAGTGTTCCTCTACTACTTTGAAAAGATCTTCTACAGTCATAGATGTTATATCTTTTCCGTATTTTGCAACGGCATCATACATGGGCACAGTCCCTAAGGCTGCGGGAGAGATATCTGCTAACTTTCTTCTGAAACCTCTTGTGTCTCCAAATGTACTTAAGTCCATTATTGCATCTGCTCCGAGCTTTATTGAATTCATAACCTTTTCAAGTTCTAGTTCCTGATCGCAGCAGTCCTCTGAAACACCTAAGTTGACGTTTATTTTGGTCTTGAGTCCCTCCCCTATACCCTTAGGTGAAAGAGATTTGTGATTTTTATTTGCAGGGATGACTATCTTTCCCTGAGCCATTTTTTCCATGAGATCTTTTTTAGAGATAGACTCCTCCTTCAATACGATCTCCATCTCCTTTGTGAATATACCCTTTCTTGCAGCTTCCATCTGAGTCATGTAAGACATTTGAATCCTCCTATTTTATTTAATTTAAAATTTTATAGAGCTTAGAATCAAAAGATTTTGCCACGAATTACACGAATTTTCACGAATAAAAATAAAAGCTAAAACCTTTTTTATTTGTAGATTTTATTCGTGCCAATTTATTACTTACATTAGTGTCCATTCGTGACGAGATCTTGTAAATCTTTTGTTTCCTGTAGAGTCTAACTTACCCATAGTTTTCAGGGAAATAAAAAAAGCCCTGTACCAAAGTACAGAGCAGCAGAATCCACCTGACAGGAAAATGAGACTTCCCCAGTGATCGTATAAAAGATTTCCGCTGCTTCCCTACGCTGGTATTATCCAGATCAGGTTCTAAGGGTCGGATCTCTCCTCTCAGCCAAAATGGCTCCCCTAGCAACATTCGCTATATAAAATTTTGATTTTCCTTAAGGGGATTATATAACCAGGGAGATAAAAATGTCAAATTTTATTTTACAGAAATTTGATGATATTGAAAGACAAAATATAGAAAAAACAGAATATAAATTACACTTATTTTGTTTTTGTAAGATTCTTATTTTCAGGTTCTCTGCTGGTAGCACCTAGATAGATGGCACCAAGAGACAAGATGAGTCCGATAAGGTCGATAATGTTTGTGGGGCGTTTAAAAAATATTATATCCCATGTCATGGACAGTACGGGCTGCATAAGTAGTATCAATCCAGCTGTAGATACGGGTATAGTTGACATGGATGATGATATGAATACCCACCCCAACCCCTGACCGAGTATACCGTAAGCCAATAGGATAATTAAATTTTTATTTGAAATCAGATCAAAACTTTCTCCAGAGAATTTTGAAATAGTTCCCAAGATAACTGTTGAAAATACACAGACCCAAAATATATTGCCCTTTGGAGAAAATTTGTTTTCTAATTTGAATGAAAAATTCAGAGTCAGAATGTAGCCCGTATAAAATACAGCTGTGACCAGTCCCAAAATGACTCCTGTTTTATAGCTTTCTGTATTTCCATTCCAGTTGACTCCGCATAAAAGAAATATCCCTATGAGAGCTAAAAAAATCGACAGATAAAATTTCCAGTTGATCTTTTCTTTAAATATAAAAATACTTATAAAAGTTATAAAAACTACCTGAAAATTCGACAGCACTGTGGCAAGACCAGGACCGATATAATGGATACTTCTATGCCATACAAAAAGGTCAAGGGAAAAAAACAGTCCTGCAAGGGCAGAATATAGAAAGGCAGGGATACCCATCCACAATTTTTCTTTCTTTATCAGGCAAAATACCAGCAGAAACAGTGCTCCGAAGAATACCCTGTAAAAAGCTGAAATACTAGAACTAGATTCAGATAATCTTGTAAATACTCCGGAAAAGCTTATAATGGAAGAACCTGCTAAAAGTAAGCCCATATTTTTATTCTTTAAAATATTATTCATAAGTGATACCTCACTGTTAAATTTTATATAAGAAATTATAGCATAATTATAGTTAGATAAAGTAATGAAATAAGTGGTTGTGGTAATATTAAATGTTAAAAAATAAGCTTTATTATACTAAAATAGAAGAAGAAAGACTTGTTTGATAAAATTTTTTATACTGTTCTGATCGGTTCAAGAAGTATAAAAAATATTAAATTTTATTTTAAGATAGATTGTTTATAGTTAAAATTTTAATGAAATTCTCATATGATTATGATATTCTTGTCTGTATAGAGAAGTGTGTGTTATAGATATATTTTTTATATTAAGAATTTGTACTTATGTTTGCATTCTTTGGTTCAAACTTTAAAAATCGATTTTGGTGGTTATATAAAAAAATTCAAATTAAATTCTTTATAATAACAGAGGTGGAATGACAATTATTTCTTGGAACTGTAACATGGCCTTTAGAAAGAAGATAGAACAAGTATCAGATATAATGGCTGATATCATGATAATATCAGAATGTGAGGAGTTATCAAAGTTTAAAGATGAACAATTAAACGCCTATCCTAATAGGTACTGGTTTGGAGATAATAACTCAAAGGATATTGCTATTTTTTCGAAGGAAGATTATAAACTTCACTTGGAGGAAAGTTATAATGAAAATTTTAAGTATGTGATCCCAATCAGAGTAAAAGGTGTGAAGGATTTTGTTTTATTTGGGATATGGGCAATGAATGACAAGGAAGATGCAAGAAATAGATATATATCACAGGTTGGATCTGCAATAGAATATTATCAAAATTTATTAAAAGAAGATTGTATTTTTATAGGAGATTTTAACAGCAATACTGTATGGGATAATGATAGCCCCAAAAAGAATTTTACTCATAGAGATGTAGTTGAAAAATTAAAAGAGCATAATATTTCAAGTGTTTATCATAAATTACATGATGAAGAATACGGTATAGAATCGGTTCCTACTTTATACATGTATAAGCATGAAGATAAACCATATCACATTGATTATATTTACTGTTCTAATGTTTTCAGTGAAAAATTGAAGTATTTCAGTATCGGCGAGTACAGTAATTGGATAAAATATAGTGATCATATGCCTTTAATAATTGAGTTTTTATAAAAAAAGTTATATTGATATTAATAGATTTTTTAGAGAGAGGGGTGGAAATAAGGCGATAATTTAATTAGTCTAATAGATGGAGTACAATATTTTCTATTTTTTCAAATGCCCTCTGTGAGCAAAATATTTTGTCTTATCTTTCGTTAGTGTAAATTTACAACAAATTTTTTAATTGTATTCATTCGTGATAAAATTTTGTGACTTTAACCTTTTAATACATTCAGTGGGTTATACGAATTAATAGCAGATAAAAAAATGGGGGGAAATATGAATCATTCTATAAAAAAAGTTTCAATAATTGGTTTAGGGGCTTTAGGTGTAATGTATGCAGAACACCTGTCTCATAAAATGGAATTTGAAGATTTAAGGATTGTAGCGGACCAGAAGCGGATAGACCGTTATAAAAAAGAGGGTATCTATTGCAACGGGAAGAGGTGTCAGTTTAATTATGTGGCTCCAGATGAAGTGGTCGAGACGGCAGATCTTTTAATTGTCGCAGTAAAATATAATCATCTTCAAGAAGCCATTGAGACAGTCAGACATCATGTGGGTGATAATACAATTATTCTCTCGGTACTGAATGGGATTCAAAGTGAAAGAGATATTGCCAAAGTCTACGGAGAAGAGCATAATTTATACTGTGTGGCCCAGGGAATGACAGCGGCCAAAGTGGGAAATCAGATGACTTATAAGCACAAGGGTATGCTGTGTTTCGGTGAACTAAATGAAAATAGAAATACAGAAAAAGTAGAATGTCTGAAAAGGTTTTTTAATAAGGTGGAGATGCCCTATGAGATCAATAATAAAATGGCGATAAAGCTATGGAGTAAACTTATGATCAATGTAGGGGTCAACCAGACAGTAGCTTATTTTGGTGGAACCAATCAGACTATACAAAAAGAGGGCCTTGAAAGAGAGATGATGATAGCGGCTATGAAAGAGGTTCAGATGGTTGCGAAACAAGAGGGGATTATCCTTGAAGATAAAGAGATTGATTATTGGTTAGAGATTATGGATGGGCTGAATCCAGTAGGGATGCCCTCTATGGCACAAGATGTAAAAGCAAAGCGTTATAGCGAGATAGAGTTATTTGCAGGTACTATTGTCAGATTGGGGAAAAAACACAACCTATCTGTTCCTGTGAATACGGAATTTTATAGATATTTTAATGAGTTAGAAGCAGGGTACTAAATTAACTCAAGTTACCGTTTAGAATTAATTCTATAAATTACTGAATTTATCTGAATATCAGAATCAAAAGATTTTGTCACGAATGGACACTAATAAAAGATAGGGAAATTAACACGAATAAGGACAAAAGCTTTTGGCCACAGAGAAAAGAAGAGAGTATCACGGAGGAGAGCGATATTAAAGTCAAAAGATTTTATCACGAATGAACACCAATAAAAGATAGGGAAATTAACACGAATAATAACAAAATCTTTTGGTCACAGAAGACACAGAGACAGGAGAAGAGTTTCATAGAGAAGATTTTTTGAATTTTCAAGTCGCAGGGCTTATACAGGAAAGAACCTGCACTCAGCCGTCTTGCAGAATAAGTTAAGGGAGTTCAAGGAGCGATAGCGACTATGAAACACCTTATCCAGTGGATGAGCAGGGAACCGAGGACTGTAGCTCATAAAGGCGATAAAAGAAATATCTACTTACTAGACATTTGAAAATTCTTGAACTTTTGGTTACTTTTCTTTCAAGAGAAAAGTAACGAATCCTTATAAATTCAATAGTTTAATCTGAAAGGCAGGTAGCTAATTAAGTTAAGGTATAGAAAAATCAGATTCCCTGTATAAAAAATAAGAATATGACAAGTAAATCTCCTGATATAAAGGTACCCCGACATAGATCTTGATGTAACTGGGTTTGGATTGAAGAATTTTGCAATTCAAAAAACGACTGTGCAAAGGTTGTATGATGTGATATCTTTTTTTTATGTTGTATTTGAAAGGGGTAATAATGAAATCAAAAATAGATATGACACAGGGAAGTATCTCTAAGGGGCTAATGAAGATGGCCTTTCCTGTAATGGCCACATCTTTTCTTCAGATGGCCTACAACCTCACTGATATGTTTTGGATAGGAAGGACAGGAAGCCGTTCCGTGGCAGCAGTGGGAAGTGCCGGATTTTATGTGTGGTTTAGTTTCGCATTTATACTTGTATCAAAAATAGGGGCAGAGGTGAGAGTTTCTCAGAGTATAGGGGGTAAGAATTTCACAAGGGCAAAGGACTATGCCAGAAACGCCCTTCAGATGAACTTTATGCTTTCGATTTTTTACGGAACACTGGTTTATTTTTTCAGTGATAAACTCATAGGATTTTTTAACTTGGGAGACCAGGGAGTCATATCCATGGCAGTATCCTATCTCAAAATTATTGTTTTGGGGATGGTATTTAGTTTTTCAAATCCGGTTTTTACAGGAATTTTCAATGGATACGGAGACAGTAGGACCCCCTTTTATATAAATACAATAGGTATAGGGGTGAATCTCGTGCTAGATCCTCTTCTCATATTTGGAATAGGTCCTATTCCTGCCATGGGAGTAGAGGGAGCCGCCATAGCCACAGTGCTGGCACATCTTGCGGTGTTTACATCCTTCTTAGTTTATATAAACAGGGATAATGGTGTGGTGAAGTCTCTGGATCTTCACCATAAACCTGAACTGTATATTATGAAAGAGTATATAACGCTGGGCCTACCTGTGGCTCTTCATAACGGGCTTTTTACATTTTTTACAATGGTAATAGCCAGAATAATAGCCCAGTGGGGGCCTCTTCCCATGGCGGTACAAAAGGTTGGGTCTCAGATAGAGGCCATATCCTGGATGACAGCCAGTGGATTTCAGGTGGCAGTCTCTACCTTTGTGGGACAGAATTACGGAGCAAAACAGCCGAAACGTATAAAAAAAGGATATGCCACAGGAATTGCTATTATTTCTGTAGTTGGTGTTTTTGCCACACTTCTCCTTATATTCTTTGCCAGGCCTATATTTTCCATATTCATACCGGAAGGGGAAGTCATAAAATTTGGTGTGGAGTATCTGAAAATACTGGGATATTCTCAGCTGTTTATGTGTATAGAGATAGTTACAGCAGGAGCCTTCAATGGTCTTGGTAAGACATCACCACCCTCTATAGTCAGCATAGCATTTAATGCCCTGAGGATACCCATGTCCATATTTCTCTCCTCTGAATCTTTGCTAGGATTAAACGGAGTTTGGTGGACACTCACCATAACCAGTATTTTAAAAGGGCTAGTTCTTGTGGGATGGTTTCTGCTCATGGTAAAAAAGACGGAGTTTTTTCAGGAGGATAGATGTCTGGAATACAATACAGCTGCAGAGGAAAAAGAATTGTAGACTTTTTTATAAAAATTATTAAATTAGGCCTGTATTGAGATACAATATAAAGAATGTTGAGAATATCTCAGATGTTTATGAGCGAGGGGATTATAAAATGACAGTAAGGAGGTGATTTTGTGGTACTGGTTAAATTGATTTTATCTATTTTGATAATATTATATCTGGTAAATAGAAAAATAAATATCGGGTATTCACTGATGATAGGAGGAATAGCTTTAGGATTGTTCACCGGGAGAAGCTTGGTGCATATTTTCGGATTAATAATCGAAGCTGTATCTGATTATCAGACGCTTTCATTAGCCCTGGCTATAGGATTGATAACAGTTATGGGACATTTGATGGACAAATATTATTTAATGGAGAGAATGATAGGAGCTTTGGAAAAAATGCTTAGAAGTGCCAAAGCCACTATCATGTTTGCACCCGTGATAATAGGTACATTGCTGGTAAGCGGTGGAGCGCTGATGTCCTGTCCGGTAGTTGATAACCTTGGTGAAAAGATGAATATTTCTCAGGAGAAAAAAGCTTCTATAAATATGATCTTCAGACATGGATTATATTTTATTTTCCCATTATCTCCTACGATTGTTATGGCAGCAGAGATAGGCGGATATGAGGTTAATGATTTTATTTTTCTGATGCTGCCAATAGGAATTTTATTTTATATAATTGCGTATACCTTTTATTTCAGGAATGTAAAATCTCCTGAAATTGAAAATGTAGATATGAAAGAATATCTGACTTCCATAAAAGGATTTCTTATATATTCCTCACCAATATTAGTCAGTTTAATGGGTGTTCTTTTGATTAATTTAGAATTTTATATTTCACTGATACTTGGTATTGTATTATGTTTTGTAATTAATAAAATTGATAAGAGGAAAGATTCTAAATTTAACTTGAAAGAAAATATTCTGATGACAATGCTTAAAGGTGTGAAGGTTCCGTTGGTTATTTCAATATTTGGAATTATGGTATATAAAAATATTGTGAATGATGTGAATGAAATTAATGAATTATTAAAAAATATGCTGGAGTTTGGGATCCCGATAGAATTGGTAGTATTCTTGTCAGCAGCCCTTATTTCATATGCACTGGGATCGACAAATCCAAGTGTAGCGATTCTTTTCCCAATGATATTACCCTTAGCTCCGGATTATGATACCAGACTTCTCTATGCTATGTTTATATATACTACTGCTTTTATGTTTTACTTTATTTCTCCGTTACATCTTTGCCAGGTAGTGACATTTGACTATTTTAAAGTGAAAATGAAGGGCGTATTTAAAAATTATATTTATATATTGCCTGTTACTTACTTAGCAATGGTTATTATTTATTCTGTTAAAATTAAGTAAAATTTAAGCGTGCCTATTGATTTAGGCCGTTTTTTTTACGAAGAAATTTAATATTTATTTCTTGTGTCCTCCTTTTTCTTGCCCGAAATAATTAAGCATGTTACAATTTAATCTATGGATATTAAAGAGATGTAATTAATAAGGAGTATAAATTGAAAAAAATAAATAAAAAAGGGGAACTGCATCCAAAAAATCCCCATAAAGGAAGATATAATTTTAAATTACTTGTAAAAAATCTGCCGGAATTGAAAATATACCTGAAAAAAAATCCGAGAGGAGAAGAAACGATAGATTTTAGCGACAACAGAGGCGTTATTCTTTTAAATAAAGCACTTTTAAAAACCTACTACAACATAGAGAACTGGGATATTCCAAAAGGTTTTTTATGTCCGCCCATCCCCGGTAGGGCAGACTATGTACACTATATAGCAGAGTTGCTAGGGGGCAAAAAAAAGGGTGTAAAAGTACTGGATATAGGAACCGGTGCCAACTGCATATACCCTATTATAGGGAGTCAAAGTTATAATTGGGATTTTGTAGCTTCAGAGATAGACCCGAAATCCATAGAAAATGCAAAAAAAATAGTGGACTCAAATAAAGTTTTGAAAAATAAAATAACTCTAAAACTTCAAAAAAATAGGGAAAATATTTTTGAAGGGATAATCGAAAAAAATGATAAATTTGATTTGACTATGTGTAATCCTCCATTTCATGCTTCCTTAGAGGATGCCTTAAAGGCAAATAAAAGAAAAGTGAATAATCTCAATAAAGAAAATAAAAAAGTAAAAAAAGGATTGAATTTCGGTGGACAGAAAGCTGAATTATGGTGTCCTGGTGGAGAGCGCCTTTTCCTGAAAAAAATGGCTGAGGAAAGTCTTAGGTTTTCTTCCCAAATTACCTGGTTTACATCCTTGATTTCCAACAAGGACAATATAAAGCCAACCCAGAAGTTATTGTATAAACTAGGGGCTAAAGATATAAAAATACTGGAGATGAGTCAAGGACAAAAGATCAGCAGGATCTTGGCCTGGACTTTTAAAACTGAAAGTTAAATTTATTTTTGAGAATTACCGAAAATCTTTTAAATGTCTCAGCTTAAAAATAGGAGGAGTAATATGAAGCAGTGGTATGAAACCTTATTTGAAAACTATGGTAAAAAGTATGACAGTGAAAGCTTTACACAGGGAACTATGGGAGAATGTGACTTTATTGAAGATGAAATTAGTCATAATAAAAATATCAGAATTTTAGATATCGGGTGCGGTACGGGACGTCATTCTATAGAGCTGGCAAAACGTGGTTACTCTGTAACTGGGATTGATCTGTCAGAATCCATGCTAAAAAGGGCGAAAGAGAAGGCAAAAGAACAAAAAGTAAATATTGATTTTAGGAAAGCAGATGCAAGAAGTCTACCATTTGAAGATGAGTTTGACCTGGCTATTATGCTGTGTGAAGGGGGCTTCTCCCTTATGGAGACCGACGAGATGAATTACCAGATACTTCAAAATGCTGCCAAATCACTAAAGGAAAATGGGAAGTTAATATTTACAACGTTAAATGCACTGTTTCCCCTATACCACTCGGTAAAAGATTTCATAGAGTCTCAAAAGCAAGATGGGAATGCAAACTGTGAACAAAGTTTCTTCGACCTGATGACCTTTCGTGAATATAATACCACCTCTTTAGAAGATGATTCTGGGAATGAAATGGAACTTCACTGTAATGAGAGATATTATGTACCCTCTGAAATAAGCTGGCTTTTAAAATCACTGGATTTTAAAACTATTGATATTTACGGAGCAAAATTAGGGGCTTTTAGCAGAAAAGATAAACTCACAACTGAAGATTTTGAGATGCTGATCATTGCGGAAAGATAATTTATTAAAGAAAGAGTTAGATATATTTGGAGGAATATCATGGGACTGAAAATAGTGAAGTACAATAAAGTGCCTGAGTCTGGGTATTTAGATTATATTAGTGAGTGGGAACTTTCAGAGGAAATAATCGTACCCATGGCATCTAGTCGAGGAGATGCAAGTTTTCAGGAACTGCTGACAAGATGGGCAGTCGACGAAACAGACGAGGTATATAAAAAGGGCTTTGTTCCGTCGACACTTTATTTTTTAGTTGATAAGAAAAAAGTACTAGGAGCCATACATTTCAGACATGAGCTCAATGATGACCTTCTTTGCAGAGGTGGGCACATAGGTTATGGTATCCGCCCTTCAGAAAGAGGGAATGGGTATGCATCAAAAATGCTGCTGATGCTGCTAGGTCTGGTTGAGGCAAAAGGATATGAAAAGATCTTGATAACCTGCGATGAAGGCAATATGGCCTCAGCAAAAACAATAGAAAATGCCAATGGAATTTTCTGTGATAAAATTGAACTTGAGGTTGAAACAACCCTTAGATACTGGATCGATTTAGATTCATAGCTGTATTATCTTATAGGTTTGTCAGTTTCAGTTATGGGGATATTAGGGGCACTTGGAATTATATCGCTAAAATAAAAGACAAAAAAAATCCTTTTGGATTTTCCATTGGATACACCGGTATTTGACGGCTTTCCCCTAAATAAAAAACTACTTTAAGCTGCGGGTATATCAGAGTATGAAAATATTTTTATAGGCGAAAACACAAAGAAACTCGTAATCCACCTAAAAAATCATGGGGAAGTTTTAAACTTAAATCCAAATTTTGAACTGATGAAGCAGCTAGATGTTGGTGGGGTAAAAGGACTTGCTGTAACTGCAGGTATAGAGGGGGATTATGATTTTATCTCGAGATACTTCAATCCCTGGGCTGGCATAAATGAAGACCCTGTTACAGGCTCTGTCCACACTTTGCTAGCGTCCTACTGGTGTGAGATATTGGGAAAAAATCGATTAAGTGCTCATCAGGCTTCAAAAAGAGGGGGAGAGATGGTACTCAGATTAAGAAAAGATAAGAGGCTGGAGATTATAGGGGATTTTATAATAACATTAAAGGGTAGAATTTATATATAGGCGAAAGGTATTTAATCTTTGATTTCATATAGGAATAAAAAAATAGCCTCAAAGCAATTGCTTTGAGGCTATTCTGAACTTATTAGTTTACAGGAGTTACGTTAGCAGCTTGTGGACCTTTTTGCCCTTCTACTACGTCAAATGTAACTTCTTCTCCCTCTTCAAGAGTTTTGAATCCAGGCTTGTTGATTTCAGAGAAGTGTACGAATAAGTCGTTTCCTTCTTCTGAAGTGATGAATCCGAATCCCTTTTCTGAGTTAAACCATTTTACTGTTCCTTTTAGCATTTTAGCACCTCCAAAATTATTGTGCTTATAACTCTAGGCTAAAATACCTTTTTAAAACCAGTCTTACAATCTGATGCTTGTATATGCGGTAGGCGTTAAGCCATAAGATATTTTATTTATGAACCTGAAGAATTAAAGCACGCTTATTATAACATTTTTATATTCTATAAACAATATGTTTTTTAGTAAATCTTGTTTCAAAATCTTAATATATGGTATTATCTTAATTAGAATTTGATCTCTTTTAAGATATTAAATGCAAGTTCCTGTTTTTTCATTTCAGGGATTTCTGTTTTTGAGCCGTCTTTTTTCAGTAGTGTTACCTGGTTATTTGAGCTTTGCATGTATGTCACAAGGTTTCCTACGATGAGATCCAAGTTTTTCTTTTGAAGTTTCCTCGTTGCATTTTCTATTAAATTCTCACTCTCTGCTGCAAATCCTATAAGAAACTGCTTGTTTTTTCTCTGCCCCATTTCATAAAGTATATCTGGATTTCGGTCAAGAACCAGGACCATGTCTCCATCTTTTTTCTTTATTTTCTGCTGAGAGTATTCTTTTATCTTATAGTCTGCCACAGCAGCACAGGCTATAGCCGCATCCTGACTGTCGTAATATTCCATGACTGTTTCAAACATCTCCTGTGCACTTCTGACTTGTAAAAAATTTTGCAGGCCTTCAGGGACAGGGAGATTTGTAGGGCCTGAAACCAGAGTTACCTCTGCACCTAGCTGTACCGCAGCTGAAGCCAGGGAGTATCCCATCTGACCGGTGGACCTGTTTGAAAGGTACCTTACAGGATCTACTGCCTCTTCTGTTCTTCCTGCAGTGATAAGGATTTTTTTACCCTCAAGTGACCTTTCTAGTGGGTTTAATTCGTTTTTAATGATATCTACAATATCCTCTTCTCTTTTTAGTCTCCCTTTAGCATTTACATTGCATGCAAGGAACCCTTCGTCAGCCTCTATAAACTTATACCCATATTTTTTTAATTTATCTATATTGTCCTTTAAAATAGGGTTTTCATACATATTTACATTCATTGCAAGGGCAAAATAAACGGGTGCCTTTGTGGCAGAGATAACTGTAGAGAGCATATCGTCTGCGATTCCGTTTGCTACCTTACCCACCATGTTATATGTGGCCGGGGCAATCAGAACTGCATCTGCCCACTCTCCGAAAGAGATGTGCTCTACTTCAAGGTTGGGCTTTTTTTCCCACATGTCTACTATAACCCTGTCTCTCGCAAGGGTCTCAAGGGTCAGAGGAGTTATTATCTCAGTGGCGCTTTTTGTCATGATAACTTTGACATTGCATCCACTTTTTTTTAGGAGAGAGATTATATTTGCAGCTTTATATGCAGCTATCCCTCCTGTAACTCCCAGTAATACGTTTTTTTTCATTAGATTTCACCTCATCAATAATAGCAGTAATTTTTTAAGAAAATTATACTACTAATTAGAAATTTTTTCAAATTTAAATCTTTTGGATATGTATATTTTTTATCAGAGACTTATGATATTATTTCTCAGTAGTTAAGCCCTGTCAGTGAGAAGATTCTAAAGTTTATTGAAAAAGAGGGATATTTCATCCCTCTTTAGATTTTCTTTTTATTCAAATGTTTAATCATAATAATCGAAACAGCAACGAAAATGACACTGATTGCGTGAGGAGCTCTGAATCCCATTATCATAAGATCTTCTGCCCTGAAAAAACTTACAAAAACTCTTATGAGACTGTACATAATGACATAAATCCACCAAACAGTACCAGGAGCATACTCTTTTTTTCTGAAATAAAACCATATGAGTAAAAATGCTGTGAAGTTTAAAAACATCTCATATAACATGGCTGGATGCAGCGGAAGGTTTGGAAATTCACTTCCTGCAGGAGAAGATTCTGGGAAGACAATCCCCCAGGGAACTAGCTCTTTATACTTCATCTGAGCCTCTATACTCATGGCTCTGTACTGATCATACCAAGCATAAAATCCAGGCTTTAGTGTAAAAATAACCTTCCATGGGGTAAATGTAGGGACTCCGTGAATTTCTCCGTTCATAAGGTTACCGAATCTTCCTATGCCCTGTCCTAGGATAAGTGGAGCTGCGGCAATATCTCCTAGTTTCCAAGGGCTGACTTTGTGTCTGTGGGCAAAGATAAAGGTACCGATGATTCCTCCGATGATCCCTCCGTGAATGGCCATTCCGCCATTCCATACAGCAGGGATCTGCATGGGATTATTAAAGTAGTAGTGGGGATTAAAGAGTACATAATAAAGTCTGCCTCCGATGAGTCCAGACACCATAGCTGTTATAGCAAAGTTCTCTAAAAGGGCTGGAGACATGTTCATTCTCTTTGCTTCCCATTTTGCTATCTCTATTCCTATAAAAAATGCAAGTGCGTACATGAGGCCATAATATCTTAGCTTGAAGCCTCCGATTTCAAATAGTATTGGATCCATTTTATCCTCCTGAAATATAGACTTTATAAAGATTATATCATAAAAAAATAAAGTGACAATAGCAAAAGAAATCAGTGACTGAAACTATTTTTTTAAAACTTGAAATTTATGTGATATAAAAGTATACTTTTAAGAGTGAAAGAGTGGTTTTGTAAAGCTATGTTTTACAAAAAAAATCTTGTGAAAAAAATATAAATTTGTTATTATTATAATTAAATAAACCATCTGTAATGATTTTTTAAGGAGGTAGAAATGCATAATTTAGTAAATGTAACCGATAATGTTTATTGGATTGGAGCAAATGATAGAAAAACTGAGAGATTCGAAAATTACATGCCTCTTCCGATGGGAGTAGCATACAATTCATACGTTATTAACGATGAGAAGACTTGTGTTATCGACACGGTAGAGTTTGGTGTAGAGGGACTTTTTATGGAAAAACTTGAATGTGTTTTGGATGGAAAAGATCTTGACTATATCGTAGTAAATCATATGGAGCCTGATCATTCAGGTGGTCTGAGAGACCTTATGAGAAAATATCCAAATGCAAAAGTAGTAGGAAATTCCAAAACATTCCCTATGATCAAATCTTTCTTCCACGATGCAAATGAAGATAATTTTTATCCTGTAAAAGAGGGGGATATTTTAGATCTAGGACATCACAAACTTACTTTTGCTATGATGCCTATGGTACACTGGCCTGAAAGTATGGCTACTTATGATACAACTGAAAAAATCCTTTTCTCAAATGATGCCTTTGGAAGTTTCGGAGCTTTAGATGGGGGAATTTTTGACGACGAAGTAAACTTTGATTTTTATGAAGATGAGATGAGAAGATACTACGCCAACATAGTTGGAAAGTATGGTATGCAGGTGCAAAATGCCATAAAAAAATTAGGTCCTCTTGAGATTAAGTATATATGCCCGTCACACGGTATAATATGGAGAAGTGACATAAACAGAGTTATAAAGCATTATGACTACTGGTCTAGACTCGAGCCAGAATCAGAAGGTGTAGTTATCGTATATGGAACTATGTATGGTAATACAGCAAAGCAGGCAAACGCCATAGCCAGAGAACTAAGTTCTCAGGGAATAAAAGAGATAAAAGTTTATGATGCTTCAAAAACAGATCACTCTTTTATTATAAGTGATATATGGAAGTATAAGGGGCTTATTATCGGTTCGTGCTCACACAACAACGCCCTTTATCCAAAGGTACAGCCTTTACTTCACAAACTCCAGAATTACGGACTGAAAAACAGATATTTAGGTATATTTGGAAATATGATGTGGAGTGGCGGAGGAGTAAGAGGAATCCAGGCTTTCGCCGATGCATTAAACGGAAATGAAATTGTAGCAGATGCTGTAGAAGTGAGAGGAAATCCTACTTTAGAAGATTATGAAAAGCTTGAAAATATTGCAAAAGCAATGGCTGAAAAGATCAAATCCCATAGATAATTAATACCCGCCTTAAGGCGGGTATTTTTGTATCTGGATCATGCTAAATTTTATGGTTTAATTGCTTTATGCATACTTTATCTCTCGTATTAATTATTAAAGTTCAATAATTGTACCGAAACAATTTTGAATTTTAGAACTGCATATTTTAAAAAAAATATGATAAATTAAAAGTCTAAATTTAATTTACAAGGTGGGGGAATTTTCATGAAGAGATTATTGGGTGTTATAGCAGGAATTATTATTTTTACTTTTACAGCCTTTGGAGCGGAAAAAACAAAGGTGGGTCTGGTGCTGTCCTCTGGAGGTTTGGGTACAGGGTTTAACCATATGGCTTATGAGGCTCTGACGACATTGCAAGATGAGGGGAAAATAGAGTTTAAATATGTTGAACCTTCAAATATAAATGAGGACCTTCAGTATTTGAAGGATTTTGCAAGTACTAAAGAGTACGATATTATTATCGGGATGGGAACAGTGGTAGCAGAATCTATGAAAGTAGCCGCAAGAGAGTATCCAGAACAAAAGTTTGGACTTGTGGGAGCCACAATAGAGATTCCAAATACTGTTACTATAGACTTTGCAGAGCAGGAGATGTCATTTTTAGCAGGGGCTTTATCTGCTATGATGAGTAAGACAGGAGTTGTGGGGACAATCCCTGCAATGGATAACAGATCTTTCAACAGGTTTAAAAATGGATTCAGACAGGGGGCACAGTATGTCAATCCAAAGGTGAAGGTGTATAACACTTATATGCCTACTACAAGTAGCAACCCATTTAACGACCCGGCTACTGGTAAAAATATTTCACTTATGATGATGGATAGAAAAGCAGACGTAATTATGCACGTGGCAGAAGGTACAGGAAGAGGTCTTTTCCAGGCTGCAAAAGAAAGAGGTGTGTATGCAATAGGCTGTGATGTAGATGAGGATGGACTTCTACCAGGGACTATCCTGACCTCTGTGAGAGTGAGAATAGATAACGCTGTGTATAGCCTTGTATCTGACCTGATAAAAGGTAAATTTGTATCTGGATATACCCAGGCGAATCTTGCAAGCAATGGCGTCTCACTTACAGATTTCAAATATACAAAAAATGTTATAGGTAAGGAAAGAATAGTTAAACTTAATAAGATAAAAAATGATATTATTAAAGGGAAGATAAAAGTTTCAGAATAGTTTTCTAGATAGAGAGGATTTAGAATCACTTAATTTCAAGTGATCTCAATCCTTTCTTTTATATTTAGTCAATCAGATTTTTTCTGATTTTTAACTAATGATTATGAACTGACTGGAAGATTATCCTTCAAAAAAAAGAACAAATACGCTCAATTATTTAACCACAGTTTCTGGTTAAAATAATTTACTGAATTTATCTGAATATCAGAATCAAAAGATTTTGTCACGAATGGACACTAATAAAAGATAGGGAAATTAACACGAATAAGGACAAAAGCTTTTGGCCACAGAGAAAAGAAGAGAGTATCACGGAGGAGGGCGATATTAAAGTCAAAAGATTTTATCACGAATGGACACTAATAAAAGATAGGGAAATTAACACGAATAATAACAAAATCTTTTGGTCACAGAAGACACAGAGACAGGAGAAGAGTTTCATAGAGAAGATTTTTTGAATTTTCAAGTCGCAGAACTTATACAGAAAAGAGCCTGTACTCAGCCGTCCTACAGAATAAGTTCCACAGGGAACCGAGGACTGTAGCTCACAAAGGCGTTAAAAGAAACATATACTCACTAGACGTTTGAAAATTCTTGAACTTTTCTGAGAGATAAGGAACAGATTTCTGTAACTATATCTCTCGACTCTGGAAAATTTTTCCAGAGTTTCCTTAAACTTCTTTCAAGAGAAAAGTAACGAATCCTTATAAATTCAATACTTGAATCTTAAGTATGAATATCAAATTAGGCTATTTATTTTAAACTCAGACCTCTATTTAAATTAAGTATCATAATAGGGGATATTTAGAACAAAATTTCTAAAAAAACTTCCAGAGACAAGGTTTGATCATGTAATTATATAAAAAGCAGTCTGCAGCAATTAAAGAGACAAAGAATAATACTACAAAGATGAGATGATCTCTAAATATTAAAGCCATAATTATAAATGCGATAATAAAAAGTCCTAACATATTAAGCTCCTAATCCGATAAAGTATATATATACAAAATAACATAAAGGTAATTTTTTATCAAGTTTTTAACAATGGGGATTTTTTTCATTTTAAAATTCCTTGAAATTAATGGCTTCTGCATAATTGATCGGGGTTGTAAATGGCAGTAATAAAAGAAAAAACAAAAAAACTCTTGCAAAAGTTTTTTTGTTATGTTATTATTATTCCTGTCAGAAGATAAAATATAACGGAGCATAGCGCAGCCCGGTAGCGCACCTGCCTTGGGAGCAGGGGGTCGCAAGTTCAAATCTTGCTGTTCCGACCATTTTTGCGGGAATAGCTCAGTTGGTAGAGCGTCAGCCTTCCAAGCTGAATGTCGCCAGTTCGAACCTGGTTTCCCGCTCCAACAATTTTATACTTATCTATGCGGGGGTGGCGGAATTGGCAGACGCGCTAGACTTAGGATCTAGTGTCTTTGACGTGGGAGTTCAAGTCTCCCCCTCCGCACCATAAGGACTTAAAGCAGCTTTTCGGAGCTGTTTTTTTAATTTTATAATCACAGCAAAGTTGGATACATGAAAATCGATTTATTTTAAGAGAGGTAAAATTATGATTTATTTTTTATTTTTAGACCATCCCAAGGGAGAAAGGCTGTATAAAATGCCCCCTGAGAAGGAAAAAATGGCCAGAAGATATTTTTCCAGTGGAGATATGATAGAGAGTCAGGTAGAGATAAAAGGAAAAATCTACAGGGCAACAATAGATTACGGAGTTTTTTCTACCATGACCAATTTTGATTGTTTTAACTGTTTGGATACCTGCTGTGGAGATGCACCTTCAAAATTCAGTGATGCAACAAGAAATCTTATTTTGGAAAATATAGATGAGTATAATAATTTAACTAAAAATATAGATATCCTTGAAGAGTTGGACTATGATAAAAAGAGTATAGAGAAAAGTATCTTAGAGGATGCTCTCATGATACCGGAAGAACATATAGGGGAAGAGATAGAACTGTGTACCTGTGCATTTAGACCTAACAATAGCACGACTTTGTGTGCGGCTCATTCTATATGTCTAGACAAGGGTATGGAGGCTTCTGATATATTGAACCATAAGCCGCTGATATGCAATCTGTGGCCTATAGAGGTTTTAGCTGAGGATGATCTTTCAATGTTGTATATCACTCTTCCAGATGATTTTACAAATGGTTTTACAATTGAAGATTATTACAACAAAGCCTGCATAAATATGGAATATGGGACCGGTGCTTCTTTTAAAAGAACAAATCCAGAAGGGTTTCATGAAAAAGATTACAGACCCCTTATTGTTTCCTACGAAGATACCATAAAAAATTCATTTGGGGAAAAATGCTATGAAGAGATAAAAAAAAAGCTCACAGAGGAAGAACTTGTTTCTCAAGATGAATTTCATATAGAAAAGCAACAGTTAATAAAAAAATACTGATTTCAGTATGAGGTAAAGGGTTGTTTTGTAATTGGTCAGATAAAGATTAATATGATACAATCATAATAAATAAAAATTATAAACTATTTAGGCGGTGTGTATATTTAATGACGTATTATGTTGCTCTGATTTTGGTTTTGATATTTACTTTGATTTATCTTTTAATTAGACTTCGAACCTTAGAGAATCATTTTAAGGGAAATGTCGAGGATAATAAAAATTTTGGTTCCATGAGAAATGGGTCAGCAGTACTAAAAAAAACCCTCAAAAGATCCAAGGAAAAGGCACTGAAAAATATAGGGGCAAGATTTACAATTATAAGAAGGTCACTTTTTATTTTTTGGTTTTTAATAATGGTATTTTTATTACTTTATCCTTTCATGGGGAATTTTTCAAAAGGTGTCTTTTCTGTGTTTGCATCTACTGGAACAATATTTTTAGGATTTGCAGCCAAACCCTTTATAGAAAATATTATAGCCGGGATGGTAATAACACTTTCAAAACAGTTTAATGTAGGAGACACGATACTTATAAAAGATCAATACGGTGTGGTTGAAGATATAAATATGACACATACAATAGTAAAGCTGTGGGACTGGCAGAGGTTTGTGATACCCAATGTGAATATGCTCAAAGAAAATTTCATAAATTACACTCTTGTGGATGAATCCCAGTGGGCAAAGGTAGAATTCTGGATATCATATGAAGCCGATATGGGTGTGGTAAAAGAACTTGCCTTAAAAATAGCAAAAGAAAATACCCATATAAATCTCAGAAGTGAACCACACTTTTGGCTAATGGATATGACTTCTGAAAATATAAAGTGCTGGGTCACTGCTCTTACAGATACTCCTGCAAATGGTTGGTCTTTTAAGAATGAGTTCAGGCTGAAGTTTTATACGGAGCTTAGAAAGCTTGGTATAAAACCTCATTTTAAATATGTGCTTATAAATGAGAAGTTTGAAAAACAGGGATAGATAGAAAAATAAAAAAAGTTCTTTTGGGGTAAACAAGTGTGGAAAAAATATAATACAAAACTATAAAAAAATAAACTTGTATATATTTTAATTGTGTAATTTTATTCCAATTTTTAATAGTTTTATGTTTTTAAAATAAAGGTATTTTCCAGTTTTTACATATTTAAACTATGTTATTTTATTGTTGGCAGTTCTGACTCTGAGAGAAAAAGTTTGACTGTACTTAATTATTTTAGTTGACATTATAACGCCATTTTGCTAAAATTCTACATAACATGAAAGCAAAGGCAATTAACGAAAAGGAGGAAGAAAAATGATAATATCCTACACTATTTCAATATCTCTACTGCTATCTCTGCTGCTGGTACTACTGCTAGTCCTAAACCAACAAAGTAGAATAGAGATAAACAGTGTTAGGAGCTTAAGTCATTTATCTCCAGCCCTTTTAAACAGAGGGTCTGTTTCGTTATAACCAGATACGGGTTTTGATGAGTGGGGAAAATTGAGAATTTGGGATTATTAAGCAGCCTGCTAGGCTGCTTTTTTTATACAGTTTCAGAAGAATAAGGGGGGAAAAATGAGAAAAGTTAAGATTTTTGACACAACTCTTAGGGACGGAGAGCAAACACCAGGAGTAAACCTTTCAATCGAAGAAAAGTTAACAATTGCAAAAAACCTGGAAGAACTGAATGTGGATATTATAGAGGCTGGATTTGCTATAGCCTCTCAAGCTGACTTTGATGCCATAAGAGAAGTAGCTAAGACCATAAAAAAATGTAAAGTTGCATCTCTAGCAAGGGCAACCGTGAAAGATATAGACAGAGCATGGGATGCAGTAAAAGAAGCAAAGTATCCAAGAATACATACTTTTATAGCAACATCTGATATTCATATGAAATATAAACTTAAAATGTCAGAAGAGGAGGTATACAACCAGTCTGTAGAGATGGTAAAATATGCAAAATCCAAAGGTTGTGAAGTTCAGTTTTCATGTGAAGATGCTTCTAGAACGAGACCTGAGTTTCTTTACAGAGTTTTAGAAGGGGTCATTGATGCAGGAGCTGTAGTTGTAAATATCCCAGACACAGTAGGATTTACATATCCTGAGGAGTTTTATGAGATAATAAAGGGAATAAAAGACAATGTACCAAACATAGACAAGGCTGAAATCGCAGTTCACTGTCATAATGACCTTGGATTGGCTACAGCAAATGCTTTGGCTGCAATTCGTGCAGGGGCAGCACAGATCGAGTGTACTGTTAATGGGCTAGGAGAGAGAGCAGGAAACACTGCTATAGAAGAGCTTGCCATGACACTTAAGGTAAGACCTGAAGGCTATGATGCTGAATGCGGAATAAATCACAGCAAAATTTATCACGTAAGTAAGACAGTAAGCAAGCTTACAGGTGTGGATATACAGCCGAATAAAGCTGTGGTAGGTGACAATGCCTTTGCTCACGAATCTGGTATACATCAACATGGAATATTGGAAAACAGCAGTACTTATGAGATAATGACTCCAGAGAGTATAGGAAGAACCAAAAATAAACTTGTATTTGGAAAACATTCTGGAAAACACGCTTTTAAAGATAAATTAATTGAACTTGGATATGAACTGTCTGAAGAAAAAATTGATGATATTTTCAAAAAATTTAAAAAACTTACAGATATTAAAAAAGAAATTTTAGATGAGGATATTGAATCTCTAGCCCTTGGGGGGCTTAGAACTGTTGAAAAATCTTATGACCTTACAAGTTTTAACATCATGAGAATTCCTGGACATACTACCCAGGCAGAGGTAAAAATGGTGGCTAAAAGTGAAATAAGAACTGCAATTGCAGAGGGTGACGGACCGGTAAGTGCTGTGTACAACGCTATCAATACAATAACTGGATGCAAAAATTGTACCCTTAAAGATTATTCTATAAAAAGTATAACCGGTGCTTCTGATGCACAGGGTGAAGCAAGGGTAGAAGTTGAAATAGACGGTAAAGTATATATCGGTAAAGGTATCAAAACTGATATAATAGAGGCAAGTGCCATAGCTTATATAGATGCTATAAACAGAAGTTTAATAAATGTAAAAAAATAGGGGGGAAAACTGTGGGAATGACAATTGTTGAAAAAATTCTTGCTAAAAAATCAAACAAAGAAAAAGTGGTTCCAGGTGAAAACATTTGGGTAGATGTTGACAACCTGCTCACCCATGACGTTTGCGGTCCTGGAGCAGCATCCATATTCAAACGTGAATTTGGGGAAGATGCAAAGGTATGGGATAAGGAGAAAGTTATACTTATTCCC